>NZ_CP085704.1:0-517500 GCF_020691745.1 Pseudomonas sp. HN2-3
ATGGCCGAGCCTGCGCCGGTGCCGGCTACCAGCACCCGTACCGAACAGCGCACCGTTCAGGTTGAAGGCGCGCTCAAGCACACCAGTTACCTGAACCGCACGTTCACCTTCGACACGTTCGTCGAAGGTAAGTCGAACCAGCTGGCGCGTGCGGCTGCCTGGCAGGTCGCCGACAACCCCAAGCATGGCTACAACCCGCTCTTCCTTTATGGCGGCGTCGGCCTGGGCAAAACCCACTTGATGCATGCTGTGGGTAACCACCTGCTGAAGAAAAACCCGAATGCCAAGGTGGTCTACCTGCACTCGGAGCGTTTCGTCGCCGACATGGTCAAGGCGCTGCAGCTCAATGCCATCAACGAATTCAAGCGCTTCTATCGCTCGGTCGATGCGCTGCTGATCGACGATATCCAGTTCTTCGCCCGCAAGGAGCGCTCGCAGGAAGAGTTTTTCCACACCTTCAACGCCCTGCTCGAGGGCGGCCAGCAGGTGATCCTCACCTCCGACCGCTACCCGAAAGAAATCGAAGGCCTGGAAGAACGCCTGAAGTCCCGCTTCGGCTGGGGCCTGACCGTTGCAGTCGAGCCGCCAGAGCTGGAAACCCGTGTGGCGATCCTGATGAAGAAGGCCGACCAGGCCAAAGTCGAGCTGCCGCATGACGCAGCCTTCTTCATTGCCCAGCGCATCCGGTCCAACGTCCGTGAACTTGAAGGTGCACTGAAGCGGGTAATTGCTCACTCGCACTTCATGGGCCGCGACATCACCATCGAACTGATTCGCGAATCGCTGAAGGATCTGCTGGCACTGCAGGACAAATTGGTCAGTGTGGATAACATCCAGCGCACCGTGGCCGAGTACTACAAGATCAAGATCTCCGATCTGTTGTCCAAACGGCGCTCGCGCTCTGTCGCGCGCCCGCGCCAGGTGGCCATGGCCCTGTCGAAGGAGCTGACCAACCACAGTCTGCCGGAGATCGGCGACATGTTTGGTGGTCGCGACCACACGACCGTGCTGCACGCCTGCCGCAAGATCAACGAACTGAAGGAATCCGACGCGGACATCCGCGAGGACTACAAGAACCTGCTGCGGACGCTGACGACCTGATGGCCGTCTGCGCAGCTAATTGAAGGCAAGGGACTAGACCATGCATTTCACCATTCAACGCGAAGCCCTGTTGAAACCCCTGCAACTGGTCGCCGGTGTCGTCGAGCGCCGTCAGACCTTGCCGGTCCTGTCTAACGTATTGCTGGTTGTGCAAGGCCAGCAGCTGTCGTTGACCGGTACCGACCTGGAAGTCGAACTGGTAGGCCGCGTGCAACTCGAAGAGCCAGCCGAGCCTGGCGAAATCACTGTCCCGGCGCGCAAGCTGATGGACATCTGCAAAAGCCTGCCGAACGACGTCCTGATCGATATCAAGGTCGACGAGCAAAAACTGTTGGTCAAGGCCGGCCGCAGCCGCTTTACCCTGTCGACCCTGCCTGCCAATGACTTCCCGACTGTGGAAGAAGGCCCGGGCTCGCTGACCTGCAACCTGGAGCAGAGCAAGCTGCGCCGCCTGATCGAGCGCACCAGCTTCGCCATGGCCCAGCAAGATGTTCGCTACTACCTCAACGGCATGCTGCTGGAGGTATCGCGTAACACCCTGCGTGCGGTGTCTACCGATGGTCACCGCCTGGCACTGTGCTCGATGAGTGCACCCATCGAGCAGGATGATCGCCATCAGGTCATCGTGCCGCGCAAAGGTATCCTTGAGCTGGCGCGTCTGCTGACCGACCCTGAAGGCATGGTCAGTATCGTCCTGGGGCAGCACCATATCCGCGCGACCACCGGCGAATTCACCTTCACCTCCAAGCTGGTGGACGGCAAGTTCCCTGACTACGAGCGCGTATTGCCCAAGGGCGGCGACAAACTGGTGGTGGGTGATCGTCAGGCACTGCGTGAGGCCTTCAGCCGTACTGCCATCCTGTCCAACGAGAAGTACCGCGGTATTCGCCTGCAACTGGCCGCTGGCCAATTGAAGATTCAGGCCAATAACCCGGAACAGGAAGAAGCTGAAGAAGAAATCAGCGTCGACTATAACGGCAGCGCGCTGGAAATCGGCTTCAACGTCAGCTACCTGCTGGACGTGCTGGGCGTCATGACAACCGAGCAGGTGCGTCTGATTCTGTCCGACTCCAACAGCAGTGCGCTGCTGCAGGAGGCTGGCAATGATGATTCGTCCTACGTTGTCATGCCAATGCGTCTGTAACCTGTAGCAGAGCGAATGTCCCTTCGACGTATCATGGTCACCGCGGTGCGCAACCTGCACCCGGTGACCCTCTCACCTTCTCCCCGCATCAACATCCTCTACGGTGCTAATGGCAGCGGCAAGACCAGTGTGCTTGAAGCTGTGCACCTGCTTGGGCTGGCGCGGTCCTTCCGCAGTACGCGTCTTAACCCCGTCATCCAATACGAGCAGCCAGCGTGCACCGTGTTTGGCGAGGTCGAGTTGACGTCGGGAGGCACCAGCAACCTGGGGGTATCTCGTGAACGGCAAGGCGAGTTCACAATTCGCATCGACGGGCAGAATGCCAAAAGTGCTGCGCAGCTGGCCGAACTGTTGCCATTGCAGCTGATCAACCCAGACAGTTTCAGGTTGCTGGAGGGCGCCCCGAAAATTCGCCGCCAGTTCCTGGATTGGGGAGTGTTCCACGTGGAACCTCGGTTTTTGCCTGCCTGGCAGCGTCTGCAGAAGGCGCTCAGGCAGCGAAACTCGTGGTTGCGGCATGGTACACTTGACCCAGCTTCGCAAGCCGCCTGGGACCGGGAATTGTGCCTGGCCAGCGCGGAAATAGATGAATACCGTCGCAACTACATCATGGCCTTGAAGCCCGTCTTCGAGCGAACCCTGAGCGAACTGGTCGAGCTTGACGGGTTGACCCTGAGCTATTACCGAGGCTGGGACAAGGACCGGGAACTCAACGAAGTACTCGCCTCCTCTCTCCTTCGTGATCAGCAGATGGGCCATACCCAGGCTGGTCCGCAGCGTGCTGATCTACGACTTCGATTGGCTGCCAACAACGCAGCCGACATTCTGTCGCGAGGGCAGCAGAAACTTGTGGTGTGTGCGCTACGCATTGCCCAAGGGCACCTCGTCAGTCAGGCTCGCCGCGGTCACTGTATTTATCTCGTGGATGATTTGCCGTCAGAACTGGACGAGCAACACCGCCGCGCATTGTGCCGCTTGCTTGAAGAATTACGCTGCCAGGTGTTCATCACCTGTGTAGATCACGAATTACTGAGGGAAGGCTGGCAGACGGAAACGCCAGTTGCTTTGTTCCACGTGGAACAAGGCTGTATCACCCAGACCCACGACCATCGGGAGTGAAGGCATGAGCGAAAATCAAACGTACGACTCCTCCAGCATCAAGGTGCTGAAAGGTTTGGATGCCGTACGCAAGCGTCCCGGCATGTACATTGGCGACACCGATGATGGTAGCGGCCTGCACCACATGGTCTTCGAAGTGGTCGACAACTCGATCGACGAAGCCCTCGCCGGTCATTGCGATGACATCACCGTCATCATCCACACGGATGAATCCATCAGCGTGCGCGACAACGGTCGCGGCATTCCGGTTGATGTGCACAAAGAAGAAGGCGTTTCCGCAGCGGAGGTCATCATGACCGTGCTGCACGCCGGCGGTAAGTTCGACGACAACTCGTACAAAGTATCCGGCGGCCTGCACGGCGTGGGTGTTTCTGTAGTGAACGCTCTGTCCGAAAAGCTGGTACTGACAGTACGTCGCAGCGGCAAGATCTGGGAGCAGACCTACGTTCATGGTGTCCCCCAGGCACCGATGGCGATTGTCGGTGACAGCGAAACGACCGGTACCCACATCCATTTCAAGCCTTCGGCTGAGACGTTCAAAAACATCCACTTCAGCTGGGATATCCTGGCCAAGCGGATCCGTGAGCTGTCGTTCCTTAACTCGGGCGTCGGCATTCTGCTCAAGGATGAACGCAGCGGTAAGGAAGAGTTCTTCAAGTACGAAGGTGGCCTGCGGGCTTTCGTCGAGTACCTGAACACCAACAAGACGCCGGTTAACACCCAGGTGTTCCACTTCAGTGTTCAGCGTGAAGATGGTGTGGGCGTTGAAGTCGCCCTGCAGTGGAACGACAGCTTCAACGAGAACCTGTTGTGCTTCACCAACAACATTCCGCAGCGTGATGGTGGTACTCACCTGGTGGGCTTCCGTTCTTCGCTGACCCGTAGCCTGAACAGCTACATCGAGCAGGAAGGCCTGGCCAAGAAGAACAAGGTCGCAACCACTGGCGATGACGCCCGTGAAGGCTTGACCGCGATCATCTCGGTCAAAGTCCCGGACCCCAAGTTCAGCTCCCAGACCAAGGACAAGCTGGTCTCCTCGGAAGTGAAGACTGCCGTGGAACAGGAGATGAACAAGTACTTCTCGGACTTCCTGCTGGAAAACCCGAACGAAGCCAAAGCTGTTGTCGGCAAGATGATCGACGCTGCCCGAGCGCGTGAAGCGGCGCGCAAGGCGCGTGAGATGACTCGCCGTAAAGGCGCACTGGACATCGCTGGCCTGCCTGGCAAGTTGGCTGACTGCCAGGAAAAGGACCCTGCCCTTTCCGAACTGTACCTGGTGGAGGGTGACTCCGCAGGTGGCTCGGCCAAGCAAGGTCGCAACCGTCGCACCCAGGCTATCCTGCCGCTGAAGGGCAAGATCCTCAACGTCGAGAAGGCTCGTTTCGACAAGATGATCTCGTCCCAGGAGGTCGGCACGCTGATCACTGCGCTGGGCTGTGGTATCGGTCGCGAAGAGTACAACATCGACAAGCTGCGTTATCACAACATCATCATCATGACCGATGCTGACGTTGACGGTTCGCACATCCGTACCTTGTTGCTGACCTTCTTCTTCCGTCAGCTGCCTGAGCTGGTCGAGCGTGGCTATATCTATATTGCCCAGCCACCGTTGTACAAGGTGAAGAAAGGCAAGCAGGAGCAGTACATCAAGGACGACGAGGCCATGGAAGAATACATGACCCAATCGGCCCTGGAAGATGCCAGCCTGCACCTGGACGAGTCGGCGCCAGCGGTTTCCGGTGTACAACTGGAAAGCCTGGTGAACGAGTTCCGTGGGGTGATGAAGACCCTCAAGCGTTTGTCGCGCCTGTACCCACAGGAGCTGACCGAGCACTTCATCTACCTGCCGGAAGTCACCCTGGAGCAGTTGGGCGACCACGCTGTGATGCAGGCCTGGCTGGCCAAGTTCCAGGAGCGTCTGAGCAATACCCAGAAGTCGGGCCTGGCTTACAATGCCAGCCTTCGCGAAGACAAAGAGCGCAATGTCTGGCTGCCGGAAGTGGAAATCACCTCGCACGGTCTGGCCAGCTACATCACGTTCAACCGCGATTTCTTCGGCAGCAACGACTACCGTACCGTGGTCAACATCGGTGCCAAGCTGTCTAGCCTGCTGGGTGAAGGTGCCTATGTTAAGCGCGGTGAGCGTCGCAAGGCGATTGTCGAGTTCAAGGAAGGCCTGGACTGGCTGATGAACGAGAGCACCAAGCGCCACACCATCCAGCGATACAAAGGGCTGGGTGAGATGAACCCGGACCAGCTGTGGGAAACCACCATGGACCCAACCGTGCGCCGCATGCTCAAGGTCACTATCGAAGACGCGATCGCTGCCGATCAGATCTTCAACACCCTGATGGGTGACGCGGTGGAGCCTCGCCGCGAGTTCATCGAAAGCAATGCGTTGTCGGTGTCGAACCTGGACTTCTGATCAGGTTCAGACAACCGCCATTAGAAAGCCCGCGCAAGCGGGCTTTTTTTTACCTCGATTTTGGCGGCCTCAGTACCCACTGAGAATATTTACAATCACCCCGCTGGCGATGGCCACCAGCACGTAATCGCCGTTCACGGACAACCAACGGTGGTCACGCGGCGGTGCATAGAGGTGACGTGCGCGCCAGTCAGTCACCCAATAGCGGTCGCCGCGGTAACGGGGGTCAACGGCATGACCGCGTTGCCATTGCTGATGCGGTACCGGCATCCCCGCCTGAGGGCGGTAGTTTGGATTTTTGTAGGCCGGCGCGTGGCCGTTGCCCGGGCGCCCTTGTTGCGGCTGCTTTCCATGTTGGGGGCCGCCATGCTGAGGGTTGCCCTGATGGGCGGGACCGTTGTCATGCCCCTGGGGCGGGCCAGGTTGAGCGAAACTGGCCAGCGGTACGCTGAACATCAGCGCGGCGCAAAGCACGGTCAGGGTTTTCTTCATGTGATGCTGATCCTCTGCATGTTAAGGCCCGGCGCAACTCACTGAGCGCCTGGTGCGGTTAACTGTTCAGACAGCGGTTTTGCCAGCCTAATCCTTGGCCAGAGGTAAAGGTCGGGTAAAGGTGAACCAGGCGATCACATCGTGCCCAGGCCCAGCGCCTTCAACCGCCGATAGAGCGTGCGCTCGCTCATGCCAAGATGCCGGGCCAGTTCACTGCGTGGCCCCTGAAACTGATCCAGCGCCTGCGCCAGCTCACTCAAGTCGCCATGCCCCCTGCCCTTGGTGAAACCTGGCGCGCTCTGCGGGCCGATATCTTCGGGTAGATGCTCGGGGCGGATCAGCCCGTCATCGGCAAACAGCCTTGCCCTTTCCAGGATATTACGCAGCTCGCGGATGTTGCCTGGGAATGGATGCAGGCCTAGCTGTTTCAGCGCGCCATCGGTCAGGCTCGGCGTCGGCTTGCCAGCCATACGCTGAAGGAGGCTCTCGGCAAGCAATGGCAGGTCTTCCACACGCTCGCGCAGTGCGGGCAGCCGGATCGGAAAGCCACTGATGCGGTAATACAGATCCTCACGGAAAGTACCCTCAGCGACCATCTTCTTGAGCGGTTTGTGTGTTGCCGACACCAGGCGGAAATCCGCGTGCACGGTGCGCAGGCTGCCCACCGGGCGGAAGCTGCCGGATTCGATCAGGCGCAGCAACTTCACCTGCATCGCCATCGGCACCTCGCCGATTTCATCGAGGAACAACGTGCCGCCATGGGCCGCTTCGGCCAGGCCGATCTTGCGCTGGTTGGCGCCAGTGAACGCGCCCTTCTCGTAGCCGAACAATTCGCTCTCGAACAGCGACTCGGTCAAACCGGTGCAGTCGACCACCACCAACGGCCCACTGGCGCGCGGGCTGCCCATGTGGATGGCGCGGGCGAACAGCTCTTTACCGGTACCCGATTCACCCTGCAACAACACCGGAATTTGCGCGGGGGCGGCGCGCTGCAGGCTGGCCAGTGCCGCCTTGAACGCTGGCGCCCGCCCGACCAAGCCTTGTTGCTGGGGCTGCGCCGAGGCTAGGGTGATCGTGGTGAGCCGCTCGACAAAGGCGACCACCCTGCCCTGCTCGTCCAGGATCGGCCGCAGTTCGACATCCACATGCTCAGGGCCTCGCGGGGTGTGATGAATGTGCAGCACGCGCTCCGGCACCTTGCTGTCCCACGCCTTGCGCATCGGGCAATGTTCACCTGCCTGGTCGCAAGGTACCGCGTAGTGGTGCGAGACCTTGTGGCACTTTTCACCCAACGGCGCCTGCTCGTCTCGGCCGAACTGGCGGCGGTAGGCGGCGTTGGCGGCGAGGATGTTGTAGTCGGTATCCAGCACGATGGTGGGCAGCGCATCGTGTTCGAGGTAGGAAACCAGCGCTAGGATGATGTGATGGGCTTCAGGCATGGGGGCACCGATGTGATAACCCGGCGGAGGGTAGCAAGGACTGCCAAACACTGCCATTGGCTGACAGTCGACTGTCAATGTGGCTGCCATGTTGCCTGGCGCGTGCCAGGCAGGGCCGCATTCATTGGCCCATGCCCATGAAAAACCCTGGCATGTATCTTGATAAACCTCCGGTCACTGCCTACGCCTCTACAAAGGGTGCAGGAAACTTTGGAGAACGTGATGATCATCGGTAACAACCTTCACGTGGAAGCCTTCTTCGACGAGGCGACCTCGACCATCAGCTACCTGCTCATGGACAGCGAGACGCGCAAGTGCGCGTTGATCGACAGTGTGCTGGACTACGACCCCAAGTCCGGGCGTACCTGCACCGCATCGGCAGACCGCTTGATCGCCCAGGTTGAGGCGCTGGGTGGCCAGGTGCAGTGGATTCTGGAAACCCATGTTCACGCCGATCACCTTTCGGCAGCCGCCTACCTGAAGGAAAAACTTGGCGGCCACACCGCCATCGGTGCGCACATCACCCAGGTGCAAAAAGTCTTCGGCGCGCTGTTCAATGCCGAGCCGGGTTTTGCCCGGGACGGCAGCCAGTTCGATGTACTGCTTGAGGACGAGGAAGGTTTTCGCATCGGCAACTTGCACGCCCGTGCCTTGCACACCCCGGGGCACACCCCGGCATGCATGAGTTATGTGGTGGTGGATGGTGGTGAAACGGCGGTGTTCGTCGGCGACACGCTGTTCATGCCCGACTACGGTACGGCGCGCTGCGACTTCCCCGGCGCCGACGCACGCACCCTGTACCGGTCGATCCGCCGCCTGCTGGCCTTCCCCGACCAGACCCGGTTGTTCCTGTGCCACGACTACCTGCCTGGCGGGCGCGCGATGCAGTACGTCACGACCGTGGCCGAGCAGCGCGGCAGCAATATTCACATCCATCACGGCGTTGATGAAGACAGCTTCGTAGCCATGCGCGAGGCCCGTGACAAGACCCTCGACATGCCCGTGCTGATTCTGCCATCGGTGCAGGTGAACATGCGCAGCGGTCATTTTCCCGAGCCCGAGGCCAATGGCGTGAGCTACCTGAAGATTCCACTGAACACGCTTTGATCGCTTCTACCCATAACGAGATTTCCAGGAACTACCGCCATGCCTGCCTTGCTGTCCCCTGCCAATGCTTCCACTACCGACCACCACAAAGTGGTCATCGTCGGTGCCGGTGCCGCCGGTATCGCCACGGCGTCCAGCCTGATCAGCCGTGATCCGTCATTGGACATCGCACTGATCGACCCCGCCGACGTGCACTACTACCAGCCGGGCTGGACGATGGTCGGCGCCGGTGTGTTCAAGGCGCCGAGCACGGCGCGCACCATGGCCTCGACCATTCCCCGGGGGGTGCAATGGATCAAGGCGCGGGTGCAGGGCATCGACCCGTTGGGCCAACTGGTCGTGCTTGAGGATGGCCGCGCCATCAGCTACGAGCAGTTGGTGGTTTGCCCTGGCCTGAAACTCGACTGGCAGGCCATCGACGGCCTGAGCGAGACCCTTGGCCGCAACGGCGTGACCTCGAACTACCGCTATGACCTGGCGCCTTACACCTGGCAGCTGGTGCAAAACCTCAGGCAAGGCCGTGCCCTGTTCACCCAGCCGCCAATGCCGATCAAGTGTGCCGGCGCGCCGCAGAAGGCGCTGTACCTGTCTTGCGATCATTGGCTGCGCCAGGGCCATTTGGGCGATGTAAAAGCCAGTTTCTTCAACGCCGGTGCCGTGCTGTTTGGCGTAGCCGACTACGTCCCTGCATTGATGGCCTATATCGACAAGTACGCCGTGGACCTCAATTACGCCCACCGCCTGGTGGCGGTGGATGGCCCCGGCAAGCGCGCGACGTTCGTGCGTACGTTGCCCGATGGTAGCCATGAAACCCGCATCGAGCCCTTCGACATGCTGCACGTGGTACCGCCGCAAGTGGCGCCCGAATTCATTCGGGAAAGCCCGCTGGCCGATAGCGCAGGCTGGGTCGATGTCGACCCGCAGACCTTGCGCCACCGAAAATTCACCAACATCCATGCCTTGGGCGACGTGGCCAGCACCAGCAATGCCAAGACTGCCGCAGCAGCGCGCAAGCAGGCGCCGGTAGTGGCCAACAATGTGCTGGTGGCGCTGGGCAGGCTGCCTACCCTCGCCCAGTACGACGGCTATGGCTCGTGCCCACTGACCGTCGAGCGCGGCAAGATCGTGCTGGCCGAGTTCACCTATGGCGGCAAGGTGGCGCCGAGCTTCCCGCGCTGGTTGCTCGATGGCCGCCAGCCGACGCGCCTGGCCTGGTTGCTGAAGGCGCGGGTACTGCCACCCTTGTACTGGAAAGGCATGCTCAAAGGGCGTGAATGGCTGGCGCGCCCGCAGCCACTGGTAGCCGAGGCCGGCAAGTGATCGAACATCAACTGTTGGGCGCGGGCCTGGGCGCGATCATTGGTGCGGTGTTGGCATTGACCGGCGCCGGGGGCGGTATTCTGGCGGTGCCACTGCTGGTGTTTGGCCTTGGCCTGTCGATGGTCGAGGCGGCGCCCGTCGGCCTGTTGGCCGTGGGCCTGGCTGCCGCCGTGGGCGCCGTGCTGGGTTTGCGCCAAGGCCTGGTGCGCTACCGGGCGGCGTTGTTCATTGCCCTGATCGGCATCGCGGTCGCCCCCTTTGGCTTGATGCTGGCGCACCGCGTGCCCAATACACCGCTGGTGCTGATATTCGCCTGCGTGCTGGTCTACGCCTGCCTGCGCATCTGGCGCAAGGCCGCCAGGGAGCTGCGCGGCGAAGCTAACGATGCGCACCGCTACATCGAGCCTTGCGTGCTCAACCCGTTGCAAGGGCGTTTGCGTTGGACGCTCCCCTGCGCACGGGCCCTGGCAATGACCGGTGCGCTGTCGGGGTTGTTGTCCGGCCTGCTGGGGGTGGGCGGTGGCTTCGTGATTATTCCGGCCTTGAACCGCTACACCAACCTGCGCATGGCCAGCATCGTCTCTACCTCGCTGGCGGTGATTGCGCTGGTGTCCACCGGTAGCGTGGTCAGCGCCAGCCTGGCGGGGGTAATGCACTGGCAGGTTGGTGCCCCCTTTGCGGTCGGCGCGGTGACCGGCTTGCTGCTGGCGCGGCCACTGGCGGCCAGGCTGGCTGGGCCACGTTTGCAACAGATGTTTGCCGTGGCCGGTTGGTTGGCCGCCCTGCTGCTGGCTGGCAAGGTTCTATTGAGCTAACAGCTCGCCCTGTTCGGCGGCACACAGCGCCAGCAGGTAGTCCCACACGACCCGCAGGCGCACTGACTTGTGCAGCTCACGCCGCGTGCAGATCCAGTAACTGCGCTGGATGGTTTCGCTGGGCAGCACACGGACCAGCGTCGGGTCGTGGCGCGCCATGAAGTTGGGCAACACGGCAATGCCAAGCCCTGCGCGTGCGGCTTGTTGCTGGGCGATCACGCTGGTGCTGCGAAATGCCACGCTGGGCGACCGGCAGAAGCTGTTGAGAAACAGCAGCTCCTGGCTGAACAGCAGGTCATCGACGTAGCCGATCCAGCTGTGCCGGGCCAGGTCTTCGCGGGTGCGCAGCGGCGGCGCGCGGTCGAGGTAGGCCCGGCTCGCGTACAGGGCCAGGCGATAGTCAGTGAGCTTACGGGTGATCAGCAGGTCGGCATTGGGCCGCTCCAGGTGGATGCTGATTTCCGCCTCGCGGTTGAGGATGCTGACGAAGCGCGGTACGGCCACCAGCTCCACCTCAAGGCCCGGGTAGCGCTCGAACAGCGCGTTCATGCGCGGGGTGAAGAACATGATGCCGATGCCTTCGGTCACCCCCAGGCGGATCTTGCCCAGCGGGGTGATGGCCTGGGTAATTTCTTCCTGCGCCAGCAAAGCCACGTTTTCCATGGCTTCGGCGTGCTTGAGCAAGGCCTGGCCGGAGGGGGTCAGGTCGTAGCCCTGGGCGTGCTGCACGAACAGGGGCGTGCCCAGGCTTTTCTCGATGCTCTCGATATGCCGGGCTACTGTGCTGTGGGTGGTGTTGAGGCGTTTGGCAGCGGTGAGCAGGCGGCCGCTGCGTTGCAACTCGAGGAAAAACCGCAAATCGTTCCAGTCGAACATGCTGATCCCTGCATCTCGATTACGCGGTCGTTCCCACAATGACCGTGTGCGTTCAATGGTTGTCGCTGTGCTAAAACGCACAGCGGCTGCGCGAAATCTCGTGTTTCCACAGCGAAATTAATCAATAAGATGGTGCGGGACAAGAATAATAATCAGGCGCGAGGTTGCACATGCCATCAGCCGATTCTGTCTTCGACTACGTGGTCGTGGGTGCCGGTCCTGCCGGGTGCCTGCTGGCCAATCGCTTGTCCGTCGACCCTTCCTGCCGCGTGCTGCTGCTTGAAGCGGGTGGCCGTGACAACTATCCCTGGATACACATTCCTGTCGGCTACCTCTACTGCATCGGTAACCCCCGCACCGACTGGTGCTTCAAGACCGAGGCGCAGAACGGCCTGGGCGGCCGCAGCCTGGGTTACCCACGGGGCAAGGTGCTTGGCGGTTGTTCCTCGATCAACGGCATGATCTACATGCGCGGCCAGGCGGCCGACTATGATCGCTGGGCCGAGCAAGGCAACTCAGGCTGGGCCTGGCAGGACGTACTGCCCCTGTTCAAGGCCAGCGAAAACCACTTTGCCGGTGACAGCGAGCACCATGGCGCTGCCGGTGAATGGCGGGTCGAGCGCCAGCGCTACAGCTGGCCGATTCTCGACGCCTTCCGCGATGCGGCCGAGCAAAGCGGCATCGCCAACGTCGACGATTTCAACACGGGTGATAACCAGGGCTGTGGATACTTTCAGGTCAACCAGCGCAGCGGTGTGCGCTGGAATGCGTCCAAGGCGTTTCTGCGGCCAGTGATGAGCCGGCCGAACCTGACGGTGCTGACCGGCGTGGAAGTCGACCAGGTGCTGCTCAACAACACCCGTGCGCGTGCGGTAAAAGCCCGCTGGCAGAATGCCTGGCACGAATTCGCTGCGCGGCGCGAGATCATTCTGTGTGCCGGGGCCGTGGGCTCGCCGGGCATCCTCCAGCGCTCCGGTATCGGCCCGCGCAAATTGCTGGAAGACTTGGGGATCGGCGTGCGCCATGACATGCCCGGCGTCGGTGGCAATCTGCAGGACCACCTGCAAT
This sequence comes from Pseudomonas sp. HN2-3, assembly GCF_020691745.1. Classification (NCBI taxonomy): domain Bacteria; kingdom Pseudomonadati; phylum Pseudomonadota; class Gammaproteobacteria; order Pseudomonadales; family Pseudomonadaceae; genus Pseudomonas; species Pseudomonas sp. HN2-3. The sequence goes on from NZ_CP085704.1 coordinate 12,907, forward strand.
TGCGCCTGATCTACCAGGTCCGCAACACTCGCACCCTCAACCAGATGGCCAACAGCGTGTGGGGCAAGATGGGCATGGGCCTGCGTTACCTGTACGACCGCAGCGGCCCACTGGCCATGGCCCCCAGCCAGTTGGGCGCGTTCGTGCGCTCCAGCCCCGAGCACGCCACCGCCAACTTGCAGTACCACGTGCAGCCCTTGTCGCTGGAGCGCTTCGGCGAGCCGTTGCACCGCTTCCCGGCATTCACCGCCTCGGTGTGCAACCTGCGGCCGCTCAGCCGCGGGCGCATCGACATCGGTGCTGCAGATATGCACAGCGCGCCACGGATCGACCCCAACTACCTCAGTGACCCTGAAGATTTGCGGGTTGCCGCCGACGCCATCCGGATCACCCGGCGCATTGTCCAGGCCCCTGCCCTCGCCGCGTTCGCGCCACAGGAATACCTGCCGGGCGCAGCCCTGCAAAGTGAAGAGGACCTGTTCGAGGCCGCCGGCAAGATCGGTACCACCATCTTCCACCCTGTGGGTACCTGCCGCATGGGCAGCGGCCCACTGGATGTTGTGGATAACCAGTTGCGGGTACACGGCATACCCGGCCTGCGTGTGGCCGATGCCTCGATCATGCCGCAGATCACCTCCGGCAATACCTGTTCACCCACGCTGATGATCGCCGAGAAGGCGGCGCAACTTATCCTCAAAGGAGCCGCAACCCAGACCTACCTAAACGAAGACGCAATACCGACGCCCTGACCCGGGTGCGTGCAACACCGGCAGCTTGCGGTCGGAAGCTGCCGACAGTGGAACAAAAAGAATAATCACTGTGGCCTGTGGGCCGAGGACAGCAACGATGTCGGATTACATCCAAGAGCAGGGTGCGACGGCCAGCGGCACCAGCCGTCGCGAAGAACGAAAGATCATTTTCGCGTCATCCCTCGGGACGGTTTTCGAGTGGTATGACTTTTTTCTCTATGGCGCGCTGGCAGCGGTCATCAGCAAGCAGTTCTTTGCTGGGGTCAACGACACCACGGCCTTCATCTTTGCCCTCATGGCCTTCGCCGCCGGCTTCCTGGTTCGCCCCTTCGGTGCGCTGGTGTTCGGCCGGCTGGGCGACATGATCGGGCGCAAGTACACCTTCCTGGTGACCATCGTGCTGATGGGCCTGTCGACCTTTGCCGTCGGCCTGCTGCCAACCTATGCCAGCATCGGCATCGCGGCACCGATCATCCTGGTGATCCTGCGCATGCTGCAGGGGCTGGCGCTGGGCGGTGAGTACGGCGGTGCGGCAACCTACGTGGCCGAGCATGCGCCGCAAGGCAAGCGCGGCTTCCATACCGGCTTCATCCAGTCCACCGCCACCCTTGGCTTGCTGCTGTCGCTGCTGGTGGTGTTGGGCAGCCGCTACATCAGTGGCGACCAGTTCGAAACCTGGGGCTGGCGCCTGCCGTTCCTGCTGTCGATCTTCCTGCTGGCGATCTCCACCTGGATCCGCATGAGCATGCACGAGTCGCCGGCCTTCGTGAAAATGAAGGCCCAGGGCAAGATCAGCAAGTCGCCGATCCGTGAATCGTTCACCTCCTGGCCGAACCTCAAGGTGGTACTCACCGCCCTGTTCAGCATCAACGCTGGCCAGGCGGTGACCTTCTACACGGCGCAGTTCTACGTGCTGTTCTTCATGACCCAGATGCTCAAGATGGACCCCGCCCAGGCCAACACCCTGCTGATCATCAGTGTGGTGATCGGGGCGCCGTTCTTCGTGTTCTTCGGTTGGCTGTCGGACCGCATCGGGCGGAAGCCGATTCTGATGCTGGGCCTGTTGCTGGCGACCGTGCTGTACTTCCCCCTGTTCAAGGCGCTCAGCCATTACGCCAACCCACAGATCGACGCCGCCAGCCGTCAGGCGCCGATCGTGGTCACCGCCGACCCGCAGGGCTGCACCTTCCAGTTCGACCCGGTCGGCAAGGCGCGTTTCGACAGCCCGTGCGACAAGGTCAAGACGTTCCTGGTCAAGCAGGGGCTGCCGTACAGCTCGGTGAGCGTGGCCGGCAGCGAGGTGGTGGTCAACATTGGCGACAAGACCATCAACGGTTTCGACGAAACCGCCATGCGTTCGGCGATCGAGCAGGCGGGGTACCCGGCCAAGGCTGACCCGGGGCAAGTGAACCAGGTGATGGTGGTGGTACTGATCGTGGCGATGATCCTGATCGCGACCATGACCTACGGCCCACTCGCGGCGGTGATGGTCGAGCTGTTCCCGACCCGTATCCGTTATACCTCGATGTCCCTGCCCTACCACATCGGCAACGGCTGGTTCGGTGGCTTCCTGCCGACGGTGTCGTTCGCGCTGGTGGTGTATACCGGGGATATCTTCTACGGGCTGTGGTACCCGGTGCTGGTGACCGGCATCAGCCTGGTGGTAGGGATCTTCTGCCTGAAGGAAACCAAGGACGTGGATATCGACAAGGTCTGAGGGGGTAAAACGCCCATAAAAAAACCGGCTTAAGCGCCGGTTTTTTTATGCCTCCGAAAAACTTATGCACGTTTTTCGCAAATCTGTAGCGTGAAGAAATAAACAGTTAATTCAATCACTTAACGCGTACTTGCAACTGCTCATTAAAAAACTGCTCACAAGTTATCCACAGAACGTCAGGCCATCTGCTCGTGCGGTTTTTCATCCACGGGTGGCAGCGAACCCAGGGCCCTTTGCGTGGCCTCGTTCCAGGCGGCGGCGCGGTCGTTGAGCTCGGCGATGGCACGCGGGCCGGTGCCGTTGGCATACATCGGCTCACCGATCACCACTTCGATGGTGCCCGCCCGCTTGCCCCAGCCAGCCTTCGGCCAGAACTTGCCCGCATTGTGCGCAATGGGCAGCACCGGCAGGCCAGCATTGACTGCCAGCGCGGTACCGCCGCGGGAGAACTTGCCGACGGTGCCGAATGGCACGCGGGTACCTTCCGGGAAGATCAGCACCCATACACCCTGCTTGAGCAGCTCGTCACCTTGGCTGGCGACCTGGCGCAGGGCTTCCTTTGGGTTGTCGCGGTTGATTGCGATCGGCCGCAGCATGGCCATGGCCCAGCCGAAGAACGGCACGTACAGCAGCTCACGCTTGAGCACTTGGCTGAGCGGCGAGAAGTACTGGGAAAGGAAGAAGGTTTCCCAGGTGCTCTGATGGTTGGACAGGATCACACACGGCTCACTGGGCACATTTTCGGCGCCGGTGATCTTGTAATCGATGCCAAGGATGGTGCGGCTCAAAAATAACGCGCAACGGCACCAAAACACGTTGATGAACTTGTAACGCCTGGGGAATGACAAGAATGGCGCGACAAAAAAGCTCAGGGTGCACCAGAGCAACGAGCTGGTGCCCAGCAGCAGGTAAAAAAGAAAGATTCTGATCGCCTGCAGGATCGACATAGTGGCTTGTACCATTGCGGGCGTGCCCGCTTGAGAAAAATGCGCCAGAAGGCGCACTGTTTAAATTAGTTCTCTGGCGATAGCTGCCAGATCGTCGAAAATCAGTGTAGTTTCAGGGACGCCTTTTTCCAGGGTCCGCTCACCCTTGCCGGTTTTCACCAGCACAGGTCGTGCACCGACGGCCATGGCGGCCTGAAGGTCACCTTGGCTGTCGCCGACAAACCACACGCCGCCAAGGGCGGCCTGGTAATGCTCGGCAATTGCCAGCAGCATGCCCGGCTTGGGCTTGCGGCAAGCGCAGCCCTCGTCCGGCCCATGCGGGCAATACACGATATGGCCCACTTCACCGCCCTGCTCGGCCACCAACGCACGCAGGCGCGTGTGCATGGCCTCCAGGGTATCCAGCGAGTAGTAGCCACGGGCAATGCCGGACTGGTTGGTGGCCACGGCCACCGTCCAGCCCGCCTTGCTCAACTGCGCGATGGCCTCGACCGAGCCGGGGATGGGGACCCACTCTTCCAGCGACTTGATGTAGGCGTCGGAGTCGTAGTTGATCACCCCGTCACGATCGAGAATCAGCAGTTTCAAGGCTTACCCCAGCAGCGAGATGTCGGCTACACCCAGGAACAGACCGCGCAGGCGGCTGAGCAGGGCATAACGGTTGGCGCGGACCTTGGCGTCCTCGGCATTGACCATCACCGCCTCGAAGAAGGCGTCGACCGGGTCACGCAGGGCAGCCAGGCGGGCCAGCGACTCGCTGTACTGGCGTGCGGCAGCCATCGGTTGCACAGCCTGGTCGGCCTGCTGGATGGCCGAGTACAGGGAGAACTCGTTGGCGTTGTCGAAGTACTTCGGCTCGACCTGTTCGGCGATGGCGCCCTCGGCCTTGCTCAGCAGGTTCGATACGCGCTTGTTCACCGCCGCCAGGGCTTCGGCTTCCGGCAGTTTGCGGAAAGCCTGCACGGCCTGCACGCGCTGGTCGAAGTCCAGGGCAGAGCCCGGCTTCAGGGCACGTACCGACAGGTAGGTGGCAACGTCGATGCCTTCGTCTTCGTAGCGCGCACGCAGGCGGTCGAAGATGAACTCCAGCACTTGCTCGGCCAGGCCAGCGGCCTTGACCTTGGCGCCGAACTGCTTGACCGCGAATTCGGCGGCACCGGTCAGGTCCAGGTCCAGCTGCTTCTCGATCAGGATGCGCAGCACACCCAGTGCGGCGCGGCGCAGGGCGTACGGGTCTTTGCTACCGGTAGGCAGCATGCCGATACCGAAGATGCCGACCAGGGTGTCGAGTTTGTCGGCGATGGCCACGGCAGCACCGGTCAGGGTCTGCGGCAGTTCAGCGCCAGCGCCACGCGGCATGTACTGCTCATTCAGGGCCATGGCGACGTCTTGCGGCTCGCCATCGTTGAGCGCGTAGTAGTAACCGGCAACACCCTGCATTTCAGGGAATTCGCCGACCATCTCGGTGGCCAGGTCGCACTTGGACAGCAGGCCGGCGCGGCCGGCGCGCTGGGCATCCCCGCCAATCAGTGGCGCGATGAATGCGGCCAGCTTGGAAACGCGTTCGGCCTTGTCGTAGACGGTGCCCAACTGAGCCTGGAACACCACGTTCTTGAGGCGCTCATTGAAGGTTTCCAGCGGCTGCTTCTTGTCTTGCTTGAAGAAGAACTCGGCGTCGGTAAGGCGTGGACGCACGACCTTCTCGTTGCCTTCGACGATCTGCTTCGGGTCGCGGCTTTCGACGTTGGCCACGGTAATGAAGCGCGGTAGCAGCTTGCCTTCGCTGTCCAGCAGGCAGAAGTACTTCTGGTTGTCCTGCATGGTGGTGATCAGGGCTTCTTGCGGCACGTCGAGGAAACGCTCCTCGAACGAGCACACCAGCGGCACTGGCCACTCGACCAGGGCGGTCACTTCGTCCAGCAGCGCGGGCGGCACGATGGCGCTGCCTTCCTGCTGCATGGCCAGTTCCGCAGTGCGTTTGGCGATCAGCTCGCGGCGCTCGGAGAAGTCGGCCAGCACGTAGGCTTTGCGCAGGTCTTCAACGTAGTTGGCCGGGGTAGTGATGACCACGTTTTCCGGGTGATGGAAACGGTGCCCGCGGGACTCACGGCCGGCTTGCTGGGCAAGGATGGTGCAGTCGACGACCTGGTCACCGAGCAGCATCACCAGCCACTGGGTCGGGCGCACGAACTCTTCGCGGCTGGCGCCCCAGCGCATGCGCTTGGGGATCGGCAGGTCGTTGAGCGAGTCTTCGACGATGGTCGGCAGCAGGCCGAGGGTGGCCTTGCCCGGGATGTGCTGGGAGAAGCGCAGCTTGGCGCCGCTCTGGTCGATCTCGGCCAGCTCGACGCCGCACTTCTTGGCGAAGCCCAGGGCGGCCTGGGTCGGGTTGCCTTCGGCGTCGAAGGCCGCCTGGCGGGGCGGGCCATCGATATTGATGCTGCGGTCAGGCTGCTGCACGTCGAGCTGGCGAATCAGCACGGCCAGGCGGCGCGGCGCGGCGTACACCGACTTGGCGGCGTAGTTCAGGCCTGCGGCCTGCAGGCCTTTCTCGATACCGGCCAGGAAGGCGTCGCCGAGGGTGGCCAGGGCTTTGGGTGGCAGCTCTTCGGTGCCCAGTTCTACCAGGAAATCTTGAGCACTCATTGTGCAGCCTCCAGCTTAGCCAACACTTCTTCACGCAGTTCAGGGGTCGCCATCGGGAAGCCCATGCGTGCGCGGGCTTGCAGATAGCTTTGCGCCACGTCCCGGGCCAGGGTACGTACACGCAGGATGTAACGCTGGCGCTCGGTCACCGAGATGGCGCGGCGGGCGTCGAGCAGGTTGAAGGTGTGCGAGGCCTTCAGGACCATTTCGTAGGTCGGCAGCGGCAGCTCCAGCTTGATCAGGCGGTTGGCTTCGCTTTCGTAGAAATCGAACAGCTCGAACAGCTTCTCGACGTTGGCGTGTTCGAAGTTGTAGGTCGACTGCTCCACTTCGTTCTGGTGGAACACGTCGCCGTAGGTGACCTTGCCGAACGGGCCATCGGCCCAGACCAGGTCGTAGACCGAGTCGACGCCCTGGATGTACATGGCCAGGCGTTCCAGGCCATAGGTAATCTCACCGGTGACCGGGTAGCACTCGATGCCGCCGACCTGCTGGAAGTAGGTGAACTGGGTCACCTCCATGCCGTTCAGCCAGATTTCCCAGCCCAGGCCCCAGGCGCCGAGGGTCGGCGATTCCCAGTTGTCTTCGACGAAACGGATGTCGTGGACCAGCGGATCCAGGCCGATGGCTTTCAGCGAGCCGAGGTACAGCTCCTGGAAGTTGGCCGGGTTCGGCTTGAGCACTACCTGGAACTGGTAGTAGTGCTGCAGGCGGTTTGGGTTTTCGCCATACCGCCCGTCGGCAGGGCGACGGCTAGGCTGCACGTAGGCGGCGTTCCAGGTCTCTGGGCCAACGGCGCGCAGGAACGTGGCGGTATGGAAAGTGCCGGCGCCTACTTCCATATCGTAGGGCTGAAGCACCACACAACCTTGAGCTGCCCAGTAGTTCTGCAGGGCGAGGATCAGGTCTTGGAAGGTACGCACGGCTGGCGTAGGCTGGCTCACGAAATTCACCTGTATCTGGGGATGCGGATGTAAAGAGCGGGAGTATAACCTGATTCGCCTCGCCCTCTACTCATTGGAGCCTTATGCCACGCTGCTTTTGGTGTACCGACGATCCGTTGTACCAGGCCTACCACGACCAGGAATGGGGAACACCGCAGCGTGATCCGGCGTTGCTGTTCGAGATGCTTTTGCTCGAAGGGTTCCAGGCTGGGCTGTCATGGATCACGGTTTTGCGTAAACGCGAGCGCTATCGCGAGGTGCTGCACGGCTTCGATCCGTTGAAGTTGTCGCAGATGAGCGATGAACGCATCGAAGCGCTGATGCTCGACGCCGGCATCATCCGCAACCGCCTCAAGCTCAAGGCCGCCCGGCGCAACGCCCAGGCCTGGCTGGCTGTGGATAACCCCGCCGAGTGGCTCTGGTCGTTTGTCGGCGGCAAGCCCAAGGTCAATCATTTCGTGGGCCGCAGCGACGTGCCGGCGGTCACCGACGAAGCCAAGGCGATGAGCAAGGCCTTGCAAAAAGCTGGCTTCACCTTTGTTGGCCCGACCATCTGCTACGCCTTCATGCAGGCCACCGGCATGGTCATGGACCACACCACCGATTGTGATCGCTACGCCGCCTTGGCGCGCTGAAGGGGTACAATGCGCGCCTTGCTGAAATAAGGAATTCGCCTGTGGAAAAGTTCAAGGGCGCCCTGATGGTCGGGGTGCTTCGACTGTTCGCCAAGTTGCCCTGGGGCGCGGTACAGCGCGTCGGCGCCGGTATCGGCTGGCTGATGTGGAAGGTCCCGAACGGGTCGCGCAACGTGGTGCGTATCAACCTGGCCAAGTGTTTCCCCGAGATGGACCCGGTCGCGCGTGAGCAGCTGGTTGGCCATGCGCTCAGAGATATCGGCAAGTCCTTCGTCGAGAGCGCGTGCGCCTGGATCTGGCCACCGCAGCGTTCGCTGGAGCTGGTCAAGGAAGTGCAAGGCCTGGAAGTGCTGGAGCAGGCCCTTGCCTCGGGCAAGGGCGTGGTCGGCATCACCAGCCACCTGGGTAACTGGGAAGTGTTGAACCACTTCTACTGCAACCAGTGCAAACCGATCATCTTCTACCGCCCGCCGAAACTGAAGGCCGTGGATGACCTGCTGCGTGAGCAGCGGGTGCAGATGGGTAACCGCGTCGCGCCTTCGACCAAGGAAGGCATCCTCAGTGTGATCAAGGAAGTGCGCCGCGGTGGGCAAGTGGGCATCCCAGCCGACCCGGAGCCGGCGGAATCGGCCGGGGTGTTCGTGCCGTTTCTCGGTACCCAAGCGCTGACCAGCAAGTTCGTGCCGAACATGCTGGCCGGTGGCAAGGCGGTAGGGGTGTTCCTGCATGCGCTGCGGCTGCCGGATGGCTCTGGGTTCCGGGTGATTCTGGAAGCGGCGCCTGAAGCGATGTACAGCACGGATGTGACCGAATCGGCGGCGGCCATGAGCAAGGTGGTCGAACGGTATGTGCGCGAGTACCCGAGCCAGTACATGTGGAGCATGAAGCGCTTCAAGAAGCGCCCGGCCGGTGAGCCGCGCTGGTATTGAGATTTTTTGGGGGCGCTTTGCGCCCCATTCGCGGGGCCAGCCCGCTCCCACAAGTCCTGCGCAGCCTGAGGGTCACTCTGTACCTTGTGGGAGCGGGCTTGCCCCGCGATTGGGCTGCAAAGCAGCCCCGGCAATTTCAGACTTTATTCAGCTTCTTGAGGAACACCGCCATCTCTTTCTCGGCCTGCTTATCCCCATGGGCCTGCGCCGCCACGATCCCGTCCTCCCAGGCCTTGCGCGCCGCCGCCAAATCACCCTGCAACTGATACGCCTTGCCCAGCAGCTTCCACGCCGCCGAATACTTAGGGTCCTGCTCCACGCACCGTGCCAGGTGCACCGCCGCCTCAGCCCCGTTGCCCTCATCCAGCCAGCCTTTGCCCAGGCCAAATCTCAGCAGTGGGTTATCCACACCCTTGGCCAGCATTTTCTCCAGCGACTCGCGCATGCCCACTTCTCCTAGAAGAAACTCAAGCCGACGTGGAACAGCTTCTCCACATCCCGAATGTGTTTTTTATCCACAACGAACAGAATCACGTGGTCACCCGACGCGATCATCGTGTCGTCGTGGGCAATCATCACCTCTTCGTCGCGGATGATCGCGCCGATCGTGGTACCCGGTGGCAGGGCGATGTCTTCAATGGCCTTGCCCACCACCTTGCTCGATTTCGAATCGCCGTGCGCCACGGCCTCGATGGCCTCGGCCGCGCCGCGGCGCAGGGAGTGCACGCTGACGATGTCGCCACGCCGCACGTGCGCCAGCAAGGTGCCGATGGTGGCCAACTGCGGGCTGATGGCGATGTCGATTTCACCGCCCTGCACCAGGTCCACGTAGGCCGGGTTGTTGATGATGGTCATCACCTTGCGCGCACCCAGGCGCTTGGCCAGCAGCGACGACATGATGTTGGCCTCGTCGTCGTTGGTCAGGGCCAGAAAGATGTCGGCGTCGGCGATGTTCTCTTCGAGCATCAGGTCTTTGTCTGACGCACTGCCCTGTAGCACCACGGTGCTTTCCAGGGTGTCGGAGAGGTGGCGGCAGCGGGCCGGGTTCATCTCGATGATCTTCACCTGGTAGCGGCTTTCGATGGCCTCGGCCAGGCGCTCGCCGATCTGCCCGCCACCGGCGATCACCACACGCTTGTTGGTCTCGTCGATGCGCCGCAGCTCGCCCATCACCGCGCGAATGTCTTTTTTCGCGGCGATGAAGAACACTTCGTCATCGGCCTCGATCACGGTGTCACCGCGTGGGGTGATCGGCCGGTCACGGCGGAAGATTGCCGCCACGCGGGTGTCCACATTGGGCATGTGCGCGCGGATCTGGCGCAGCTGCTGGCCCACCAGTGGGCCGCCGTAGTACGCCTTGACCGCCACCAGTTGCGCCTTGCCTTCGGCGAAGTCGATCACCTGCAAGGAGCCCGGGTGCTCGATCAGGCGCTTGATGTAGTTGGTCACCACCTGCTCGGGGCTGATCAGCACGTCCACCGGGATGTGGTCGTTGTGGAACAGCTCTTCGCGGGTGAGGTAGGCTGATTCGCGTACCCGGGCGATCTTGGTCGGCGTATGGAACAGCGAATAGGCGACCTGGCAGGCCACCATGTTGGTCTCGTCGCTGTTGGTCACCGCCACCAGCATGTCGGCGTCGTCGGCGCCGGCCTGGCGCAGCACCGTCGGCAGCGAGCCGCGGCCCTGCACCGTGCGGATGTCCAGGCGGTCGCCGAGGTCGCGCAGGCGCTCGCCGTCGGTGTCGACCACGGTGATGTCGTTGGCCTCGCTGGCCAGGTGCTCTGCCAGCGTACCGCCCACCTGCCCTGCGCCGAGGATGATGATCTTCATCCGCTACTCCCTGAACCGTTGTGCTTATCCGCGTGAAGCGGCGATCTTGATCAGCTTGGCATAATAGAAACCGTCGTGGCCGCCTTCCTGGGCCAGCAACTGGCGGCCGTGGGGCTGGCGCAAGCCGGCCTCGGTGGCCAGGTCCAGCTCACGGGCGCCCGGGGTGCGGGCGAGGAACGCCTCGATCACCTCGGTGTTTTCGGTCGGCAGGCTCGAGCAGGTGGCGTAGAGCAGCATGCCGCCTACTTCCAGGGTTGGCCACAGGGCATCGAGCAGCTCGCCTTGCAGCGTGGCCAGGGCCGGAATGTCGTCGGCCTGGCGGGTCAGCTTGATGTCCGGGTGGCGGCGGATCACGCCGGTGGCCGAGCACGGGGCGTCGAGCAGGATGCGCTGGAAAGGTTTGCCGTCCCACCAGCTGGCGGTGTCGCGGGCATCACAGGCGATCAGTTCGGCGTCCAGTTGCAGGCGCTCGAGGTTCTCGCGCACGCGGGTCAGGCGTTTGGCCTCCAGGTCGATGGCCACCAGGTGTGCAAGGCCGGCCTCGGCTTCGAGCAAGTGGCAGGTCTTGCCGCCCGGGGCGCAGCAGGCGTCGAGCACGCGTTGGCCGGGGGCCAGTTCGAGCAGGTCGGCAGACAATTGCGCGGCCTCGTCCTGCACGCTCACCCAGCCTTCGGCGAAGCCCGGCAGGCTGCGCACATCACAGGGCTCATTCAGCACGATACCGTCGCGGCTGAACTGGCAGGCGCTGGCGCCGACGCCGGCCTCTGCCAGCAAGGCCAGGTAGGCATCGCGGCTGTGGCGGCGGCGGTTGACCCGCAGGATCATCGGCGGGTGGGCGTTGTTGGCGGCGCAGATGGCTTCCCATTGCTCTGGCCAGAAGGCTTTCAGCGCTTTCTGCAGCCACCGAGGGTGCGCAGTGCGTACCACCGGGTCGCGCTCCATGCTGGCGAGCAGCGCTTCGCCTTCACGCTGGGCGCGGCGCAGCACGGCATTGAGCAGGGCCTTGGCCCACGGTTTTTTCAGCTTGTCGGCGCAGCCAACGGTCTCGCCGATGGCGGCGTGTGCCGGAATGCGCGTGTAGAACAGCTGGTACAAGCCGACCAGCAGCAGTGCCTGCACATCGGCATCGGCGGTCTTGAACGGCTTTTGCAGCAACTGCGCGGCCAACAGGTCGAGGCGCGGCTGCCAGCGGGCGGTGCCGAACGCCAGGTCCTGGGTCAGGCCACGGTCGCGTTCATCGACCTTGTCCAGTTGCGCCGGCAACGAACTGTTCAGCGAGGCCTTGCCGCTGAGCACAGCGGCAAGGGCACGGGCGGCGGCCAGGCGTGGGTTCATTGGCCGAGCACCTTGCCGTTGGCGAACTTCTCGCGGCGGCTGTTGAACAGGTCGCTGAAGTTCAGCGCCTTGCCGCCGGGCAGTTGCAGGCGGGTCAGGCTCAAGGCTTGATCACCACAAGCGACCTCCAGGCCATCTTTGCTGGCAGACAGGATCTCGCCGGGGGCGCCCTTGCCTGTGGACAACCTGGCCGCCAGCACCTTCACGCTTTCGCCGTCCAGGGTGCTATGGCACACCGGCCACGGGTTGAAGGCACGGATCAGGCGCTCCAGCTCCACGGCCGGGCGGCTCCAGTCGATGCGCGCTTCGTCTTTGTTCAGCTTGTGTGCATAGGTGGCCAGGGTGTCGTCCTGGACTTCACCTTGCAGCGTGCCGGCGGCGAGGCCAGCGATGGCCTGTAGGACGGCCGGTGGGCCCATTTCGGCGAGGCGATCGTGCAGGGTGCCGCCGGTGTCTTCGGCGCTGATCGGGGTGACCACCTTGAGCAGCATCGGCCCGGTGTCCAGGCCGGCTTCCATGCGCATCACGGTTACGCCGCTCTCGGCGTCACCGGCTTGCACGGCGCGCTGGATCGGCGCAGCACCGCGCCAGCGTGGCAGCAGCGAGGCGTGGCTGTTGATGCAGCCCAGGCGGGGAATATCCAGCACGGCCTGGGGCAGGATCAGGCCGTAGGCGACCACCACCATCAGGTCGGGCTTGAGCGCGGCGAGTTCTGCCTGGGCATCGGCGTTGCGCAGGGTCGGCGGTTGCAGCACCGGGATGTCGTGGGCCACGGCCAGGGCCTTGACCGCGCTCGGCATGAGCTTCTGGCCACGGCCGGCGGGGCGGTCTGGCTGGGTGTAGACGGCCACGATCTCATAGGGGCTGTCGAGCAGTGCCTTGAGGTGTTCGGCGGCAAACTCTGGAGTGCCTGCGAAGACGATGCGCATGGAGTTCTCGCTGCAAAAAAGAAGAAGGCTTGCCGGAGCAAGCCTTCTGGAAGGTGGGGATCAGGCGTTCTGGCGGTGCTGCTTTTCCAGCTTCTTCTTGATTCGGTCGCGTTTGAGCGTGGACAGGTAGTCGACGAACAGCTTGCCGTTGAGGTGATCGAACTCGTGCTGCACGCACACGGCCAGCAGGCCTTCGGCTTCGAGCTCAAAGGGCTTGCCGTCGCGGTCCAGGGCTTTGACGCGCACCCGCAGAGGGCGGTCGACGTTCTCGTAGAAGCCAGGCACCGACAGGCAGCCTTCCTGGTATTGGCCCATGTCGTGGGTCAGCTCTTCGACCACCGGGTTGATGAAAACCCGTGGCTCGCTGCGGTCTTCGCTCAGGTCCATCACCACAAGCTGTTTGTGGACGTTGACCTGGGTCGCCGCCAGGCCGATGCCAGGCGCCTCGTACATGGTTTCAAACATGTCGTCGATCAGCTGGCTCAGGGCGTCGTCGAACACCGTCACCGGTTTGGCGATGGTGCGCAGGCGCGGGTCCGGGAATTCGAGAATGTTCAAGATGGCCATAAGGTCGGGCAGTCACTGTGCGTTCGGTTGAAAACTGAACACACATAATAAAGGTAATCGGCGATTTCGGCACCTGGCAAGCTCGTCTAGGGTGTCTATGGGCTTGATAGCGTCCGATTAATGGACAGCTTTTCAAAGTGTTACCCACAAACTTATCCACAGGTTGTGCCACGTAAATGGCCCTGTTTCGATCAAGGATGATCTCGATGCCGATCCCCCACTCGTCGCTTTGCCCGCCTGCCGAACTGGAAGCGCGATTACGCCTGCACCGCCTTCCCGAGACCGGGCTGCGTCGTTTTCACACCTTGCTGCAAGCCTTCGGAAGCGCCGCTTCAGCGCTGAGTGCGCCGGCCGGCGCCTGGCGAGCGCTGGGCATGGCGCAGGCCACCATCGACGCGCGGCGCAGCGCCGAAGTACGCGACGGCGCACTGGCTGCGATGGCCTGGCTAGAGCATCCCGGCCAGCATTTGCTGATGTGGGACAGCCTTGGCTACCCAGCGTTGCTGGGTGAAATCGACGATCCACCGCCGTTGCTTTTCGTCGCCGGTGACCCTGCTTTGCTTGAGCGGCCACAGCTGGCAATTGTGGGCAGCAGGCGTGCTTCACCCCCCGCGCTCGACACCGCCAGGGCATTTTCCCGTTACCTGTCGCAGGCCGGTTTCACCATTACCAGTGGGCTGGCGTTGGGCATCGACGGTGCCGCTCATCGGGCTGCTCTGCAGGCTGGCGGTGGGACGATCGGTGTGCTCGGCACGGGCTTGCAAAAACTTTATCCACAGCGCCACCGCGAGCTTGCCCAGGCGATCATCGACAGCGGTAGCGCACTGGTTTCCGAGTACCCGCTGGATGCCGGGCCGCTGCCGGGCAATTTTCCACGGCGCAATCGCATCATCAGCGGTTTGTCGCTGGGCGTGCTGGTGGTGGAGGCGAGCCTGGCCAGTGGTTCGTTGATAACCGCGCGGCTGGCGGCCGAGCAGGGCCGTGAGGTTTACGCCATCCCCGGTTCGATCCACCACCCAGGGGCCAAAGGCTGTCACCAGTTGATCCGTGATGGCGCGCTACTGGTGGAAAGCGTGGAGCAGATTCTGGAAAGCCTGCGAGGCTGGCAGAACCTGCCCCCTGCGATAGTGGACGAATATGTCCACCCCCTGCTTGCTCTGCTGCATGCTGCGCCACAGACTACCGAAAGCCTGGCCCGGTGCAGCGAGCAGCCGCTGGCCGACGTGCTGGCGCAACTGACCGAACTGGAGCTGCAAGGCCAGGTCAGCAATGAAGCCGGGCGTTGGTTTGCCCGTGCGGGCTAAGTACACTGCGCGCAAGCAAGGTTCATAGGCGGAGAGAGAGAAATGGTGAGCAGTTTTCGTGTGCAACAAGCCGCACGTGAGATCCGGGCGGGCGCGGTGATTGCCTACCCGACCGAAGCGGTCTGGGGCCTGGGCTGCGACCCGTGGAACGAGGACGCGGTATACCGCCTGCTGGCGCTCAAGTCGCGGCCTGTGGATAAAGGCCTGATCCTGGTCGCCGACAACATCCGCCAGTTCGACTTCCTGTTCGAGGATTTCCCCGAGGACTGGATCGACCGCATGGGCAGCACCTGGCCTGGCCCTAATACCTGGCTGGTGCCGCACCAGGACCTGTTGCCCGAGTGGGTGACAGGTGAGCACGACACGGTGGCACTGCGGGTCAGCGACCACCCGCAGGTGCGTGAGTTGTGTGCATTGGTTGGGCCGTTGATTTCCACCTCGTGCAACCCCGGCGGGCGCCCGGCGGCGAAAACCCGGTTGCGGGTGGAGCAGTACTTCCATGGGCAGTTGGATCTGGTACTGGGCGGGGCGCTGGGCGGGCGGAAGAACCCGAGTGTGATTCGCAACCTGGCGACTGGCGAAGTCGTTCGTCCGGGCTAAATTGCCAAGCGCCAATACACCTCCTTGTGGGAGCGGGCTTGCCCCGCGAAGAGGCCAGCCCAGGCGGCCAGTGTGTATAGCCCGGGCTTCGCCCTGGTTCGCGGGGCAAGCCCGCTCCCACATTTGTTTCGGGCCAGTCCCTTCTGGGAAGTCACCGCTGCCCGCCTTGTTGGTTCCATTTGATATCGAGGGTTACGCAACTGCGGTTCCTCGATTTGCAGCCATGCACCAAGGCTGTAACCCACCTGACACAGAAGTAATTGGCCCGAAACAGATGTGGGAGCGGGCTTGCCCCGCGAAGCGCCGCGCGGGCGGCGCTCGATATCCGCAACACCACAAAAACCAAGGCAGGCACTTGGTCGCCTCAACGCGGCCTTCTGTCAATCAAGGCAACAAGACAGTCGACCCCACAGTCCGCCGCGCCGACAACTCCGCCTGCGCCTTGGCCGCCTCACCCAACGGATACCGTTGCTGGATATCCACAACCACCTTGCCACTCGCGATCACCGCAAACAGGTCATCGGCCATGGCCTGGGTGTTCTCGGCATTGTTGGCATAACTGGCCAAGGTCGGCCGGGTGACATACAGCGAACCCTTCTGCGCCAGGATCCCCAGGTTCACCCCGCTCACCGCGCCGGAGGCATTGCCAAAGCTCACCATCAACCCGCGCGGTTGCAGGCAATCGAGCGAGGTCAGCCAGGTGTCGGCACCCACACCGTCATACACCACCGGGCATTTCTTGCCGTCGGTCAGCTCCAGCACCCGCTTGGCCACGTCTTCACGGCTGTAGTCGATGGTTGCCCATGCCCCCAGCGCCTTGGCCCGCTCGGCTTTCTCGGCAGAGCTGACGGTACCGATCAGCTTGGCCCCGAGCGCGTTGGCCCACTGGCAAGCCAGGGAACCCACGCCACCCGCAGCGGCATGGAACAGGATCACGTCGCCCGGCTGCACGGCATAGGTCTGCTTGAGCAGGTATTGCACGGTCAGCCCCTTGAGCATCACCGCCGCCGCCTGCTCGAAACTGATGTTGTCCGGCAGCTTGACCAGGTTGGCCTCCGGCAGCGTATGCACCTCGCTGTAGGCACCCAGCGGCCCGCCGCCATAGGCTACGCGGTCACCCACTTTCAGGCGGGTAACGCCCTCGCCCACCGCCTCGACCACGCCTGCACCCTCGGTGCCCAGGCCTGACGGCAGTGCAGGCGGCGCGTACAGGCCATTGCGGAAATAGGTATCGATGAAGTTCAGGCCGATCGCATGGTTACGCACGCGGACCTGCTGTGGCCCGGGCGGGGCGGGTTCGAACTCTACAAGCTGCAGAACTTCCGGGCCGCCATGCTGGCTGAACTGGATACGCTTGGCCATCTCGCACTCCTGTTGTCGGGATTGGTAACAGCCCTCTATCGGACGCCTTTGCTTGATCGCCGTCAACTGCGGCGCGTCGGCCGCCGGTGGTATGCTACGCGGCGAATTCTTCTCTGCCCGCTCCAGGTGACCCGATGACCAGCCGCACCGAGGCCGTGAAAGCCTACCTGCTCGACCTGCAAGACCGCATCTGCTCCGCCCTCGAAACCGAGGACGGCGGCGCCCGCTTCGTCGAGGACGCCTGGACGCGCGAAGCCGGTGGCGGGGGCCGTACGCGGGTGATCGGTGACGGCAAGTTGATCGAAAAAGGCGGGGTCAACTTCTCTCACGTGTTCGGTACCGGCCTGCCGCCTTCGGCCAGTGCCCACCGCCCGGAACTGGCTGGCCGTGGCTTCGAGGCCCTGGGCGTGTCGCTGGTGATCCACCCGCACAACCCGCACGTGCCCACCTCTCACGCCAATGTGCGGTTCTTCATCGCCGAAAAAGAGGGTGAAGAGGCCGTGTGGTGGTTCGGCGGCGGCTTCGACCTGACCCCGTACTATGGCAATGAAGAAGACTGCATCCACTGGCACCGCGTGGCCGAGCAGGCCTGTGCGCCGTTTGGCGCCGACGTTTATCCGCGCTACAAAGCCTGGTGCGACCGCTATTTCCACCTCAAGCACCGTGGCGAACCGCGTGGCATCGGCGGGCTGTTCTTCGATGACCTGAACGAGTGGGACTTCGACACCTGCTTTGCGTTCATCCGCGCCATCGGCGACGCCTACGTCGAGGCCTACCTGCCGATCGTCCAGCGCCGCAAGGACACGCCCTACACCGCCGAGCAGCGTGAGTTCCAGGAGTACCGCCGCGGCCGCTACGTGGAGTTCAACCTGGTCTATGACCGGGGCACCTTGTTCGGCCTGCAATCGGGTGGGCGTACCGAGTCGATCCTCATGTCGCTGCCACCGCAGGTACGCTGGGGCTACGACTGGAAGGCCGCGCCCGGTAGCGAAGAAGCGCGCCTGACCGAGTACTACCTGCAAGATCGCGACTGGCTCGCCCAGTAAGCCTGTGGATAACCGAGGAACCCACCATGGACCAGTACGTCGTTTTCGGTAACCCCATCGGCCACAGCAAGTCGCCGCTGATTCACCGCCTGTTCGCCGAACAGACCGGCCAGGACCTGGAGTACGCCACCCTGTTGGCGCCGCTGGACGAGTTCAGCGATTGTGCCTACGGCTTCTTCAAACAAGGCAGAGGCGGCAACGTCACCGTGCCGTTCAAGGAAGAAGCCTACCGCCTGTGCGACAGCCTGACCCCACGTGCCCAGCGGGCGGGGGCGGTGAATACCCTGAGCAAGCTGGCTGACGGCACGCTGCAGGGTGACAACACCGACGGTGCCGGCCTGGTACGCGACCTGACGGTGAATGCCGGCGTGCAGCTGGCGGGCAAGCGGATTCTCATCCTTGGCGCGGGTGGCGCGGTGCGTGGCGTGCTGGAGCCGATCCTGGCGCACGGCCCCGAGTCGCTGGTGATTGCCAACCGCACGGTGGAAAAGGCCGAGCTGCTGGCCCACGAGTTCGATGAGCTCGGGCCGGTGGTGGCCAGTGGGTTTGCCTGGCTGCAGGAACCGGTGGACGTGATCATCAACGCCACCTCGGCAAGCCTGGCGGGCGAGATGCCGCCGATTGCCGCAAGCCTGGTCGAGGCGGGGCGTACGGTTTGCTATGACATGA
Source organism: Pseudomonas sp. HN2-3 (assembly GCF_020691745.1). Taxonomy (NCBI): domain Bacteria; kingdom Pseudomonadati; phylum Pseudomonadota; class Gammaproteobacteria; order Pseudomonadales; family Pseudomonadaceae; genus Pseudomonas; species Pseudomonas sp. HN2-3. Next base: position 31,116 of record NZ_CP085704.1, read on the forward strand.
TGTATGGCAAGGAGCCTACGCCGTTTTGCCAATGGGCCACCGACTTGGGGGCGGCCAAGGTGCTGGACGGGCTGGGGATGCTGGCTGAACAGGCGGCGGAAGCGTTCTTTATCTGGCGTGGCGTGAGGCCGGATACGGCGCCGGTGTTGGCTGAACTGCGCCGGCAGCTTGCTCGGGGTTGACGCCTTCGGGCCGCTTCGCGGCCCATCGCAGGCAAGCCAGCGCCTACAAGTACAGCGCCGACCTCGGGCCTTGTGATATTCCTGTAGGAGCTGGCTTGCCTGCGATGGGCTGCAAAGCAGCCCCAAGATCTCAACCCAACCTCACTCTTCAAACCTGATCGGACACAACTTCACCCCTTCCAGCTTCTGCAATTCCTCGACCACCTGCGGCCGCGCCCGCTGCAAGGTCAAACTGCCCCCCGCTCGCCGCAACCGCCTCGCCTCCCTGTGCAACATATCCACACCCGAATAATCGATAAAATTCACCTGCCGTGCATCGATCACCACATGCGGCCCCTGGCAGCGTTGCAGGCGCACCTGCAGGTAATGCGCCGCGCCGAAGAAGATCGACCCGCCCACCCGCAGCACATCGGCCTGCCCTTCCCGGCTCTGCTGCACCCGTGGCCGTGAAGTGCGCTTGAGGTAGAAGAACAGCGAAGCCAGCACCCCGGCGTAGATCGCCGTCTGCAGTTCCAGCAGCAAGGTCGCGGCGGCGGTCAGGGCCATGACCAGGAATTCCGAGCGGCTGACCCGGAACAGCGCGCGAATACCCCGGTGATCCACCAACCCCCAACAGATCAGCAGAATGCTGCCCGCCATGGCCGGGATCGGCAGATGGGCGATCAGCCCCGCGCCTGCGACGGCAAACACCGCGACCCACAGCGCCGAGAACACCCCCGCCATAGGCGACCTGGCACCTGCGTCGTAGCTCAGGCCCGAGCGGGTGAAAGAGCCTGACGAAAGGTAGCCGGAGAACCACGCACCGACGATGTTCGACAGGCCTTGGGCGCGGATCTCCTGGTCGGCGTCGATCAGCTGTTCGGAGCGCGAAGACAGCGACCTGGCGATCGACAGGCTGGTGACCAGGCCGAGCATACCCACGGCCACTGCGGTCGGCAGCAGCCGCAGCATCAGCTCAAGGTCCAGCAACGGCAGCGGGCTCAAGGGCGGTAACTGGCCGGTGAAGGCCGGCACCCTCGGCACGTGGCCAAAGAAGCCAGGCAGCAACCAGGCCAGCAGGCTGACCAGGATCAGGCTGATCAACAAGCTTGGCCAGCGCGGCCGCCAGAGCTTGAAGCCCACGCCGATGAGCACCGTGGCCAGGCCCAGCATCAGCGATGGCAGGTCAACCTCACCGGCGTGGCTGGCCAGGTCCTGGACTGTTTTCAAGGCCGTGGCCTGGCTCGGCAGGTCCATGCCCAGCAGGTTGGGTAACTGCCCGAGGGCGATGACGATGGCGGCGCCCAAGGTGAAGCCGAGCACCACCGAGTGGGAGACGAAATTGACCAGCGCGCCGAACCGTAGCAGGCCGAGCAAAAGCTGGAAGATGCCAGCAATGAAGGTCAGCAGCAGAACCAGCGTGACGTAGTCGGCACTGCCTGGCACCGCCAAGGGGCTGACACTGGCATACAGGACAATGGAAATGGCGGCAGTCGGGCCGCAGATCAGGTGCCAGGAAGAGCCCCACAGGCAGGCGATGAGCACCGGGACGATGGCGGCGAACAGGCCGTATTCGGCAGGCAGGCCGGCAATCAGGGCGTAGGCGATGGATTGTGGCAAGGCAAGGATGGCACCGCTCAGGCCCACCAGCAGGTCCTGACGCAGACTGCGGCCCGATTGGCGGGGCAGCCAGGTGAGGAAGGGCAGCAGGCGGTGAAGACGGTGCATGACTTATTCAAATCCCCGGGTTGTACCCGCCCTGTCGGAGCGGGTGAGTGTGGTTGTCTGAATTACAATTTGGCTTTGACGGCCTCTTTCGCATCGCCACCGGCCTTGCTGGTTACCCCGGCCAGCCACGCTTCCAGAACCTCGGGATGCGCCTTGACCCACGCCTTGGAAGCCTCATCGAAGCTGACTTTCTTATCCACAGCTTCGGCCATGATGCTGTTTTCCATGTCCAGGGTAAATCTCAGGTTACCCAGCAGCTTCGCGGTATTCGGGCATGCCTGTGCATAACCTTTGCGAGTCAGGGTATAGACCTCGCCCTTGCTGCCAAACCACTGCTCGCCGCCCGTGAGGTAGTGCATCTTCAGCTTCACGTTCATCGGGTGTGGTGTCCAGCCGAGAAAGGTGATGAACTGCTGTTTCTTCACGGCGCGGTCCACCTGCGCGAGCATCGCCTGTTCACTCGACTCCACCAGCTTCCACTGGCCGAGGTTGAACGCATTCTTGTCGATGATCTCCTTGAGCGACAGGTTAGCCGGGGCTCCCGAGCCGATTCCGTAGAGCTTCTTGTCGAACTGGTCGGCATGCGTTTGCAGGTCGGCGAAATCCTTCACCCCGGCATTCCACACATAGTCGGGCACCGCGAGGGTGAACTCGGTGCCTTCGAGGTTGCGGGCCAGCTGCTGCACATCACCGGTGGCGACGAACTTGTCATGAAACCCCTGGTGCGCCGGCATCCAGTTGCCAAGGAAGGCATCGACTCGCCCATCCTTGAGGCCACCGTAGATGATCGGCACGGCCAGGCTGTCGATCTTCACCTGGTAGCCGAGGCTTTCCAGCAGCAGGCGGGTGATGGCGTTGGTGGTGGCGATGTCGCTCCAGCCGGGGTCGGCCAGCTTCACGGTGTTGCATTGCGCGTCTTCGGCGTGCGTCGAGGCAGCGCCCAGGCTCAAGGCCAGGGCGAGCACGGCGGTAGAGAACTTTTGCATGGCGGACTCTCTTCTCAATCCCTAGGTGCGGGCTGTGGATAACGGGCCTTGCGCTCGAGGTCGTCGAGATCGATGTGGTTGCGCATGTACTGTTGGCTGGCGTCCACCAGCGGTTGGTGGTCCCAGCTCTTCAGCTTGCCGATGGCCAGGGCCTCGGCCACCAGGCGGCGGCGGCGCTGGCTGGCCAGCACCTGCTGGCGCAGGGTGGGGATGTCCCAACGTTGCCGGGCTTCATCGACAAATGCCTGCAGCAGCACCTGATGGTCCGGGCTGCCGGTGAGGTTCTCCCGCTCGTACGGGTCGCGGCTCAGGTCATAGAGTAGCCATGGGTCGTCTTCGCTGTACACGAACTTGTACGGGCCGCGGCGGATCATCATCAGCGGGCCGACCGTGCCCTCGGCCATGTATTCACCGATCACTTCGTCGTGGCCGCCCTGCCCTTTCAGGTGGCCAAGCAGCGAGCGTCCGTCCAGGTGCAGCGAGTTGTCCACAGTGCCGCCGGCCAGTTCGACCAAGGTGGGCAGCAGGTCGCAGGTCGAGACCGAGGCGCTTACCCGTGCCGCTGCAAAGCGTTTGGGCGCGTGAATCAGCAGTGGCACCCGCGCCGACATTTCGAACCAGTGCATCTTGTACCAGAGGCCGCGTTCGCCAAGCATGTCGCCGTGGTCGCCGGAGAACACGATCACCGTGTCCTCTGCTAGGCCGCATTCCTCAAGGGTTTGCAGCAATTGGCCAATGTTGTCGTCGATGTAGCTGCAGGCGCCGAAGTAGGCACGCCGGGCATCGCGGATCTTGTCCACAGGCAGCGGCTTGTCCCACAGGTCGTAGACCTTGAGCAGGCGTTGCGAATGCGGGTCCTGCTCGTGCTGGGCGAACTCGGCGCGGGGCATGGGGATATCCACACCCTCGTAGCGGTCCCAGTAGCGCTTGGGGATGGTGTAGGGGTCGTGGGGGTGGGTCATGGACACGGTCAGGCAGAACGGCCGGCCATCGTTTTCGCGCACATGGTCGTAGAGGTACTGGCGGGCCTTGAACACCACCTCTTCGTCGAAATCCAGTTGGTTGGTGCGCACGCAGGGGCCGGCCTGCAGTACTGAAGACATGTTGTGGTACCAGCTCGGGCGCTCGTCGGGTGCATCCCAGTTCACCGCCCAGCCGTAGTCGGCCGGGTAGATATCGCTGGTGAGCCGTTCTTCATAGCCATGCAACTGGTCCGGGCCGCAGAAGTGCATCTTGCCGGACAACGCGGTGCGGTAGCCCAGACGACGCAGGTAGTGGGCGTAGGTTGGCACATCGGCAGGGAAGTCGGCGGCGTTGTCGTAGGCGCCGATGCGGCTGGGCAACTGGCCGCTGACCAGGGTGAAGCGCGAGGGGGCGCAGAGCGGGCTGTTGCAGTAGGCCGAGTCGAACACCACCGCCTGCGCGGCGAGGCGGGCGAGGTGTGGCATCTGGAGGGGCGAAGGGGCGTAGATCGGCAGCAGGGGCGCGGCCATCTGGTCGGCCATGATGAACAGGATATTCGGGCGCGTCATGGTTGGCTTCCATCGTTGAAGGTTATGCGAACCGCTTGCCTATCAAGATGCGACTGTGGATAACATGGGTAAAGCCCATGGCGGGCAATGACTGGGATTAGCTGAGCTTATGTTTGAGCGCCTTGCCGAGCTGTCGCTCGATACCCTGCGCGTGTTCGAGGCTGCGGCACGCTTGCGTGGTTTTACTGCCGCCGCGCTGGAGCTGGGCACCACGCAGCCGGCGGTGAGCCAGCAGGTGAAGCGCCTGGAGGCTCAGCTGGGTACCCGGCTGTTCGACCGGATCTACCGGGGTATCGCGCTGACCGATGCCGGCCAGGTGCTGTTCGAGCAGGTGCACCAAGGGCTGCAGGCCATGGACGACGGCCTTGCCCTGGCCAGTGGCCGGGGCCAGCGTGAGGTGCTGCAAGTGGCCACCGACTTTGCCTTCGCTGCGTTCTGGCTGATGCCCAGGCTGCAACGTTTTCACGAGGCTTATCCACAGGTGGATGTCAGCTTGGTGACGGGTGAGCGCAGCCAGGCGATGTTGCGGCCGGACATTGATGTGGCCGTGCTGTTTGGCGATGGTCGTTTTCATCAGGGCGAGAGCCGGTGGTTGTTCGATGAAGAGGTATTTCCGGTCTGCAGCCCCCGGCTGACTCATGGCAAACCCTTGTCAGCCGTGGCTTTGCAGCGTTTGCCCTTGCTTCACCTGCGCGGCGAACAGGCCAGCCGCTGGTTCGACTGGGCGGGGGTGTTTCGTGGGTTTGGCGTGGACAGCCCGCCACCGCCGGGGCAGCTGCGTTTCGATAACTACACCCTGTTGATTCAGGCGGCGATTGCCGGCCAAGGGGTGGCGATTGGCTGGGGGCACCTGGTCGATGGGCTGGTGGAGCAGGGCCTGCTGTGTCGGCCACTGGAGGGCAGTTTGCGTTCGGCGCGGGGGTATTACGTGGTGTTGCCGCCACGCAAGCGGCGCGGGGCGTTGATCGAGCGGTTTGTGGGTTGGCTGGAAGATGAGCGCAATGCTTGAGGGGCTCTTCGCGGGGCAAGCCCGCTCCCACAGATACTGCACACCAATCTCCGTGGGAGCGGGCTTGACCCGCGAAGAGGCCTCAGGATACGAAGTTCAAATGCTCGCCCCGATGCAAACCCAGGTCGAGCATATCCACCATCCCCGCCGCAACGTTCTCCAAATCTGCCAACTGCTGCGGCGCATTGATCAGCGTCCAGTGCAGCGCACTGCGCTGTAGCGCATCGACCACATGGTCCACACCCTCGCGCTGTTCATCGGTGTAATGGCCTGGCCTGTCCAGCACATCGAAATCGCCCACCAGCAACAGCCGGCGTATAGTCGTACGCGCAAGCCCAGCGATCAGCGCCTCGCTCATCCGCCATTGCGCGGGCAGGTCAGCGGGTGCCAGCGCTGACACCAGCGCAACCACCGCCGAGCCCCCCGCAGCGCCCTGCTCTGCCTGGTCGGCATCGCCCAGCCCGCCTATCTTGAAATGCAGGCCAGGGCGTGGCGCATGGCGGTTGAGGTCGTCGACCACGGCGGTAACCTCATGCTGGCGCGCCAGCAGCTCGGCGATCAGCGCACTGCCAAGGCTAGACTCGGCCCCGAACAGCACCAGCTTGAACACGGGGGTTTCGGCATTTTTCACTGCATCACCTCCTTTGCGGTGGTGATGGTTGGACCGCAATCAGGAGTTATCGTGCAGAGGATCAAGGGCTATCACGCCCACGTGTACTACGACGCATCGACCATCGAGCACGCGCGGGCATTGTGCGAAGAGGCGGCGCGGCTGTTCCCCGTGACCATGGGGCGCATGCACCAGCAACCGGTGGGGCCGCACCCGGACTGGAGCTGCCAGTTGGCGTTCGGGCCGGAGGTGGTGGGGGTGGTGTTGCCGTGGCTGGCGTTGTATCGCAAGGGGTTGGTGGTGTTTCTGCACCCGCTGACCGGGGATGAGCTGGCCGATCACCGTGATCATGCGATCTGGATGGGGGCTGTGCGGCCTTTGAAGCTGTCGATTTTTGGTGGCTAGATGGGGGCCGCCATGCGGCCCATTCGCGGGGCGAGCCCGCTCCCACAGGTCGAGTGCTTTCTGACAGATTGCAGTGAACCTGTGGGAGCGGGCTTGCCCCGCAAAGAAGGCAACGCCAATCAGCGTCGAGCGCCGCGCACACCTTCAGCCAGCGCCGAGCACAAGCTCAATACATCGTTAACAGCCTGATCCGCATCTTTGGCCTGGGCGATCTTGTCGACCAGTGCCGAGCCCACCACCACACCATCGGCCAGGCGCGCAATCGCCGCCGCCTGCTCTGGCGTGCGAATGCCAAACCCTACGCTGATCGGCAGGGCGGTATGCCGACGCAGGCGGGCAATCGCCTCGCTCACGTGCTGGGTTGTCGCAGACCCTGCACCGGTTACACCCGCCACCGACACGTAATAGACAAACCCGGAGCTGCGCTCCAGCACACGCGGCAGGCGCGCGTCGTCGGTGGTCGGTGTGGTCAGGCGGATGAAGTCGATGCCCGAAGCCTGGGCCGGGGTCGCTAGCTCGGCGTCGTGCTCAGGCGGTAGGTCGACGATGATCAGGCCATCGACGCCCGCATCCTTGGCCTCGGCCACGAACTTTTCCACGCCAAAGCGGTGGATCGGGTTGTAGTAACCCATCAGTACGATCGGCGTAGCCTGGTTGCCCACGCGGAATTCGCGAACCATCTGCAGGGTCTTGGCCAAGGTCTGGCCGGCTTCCAGCGCACGCAGGGTGGCCAGCTGGATGGCGACGCCATCGGCCATCGGGTCGGTGAACGGCATGCCCAGTTCGATCACGTCGGCGCCAGCCGCTGGCAGGCCCTTGAGAATCTGCAGCGAGGCGTCGTAGCCGGGGTCACCCGCAGTTACGAAGGTGACCAGTGCCGCACGGCCTTCGGCCGCAAGTTCGGCGAAGCGTTGTTCAAGACGGCTCATGCCTGTTTCTCCTGGGCGGCCATGTGGTTCATCACGGTTTGCATGTCTTTGTCGCCGCGCCCGGACAGGCACACGACCATCAAGTGGTCCTTGGGCAGGTTCGGCGCGCGCTTGATCGCCTCGGCCAATGCGTGGGCGCTTTCCAGGGCCGGGATGATGCCTTCCAGGCGGCAGGTGGCGTGGAACGCATCCAAGGCTTCGTCGTCGGTGATGCTGACGTACTCGACGCGCTTCACTTCGTGCAGGTAGGCGTGCTCTGGGCCGATGCCTGGGTAGTCCAGGCCGGCGGAAATCGAGTGGGCGTCGGTGATCTGGCCGTCTGCGTCTTGCAGCAGGTAGGTGCGGTTGCCGTGCAGGACACCCGGTACGCCACCGTTCAGGCTGGCAGCGTGCTTGTCGGTATGCACGCCGTGGCCGCCGGCTTCGACGCCGATGATCTGCACGCTTGGTTCTTCAAGGAATGCGTGGAACAGGCCCATGGCGTTGGAGCCGCCGCCGACGCAGGCGACCAGGCTGTCGGGCAGGCGCCCTTCCTTCTCTTGCAGCTGGACGCGGGTTTCCTTGCCGATGATCGACTGGAAGTCGCGGACCATGGCTGGGTACGGGTGCGGGCCGGCCACGGTGCCGATCAGGTAGAAGGTGTCTTCGACGTTGGTGACCCAGTCGCGCAGGGCTTCGTTCATGGCGTCTTTGAGGGTGCCGGTGCCAGCGGTGACCGGGACGATTTCGGCGCCCAGCAAGCGCATGCGGAACACGTTCGCCTGCTGGCGCTCGATGTCGGTGGCACCCATGTAGATCACGCAAGGCAGGCCGAAGCGGGCTGCAACGGTGGCGGTGGCCACGCCGTGCATGCCGGCGCCGGTTTCGGCGATCAGGCGTTTTTTGCCCATGCGCTTGGCCAGCAGCACCTGGCCGATGCAGTTGTTCACCTTGTGCGCGCCGGTGTGGTTGAGCTCTTCACGCTTGAAGAAGATTTTTGCGCCGCCGCAGTGCTCGGTCAGGCGCTCGGCGAAGTACAGCGGGTTCGGGCGGCCGATATAGTCACGCTGGAAGTAGGCCAGCTCTTCGAGAAACGCGGGGTCCGCCTTGGCCGCTTCGTATTCGCGGGCCAGGTCCAGCACCAGCGGCATCAGGGTTTCTGCCACGTAGCGGCCGCCGAACGAGCCGAACAGGCCGTTGGCGTCTGGGCCAGGGCGGTATTGAGTCTGGGTCATGGGGCGCTCCAAGGCGTACTGAATGAGTGATGGGCTTTACTCTAACCACGCAACGCCCGTCTGAAAACCGATAAGATTGCGCAAACCTGTCAGGAAAACTCACAAGACAATGGACCAGGACCTTCCCCCTCTCAATGCCCTTCGGGCCTTTGAGGCCGCTGCCCGGCTGAACAGTGTCAGCCAGGCTGCCGAGGCGCTGCACGTGACGCACGGGGCAGTCAGCCGGCAGATCAAGGTACTCGAAGAACACTTGGGCGTTGCCCTGTTCGTCAAGGATGGGCGTGGCATCAAACTCACAGATGCCGGCGTGCGCCTGCGCGATGCCAGCGGCGAGGCGTTCGACAGGTTGCGGGGGGTGTGTGCCGAGCTGAGCCGGGATAACCGCGAGGCACCATTCGTGCTCGGGTGCTCCGGCAGCCTGCTGGCGCGTTGGTTTATCCCTCGGCTCGGGCGGCTCAAAGCCGACTTGCCCGAGCTGCGCCTGCACCTCTCCGCCGGGGAAGGCGACCTGGACCCCAGGCGCCCGGGGCTGGATGCCTTGCTGGTGTTTGCCGAACCGCCGTGGCCGGCGGACATGCAAGTACACGTGCTGGCCGAAGAGCGCATCGGGCCTGTGCTAAGCCCGCACTTTGCCGGGTTCGAACGCTTGCGCGGGGCAGCGCCCGACGCCTTGCTGGGCGAGGCGTTGCTGCATACCACGTCTCGTCCGCAGGCGTGGCCGGCCTGGGCCGGGCAGCACGGGCTGGATGCGGGGGCCTTGCAGTTCGGCCAGGCATTCGAACACCTGTACTACCTGCTGGAGGCCGCAGTGGCCGGGCTGGGTGTGGCGATCGCGCCGCAACAGCTGGTGGCGGACGATTTACGTGCTGGAAGGTTGGCGGCACCTTGGGGTTTCTCACCCACGCGTGCCGCGCTGGCGCTGTGGGTGCCCCGACGCGCCGCAGATGGGCGCGCCGAGCAACTGGCGCAATGGCTGCGCCAGGAACTGCAGCTGCAAATCGCTTAGTTGCGCTTGTACAGCAGCCAGGCCGCCAGCAGGCCCAGTGCCCCAACGGCTACCCCGGCGGTGGTGATGGGGTGCTCCTGGGCATAGTCACGGGTGGCGATGCCGGTCTGGCGGGTGCGGGTCTTCACTTCCTCGTAGGCGTCGCTCAGCAGGCTGCGCGAATGTTTGAGAGCGCTTTCGGCATTGCTGCGGATGGCCTTTACCGACTTCTGGGACTCCTCCGATGCATCGTGCTTGAGGTTTTCCAGCGACTTCAGAAGGCTTTCGATCTCGGCTTCCATGCTTTCCAGGGATGTTTTACGCAGCGAGTTGCGATGCATGTTGAATCTCCTTCGGGGGTGGGCTGTAAGGATTGCGACTGCGCAGGGCTGCGAAAGTGCGATCGAACTTTTGCCCAAGGCGACGGCTCGCAGGTAAACCAGGCCTGCGCTGCTAGGCTCAAGCAGACTGTCATCCAAGGAGAGTGCACATGTCCGATCATCACACGTACAAGAAGATCGAACTGGTAGGGTCGTCGCCCACCAGCATCGAGGACGCGATCAACAATGCCCTGGCCGAAGCGGCCAAGAGCATCAAGCACCTGGAGTGGTTCGAAGTGATCGATACCCGGGGCCACCTGCGTGACAACAAGGTCGAGCATTTTCAGGTCACGCTCAAAGTCGGCTTCCGTATTGCCAACAGCTGAAACAGTGCCGGGGTAGCTGGCGCTGGCAAGATGGGGTAATACAGAGGGGGCGCCTTAGCCGGCGCCCTCTTTGATTTTCATCTGTACAAGGAAAGCGAACGATGAAGAAAATGATTCTGGCGGCAGGCCTTATGGCGTTGGCGGGTGGTGCGCTGGCGGCGGGCAAGCCGTGTGAAGAGCTCAAGGCAGAGATTGCCGCCAAGCTGGATGCCAAGGGCGTAAATGGCTACACGCTGGAGATCGTCAAGAAAGGCGAGCCGGCGGGCAAGGTAGTTGGCAGCTGTGAAGCTGGCACCAAGGAAATTGTCTACCGGCGTGGTTGAGGGACGGCCTCTTCGCGGGGTTGCCCGCGAAGAGGGTTACTCGGCCTTCAAAGCCTGCGCCAGCAGCTCATAGGACCTGACCCGGTCCGCATGCTCATACAGGTCACAGGTAAAGATCAGTTCATCCGCCCCGGTTTGCTCCAGCAGCACCTCCACCTTGGCCCGTACCTTCTGCGGGCTGCCAATCATCGCCAGGCCCAGGAAGCTCATCACCGCGTCGCGTTCGTGAGGTAGCCACAGCCCCTCCATGCTCTCAACGGGCGGGCGCTGCATCAGGCTCTGCCCGCGAATCAGGGCAAGGATGCGTTGGTACACCGAAGTAGCCAGGTATTCGGCCTTTTCGTCGGTTTCGGCCACCACCATCGGAATGCCGAGCATCACATAGGGTTTGTCGAGCGTGGTGGAGGGCTTGAAGTGGTTGCGGTAGACGCGGATCGCCTCGTGCATGAAGCGCGGCGCGAAATGCGAGGCGAACGCGTAGGGCATGCCGCGCATGCCGGCCAGTTGGGCGCTGAACAGGCTTGAGCCGAGCAGCCACATCGGCACCTCGGTGTCATGCCCAGGCACGGCGATCACTTTTTGATCATCGGTGCGCGGGCCGAGGTAGCGTGACAGTTCCTCGACATCGTCGGGGAAGTCGTCCGCGCTGCCGGAGCGCTCGCGGCGCAGGGCGCGGGCGGTCATCTGGTCGGAGCCGGGGGCGCGGCCCAGGCCCAGGTCGATACGGCCGGGGTAAAGGCTGGCCAAGGTGCCGAACTGCTCGGCGATCACCAGCGGTGCGTGGTTGGGCAGCATCACGCCGCCGGAGCCAACGCGGATGCTCGAGGTGCCACCCGCCAGGTAGCCGATCAGCACGGAAGTCGCGGAACTGGCAATGCCATCCATGTTGTGATGCTCGGCGACCCAGAAGCGGTTGTAGCCGAAGCGTTCCACGTGCTGGGCCAGGTCCAGCGAGTTATGCAGCGACTGAGCCGGCCCGCCGTCGGCGCGCACGGGCACCAGGTCGAGGGTTGAAATTTTCAGGTCACGCAGCTGCGTCATCGGAGCCTCCTTGAACGTGGTTGGCCAGAGGCCTTTTAAACTCTGTATGGGCACATTCGGCGGATTCAATGCTTACGGTCAGATTGATCTGAACTTGCCGTGGGCGGCCGGCCTCTGAACCCATAAGCATGTCACCCCAAGATATGTAAATGCAGTGACCAGGAGGCATCATGAAAAAGACAGCATCGGCGATCTGGCAAGGTGGCCTGAAGGATGGCAAGGGCCTGCTTTCTACTGAAAGCGGCGCGCTCAAGCAGAACCCCTACGGCTTCAACACCCGTTTTGAAGGCTCACCTGGGACCAACCCGGAAGAACTGATCGGCGCAGCCCATGCCGGCTGCTTCTCGATGGCGCTGTCGATGATGCTCGGCGAGGCGGGCCTGACCCCAGAGCGCATCGATACCATTGCCGAGGTGACCCTGGACAAGCAGCCCGATGGGTTCGCCATCACCGCCGTGCACCTGATTCTGAAGGCCAAGGTGCCTGGGGCCAGCGAGGCGCAGTTCCTCGAGATTGCCAACAAGGCCAAGGCCGGGTGCCCGGTATCGAAGGTGCTCAATGCCACCATCAGCCTGGATGCCTCACTGGTGGGCTAGGCGGCGCAACGGGGGCGGTTTGCTGTAGTCTAAACAGCAACGGCAGCACGACTGCCCTTTCAGGAGCCATTCCATGATCCGCGTAGCAATCGCCGTGCTGGCCTCGCTGCTCGCCACGTCCGCCCTGGCGGCAGTGAAGCCGTGCGAAGAATTGAAAACCGAGATCGAGGCCAAGATCCAGGCACAGGGCGTGACGTCCTACACCCTGGAGATCGTGCCCAACAGCGAGGTCAAGGACCAGAACATGGTCGTAGGCAGCTGCGAGGGTGGTACCAAGAAGATCATCTATCAGAAGAATGATCGCTAGGGTTTAATTTGGTTGGGGGCGCAAAGCGCCCCCAACTGTCACGGAATACAAAACACGTTACTTGGCTCGTTAACCACCACCGTGCGGCTGGCGTCGTACAGCAGCACCTGCGGCTCCATCACCGGCGCGCGGGCTTCGAGGCGATAGCGCTCGCCCGCTTTGAAATTGTCATAGCGCACGGTCAGGTAGCAGGTACGGTCCCTTGGCTGGGACATCATGCCGCCGCCATAAATCTCATAATCGAAACGCACCACCAGTTCATGCTTGCCAGGCGTTACCTGAAAGTAGCGGCCATCCTCCAGGCGCTTGCCGTCAAGGCGATCAGCCATGATGACTCTGCCGGGGGTGATGGTAGAAAGCTCGACCCAGGCCTGCTTGGGGTCGACGGGCGGCAAGGGGCTGGCGCAAGCCCCCAGTGCACTGAGGGCGATCAGCATCATGGGCTGGCGCATGGCAAAACTCCCACTTGCGATATACACGTTACAAGCATAGCGCCGATTGCGCGGCTCAGGTGCGTTGACAGCCTGCGGGCAAGCCTTGGCCAAGCAGTTTTTGCTGGTGGTCGTAGAGTTTGACCCAAGGCCGGAAGCCAATGCTGCCCGCCTGCAACTGGTAGCGCTGCCCGGCGCTGAAGTCCTTGAAGGTCAGGTTGAGCTGGCAATCGCGCCACAGCGGCTCGTTTACCGGGCCTATATTGCTCGGGGTGACCGGAAACTGGTAGCGCACCGTCAATTCGTGGCTGCCGGGGGCGACCTCGAAGTAGCGCGTGTCGGCCCAGTCGCGTTCGTCTACCTGCACCGCATGCAGTGACGTTTCGTCCAGGGGTGTGAGGTCGACCCACGCCTGGTTCGGATCGGGGTCCGGCAGGGTCGAGCAAGCGGACAACAGCATGAGTGTGCTGGCGGCAAACAATGGACGCATGGCGAAACTCCCCCCTGGCGAGATAGTCTTGGAGCGAATTGGCCGTGAGCGAGTCAGACAGTCCCAGATGCTTCGACTATTTCTTTTTCAGCGCTCAGGCCCTGGGCCACTCGACCGCGTTTTCACCCGCTTTGTTCCCCTGCTGGTGGCTGTTCTGCTGAACGGTTGTAGCAGTGTTGGCTATTACGGGCAGTTGGCGCAGGGCCAATGGCAGCTGTTGCGCGCGCGCCAGCCGGTGGAACAGGTAATGGCAGATCCGGCCAGCAGCCCGCAACTGCGGGCGCGCTTGCAACATGCCGAACAGGCCCGAGTGTTCGCCAGCCAGCAGCTGAAACTGCCGGACAACCGCAGCTACCGGGTTTACGCCGACCTTGGCCGCCCTTATGTGGTGTGGAACGTGTTTGCCACGCCGGAGTTGTCGTTGCAGCCGGTGACGCATTGTTTCCCGATCGCGGGCTGCGTGGCCTACCGTGGTTACTACCGCCAAGGTGCGGCGCGTGGCGCGGCGGCGTTGATGCGCCAGGCAGGCATGGATGTGTATGTGGGCGGTGTCGAGGCTTACTCGACTCTGGGCTGGTTCGACGACCCACTGTTGTCTTCGATGGCCGGCTGGGGGGACGAACGGCTGGCCTCGCTGATCTTCCACGAGTTGGCCCATCAGCGCTTCTATGTGCAGGACGACACGGCGTTCAACGAGTCGTTTGCCACCTTCGTCGAGCAGGAAGGCGCGCGGCAATGGCGCGCGGCACGCGGGCTTGCAGCGAGCGAGGATGATCAGGCCGGGCAGCGTGACCAGTTCATTCGGCTGGTGCTGGCCAGCCGCGAACGGCTTCAGGGGATCTACGCCGGCCCCTTGGATGATGCGCACAAGCGGGCGGCGAAGCAGGCCGAGTTCGAGCGGTTGCGGCGCGAGTACCGGCAGGTGCGTGATGGCCAGTGGGGTGGGGACACGCGTTATGACGCTTGGATGTATGGGCCGATGAACAATGCCAAGCTGCTGCCGTTTGGGCTGTATGACCAGTGGGTGCCGGCGTTTGCGGCGCTGTTCCGGAAGGTTGACGGGGATTGGGCGCGGTTTTATCAGCGGGTCGAGGCGCTGGGGCGGCTGTCGGGTGAGGCGCGCAAAGCCGCGTTGGAGCGGCTTGTCGTTAGCCAATGAGATTTTCGGGCCGCTGCGCGGCCCCATTCCATTTCAGGCCTTGATGAAGGCCTGATGCATCTCGGCCAGGGTGGCGAAATGGAAGGCTGGCGTCTCGGCCTTCAACTCTTCCTCGCTACCAAACCCGTACCCCACCGCCACCGCCTGCAGCCCATTGCTGCGGGCGCCGATCAGGTCATGCTTGCGATCGCCGATCATCAGCGTCTGCGCCGGGTCCAGCCCTTCTTCGTCCAGCAAGTGGCGAATCAGCTCGACCTTGTTGGTGCGGGTGCCATCCAGCTCGCTGCCATAAATCACCTTGAAGTGGTGATCGAAGGCGAAATGCCGGGCGATCTCGCGGGCGAACTCCCAAGGCTTGGACGTTGCCACATACAGCGTGCGCCCCTGGCCAGTGAGGGCTTCGAGCAACGCCGGCACCCCTTCGAACACCTGGTTTTCATAAAGGCCGGTGACGCGGAAGCGCTCGCGATAGAAATTCACCGCCTCCCACGCCTTGGCTTCGTCAAAGCTGTAAAACTGCATGAACGCCTGCAGCAAGGGCGGGCCGATGAAGTGTTCGAGGCGGGTCAGGTCCGGCTCGTCGATACCCAGTTTGGCCAACGCATACTGGATGGAGCGGGTGATGCCCAGCCGTGGGTCGGTCAGGGTGCCGTCGAGGTCGAAGAGGATGTTCTGCTGGTGCATGTAAGCGGTTCCACTCAAGTCATTCGGGTTGGTCGTAGCCTTCGGCCAAGTGCTGGTCCTTGAGCTTGACGTAGTTGCCGGCGCTGTAGGGGAAGAACGCGCGCTCCTTGTCGGTCAGCGGCCGGGCCTGTTTCACCGGGCTGCCAACATACAGGAAGCCGCTGAGCAGGCGCTTGCCGGGCGGTACCAGGCTGCCGGCGCCGATGATCACCTCGTCCTCGACGATGGCGCCATCCATGATTGTGCTGCCCATGCCGACCAGGATGCGATTGCCCAGGGTACAGCCGTGCAGCATCACCTTGTGGCCGATGGTCACCTCATCACCGATGATCAGCGGGAAGCCGTCGGGGTTGAAAGGGCCGGCATGGGTGATGTGCAGCACGCTACCGTCCTGCACGCTGGTGCGGGCGCCGATGCGGATGCGGTGCATGTCGCCGCGTACTACAGTCAAAGGCCAGACCGAGCTGTCTTCACCAATCTCTACATCGCCCAGCACTACCGCCGAGCGGTCGATGAAGGCCCGTGGTCCAACTTTCGGAGTGTGTTGCTGGAAGCTTCGGATGGCCATGATAGGGTCTCTCATCTGTGCCGATAGGCAGGCTGCCTGCTGCGGTCGGCGTCGATTGTAATTAAGATGGTCCAGTGTTTCTTCTGCCAAGGTATCCAAACCGTGAGTGCGAACAACCCGCTTCTGCAGCCCTACGATCTGCCGCCCTTCTCGGCGATCCGTGCCGAACACGTGCTGCCGGCCATCGAAGAGATCCTGGCCGACAACCGCAAAGCCATTGCCGAGATTCTCGAACAGCAAGGCAAGACCCCTTCCTGGGCAGGCCTGGTGCTGGCCATGGACGAACTCAATGACCGCCTGGGCGCTGCCTGGAGCCCGGTCAGCCACCTCAATGCCGTGTGCAACAGCAAGGAACTGCGCGAGGCCTACGAGTCTTGCCTGCCGGCGCTGAGTGCCTACTCTACCGAACTGGGCCAGAACCGTGCGCTGTTCGACGCCTACCAGGCCCTGGCCAACAGCCCGGAGGCGGCTGGCTTCGATGTGGCGCAAAAGACCATCCTCGACCATGCCCTGCGTGATTTCCGCCTTTCGGGCATCGACCTGCCTGCCGACAAGCAGCAGCGCTACGCCGAAGTGCAGAGCAAGCTCAGCGAGCTGGGCAGCCGCTTCTCCAACCAGTTGCTCGATGCCACCCAGGCCTGGACCAAGCACGTCACCGACGAAGCCGCGCTGGACGGCTTGACTGACTCGGCCAAGGCGCAGATGGCCGCCGCCGCCCAGGCAAAAGCGCTCGACGGCTGGCTGATCACCCTGGAGTTCCCCAGCTACTACGCGGTGATGACCTACGCCACCGATCGCGCCCTGCGCGAAGAGCTGTATGCCGCCTACTGCACCCGCGCTTCGGACCAAGGCCCCAATGCCGGCCAGTTCGACAATGGCCCGGTGATGCAGGAAATCCTCGACCTGCGCCAAGAGCTGGCCACACTGCTGGGCTACCCGAACTACGCCGAGTTGAGCCTGGCCACCAAGATGGCCGAGTCCAGCGACCAGGTGCTGAGCTTCCTGCGTGACCTGGCCAAGCGTTCCAAGCCGTTCGCTGCCCAGGACCTGGAGCAGCTCAAGGCCTATGCCGCCGAGCAGGGCTGCCCGCAACTGGCCAGCTGGGATGCCGGTTACTTCGGCGAGAAGCTGCGCGAGCAACGCTACAGCGTGTCGCAGGAAGCCCTGCGTGCCTACTTCCCGATCGACAAGGTGTTGTCTGGCCTGTTCAGCATCGTCCAGCGCCTATATGGCATCGAAATCGCCGAACTCAAAGGCTTCGACAGCTGGCACCCGGACGTGCGCCTGTTCGAAATCAAGGAAAACGGCCAGCACGTCGGCCGTTTCTTCTTCGACCTCTATGCCCGCGCCAACAAGCGTGGCGGCGCCTGGATGGACGGTGCGCGCGACCGTCGCCGTACCGTCGATGGCGTGCTGCAGAGCCCGGTGGCCAACCTGGTGTGCAACTTCAACCCGGCCGCGCCAGGCAAGCCTGCGCTGTTGACCCACGATGAAGTCACCACCCTGTTTCACGAGTTCGGCCACGGCCTGCACCACCTGCTGACCCGCATCGAACACGCGGGTGTGTCTGGCATCAACGGCGTAGCCTGGGATGCAGTCGAGCTGCCGAGCCAGTTCATGGAAAACTGGTGCTGGGAGCCGGAAGGCCTGGCGCTGATCTCCGGCCATTACGAAAGCGGCGCTGCCCTGCCCCAGGACCTGCTGGACAAGATGCTGGCCGCCAAGAACTTCCAGTCCGGCATGATGATGGTGCGCCAGCTGGAGTTCTCGCTGTTCGACTTCGAGCTGCACGCCACCCATGGCGATGGCCGCAGCGTGCTGCAGGTGCTCGAAGGCGTGCGCGACGAGGTGACGGTCATGCGCCCACCGGCGTACAACCGCTTCCCCAACAGCTTCGCGCACATCTTCGCGGGCGGTTACGCGGCGGGCTACTACAGCTACAAATGGGCCGAGGTATTGTCGGCTGACGCCTTCTCCCGCTTCGAAGAAGAAGGCGTGCTCAATGCCGACACTGGCCGTGCCTTCCGCGAGGCGATCCTGGCCCGAGGCGGATCGCGTGAGCCTATGGTGCTGTTCGTCGACTTCCGTGGCCGTGAACCTTCCATCGATGCATTGCTGCGCCATTGCGGGCTGAGCGAGGACGCAGCGGCATGAGTGAGGTAGCTGTGAACAAGACCAAGAAACGCTTCATCGCCGGGGCCGTGTGCCCGGCGTGCAGCGAGCCGGACAAGTTGATGATGTGGAACGAGGACGGTGTACCGCACCGTGAGTGCGTGGCCTGTGGTTTCACCGATACCTTGAATGAACAAGGCCTGTCGGTACCGTCGGAGCTCGGTACCCGGGTCAACCACCTGGCGCCCAAGGCGGCGCCGGCCAAGGTGCAGACGGTGCAGTTCTTCCCCAACCCCAAATTGAAGAAACCGTCTGAGTGAAGCCGTCTTGCCACCCGGGCCTTGGCCTGGGTGGCAGGTTTCAGCTCGACCCTGGGTGTTAGATAGTCAGGCCAGCGCCTGCCCGCTGGTGGCGCATGCTCGCTTGCTCCAATCAGAGCAAGGTAAACAGCGATGGACACCCGCAACCCCCTTCTGCAACCCAGCAACGTACCTGTCGATTACGACGCGGTGACGCTGGATAACCTGCGTGCAGCGTTCGACTACGCGCTATCGGCTCATCAACAAGGTATCGCCCAAGCCCTCCTGGCTCAGCAGTCCATGCCGACCTGGGATGACCTGGTCATGGCGATCGATGACCTGGATGCACAACTGCTGGCGGTGCTGTATGCGGCTTCACCGCTGATGTACAAGGGTGCGCCATGGGTCGAACTGGTTGAAGAGTTGTACGGCGCCATGCTTGAGCGCTTCGAGCAGAAGATGGCCGACCCTACCTTGCAAGCGTTGTATGAGCGCCTGGCCAACAGCGCCATTGGCAAGCATTTGGACGCGCACAAGCAAGCGACCCTGCGCTGGTACCGTCACAACTTCGCCTTGCACGGTGCCTTGCTCGATGCCCCAGGCCGCATGCAACTTGCGGCCATCAATGCCCAGGTACGCGAGCTTGCCGGGCGGTTTGCCCAGAACATGGCGCGCCCGGGCACGCTCATCCTCGACGCCGGGCAATTGCAAGGCCTTGCTCCACGGTTGTTGGGCGAGCTGCAAGCCCAAGCGCTGCAGGTTGGGCAAGCCGGCTGGTTGATACCCGCAGACCAATACGTGACCAACACGGTCCTTGAACATGCCGCGAACCGTAGCCTTCGGGAGCAGATCTACCGCCACCAGCACAGCCGTGGGGTCAGCGCCGAGGTGCAGCATGACAATGGTCAGCTCTTGCTGCAGTTGGCCCAGGCGCGTGAACAGAAGGCACATCTGCTGGGCTATGCCGACTACCCGTCACTAAGCCTGCACTCGAAAAGTGCCGGCGGCCTTGCCCAGGTTCTGCGCTTTCTGCACGGCCTGGCAGCGCGCGTCAAACCGGTCATGGAAAAGCACCGTGTGCACGTGCAAGCGCTTGCTGACAAGAACGGCCTGGACACGGCGCAGCCATGGGACAGGCGCTACCTGCATCGGCTCGAAAACCCGGCTGGGCAGGCGCTCTCCATGGACAGCTTGCGAGCGTACTTTGCCCTGGACAACGTGATCGAGGCGTTGCTGACGCTTGCGCAACGGCTGTTTGGCCTGGTCTTGGTCCGCAAGTCACTGGCGACATGGCATGCCAGCGTCCAGGCGTACGAAGTCTGGCTGGACAATGCACTGACTGGCTTCCTTTACTTGGATGTCGTGCAATACCCAGGCAAGCAGCCGGGCCAGGTCGAAACCCGTTACATCCGTAACCGTCGGGTCGATGCCGAAGGGTGTTTCCACCCGGCCACCGTGGCGGTCTTCAGCGATATTCCCTCGACCATTGATGGTACCCCGCCCTTGCTGGACCACATGGCGCTGCGCAAGCTGTTCCATGAGTTCGGGCATGCCTTGCACCATCTGCTGGTGCGCACCAACAATCAGGTGCTTTCCAATGTCAGCGCGCTTGGCGCCGATGGTGTCGAGGTGTTCGGCAAGCTGTTCGAGCGCTGGGCGTGGGATGCTGGCTACCTGGCTGGCATTTCTGCGAACGCAGAGGCTGGACAGCTGGACGCGCAGCAGTTGGCCGCCTGCCTGGATGGCCTTCGCCAAGGGGCTGTCACGGACACTGCCGAGACCCTGGCGATGGCGCTGTTCGATCTGGATTTGCATGCCACGCCGAATGACGGCAGGCGCGTGCGGCAGCGCCTGGAGGATGCCCGGACGCAGTGTGGGTACTGGCCGCTGGAAGCATACGAGCATCCGGCCCATGCATTCGATTACCTGCTGGATTACTACGACGCTGGCTACTACGCCTACCTGTGGTCTGATGTGCTCGCATTCGATCTGTTCTCGCGTTTTCAAGCCAGCGGCCTGCTAGACCGGGCAACGGGGCGTGATTTGCAAATGGCGTTGCTTGAGCCTGGCGCTTCCCGGCCATTGCTTGAAGGTATGCACGCATTTTTGGGCCGCGCGGTGAGTCACGAACCTTTCCTGCGCTGGCATGGCCTGATTTGAGCCTGTACTGACCAGAGGTGCTGGCATGGATGCCCGCTTCTTTGTACTGTGTATAAACACAGTACAGGGGCGCGCCATGTTACCTCCAGCACCGCAAAAAGGCCGTGGTACGGCGCACAATCCGCACAACCGCTTCGCCCCCAACCGCTCGGTGGTGGAGGATGACGGCTGGTACCAGGAGGTGCCGATCAGCCAAGGCACCGAGGTGCGAATCGAGACGGCAAAGACGGTCATCAGCCGCAACACCTCGCCCGATCTGCCATTCGACCGCTCCATCAACCCCTACCGAGGTTGCGAGCATGGCTGCATCTACTGCTACGCCCGCCCCTCACACGCGTATTGGGACCTTTCCCCAGGGCTGGATTTCGAAACCAAGCTGATCGCCAAGACCAACGCGGCCGAAGTGCTCGAACAACAGCTGAGCAAGCCGGGTTACGTCTGCGCGCCCATCAACCTGGGCTCCAATACCGACCCCTACCAGCCCATCGAGCGTGATCACCTGCTGACCCGTCGCTTGCTGGAGGTACTCCTGCGCTTCCGGCACCCGGTGACCATCGTCACCAAGGGTTCGCTGGTACTGCGTGATCTGGACTTGTTGGCCGAGATGGCCAGCCAGCGCCTGGCGCGGGTGATGATCAGCCTGACGACACTGGATGACGACTTGAAGCGGGTGCTGGAACCGCGGGCGGCTTCGCCCAAGGCGCGGTTGCGGGCGATCCGGGTGCTGCGCGAGGCGGGGGTGCCGGTGGGGGTCTTGTGTTCGCCGATGATTCCGATGATCAACGACAGCGAACTGGAGCGCTTGCTCGAGGCCGCCAAGGAAGCGGGTGCCCAGAGCGCAGCCTACATGATGTTGCGCCTGCCGCTGGAAGTGGCGCCGCTGTTCGAGCAATGGTTGCAGGACCATTATCCCCAGCGTGCGGCCCATGTGTTGAGCCTGATTCGCCAGAGCCGCGGCGGTGAGCTGTATGACAGCCGCTTTGGTAAACGGATGCGTGGCGAGGGCATTTTTGCCGAGCTGCTGGCTCAGCGCTTCGCCAAGGCCGCGCGCAAACTGGCATTCGAAGGGCGTGAAGCACAGGCGCTCGATTGCTCCAGGTTCTGCCCGCCTGGTGGCCAGTTGGCATTGTTCTGACCGTGTTGGCGCGTGTTCCATGGGCTGTGTCCAGGAGCAACCCCAGTGCCACTAATCCAAGTGAATAATCACAGTAATAGTACTAGGCAACTGATGTTTTTTTGCTATTATTCAGACCCCGCCTTATCTATCTGGAACGCCTGTTCTAGAGCCTCCGAATTAAGTTTCAGTTAAGTTTTCCCCGTTAGCGTAGGCAATCAGTCAACGAAGACTGTGATTTGTGGCCTGTGCGTGTCATCTAAATCCCTGCATAGCCAGAATCTTTCACCGGTAAAATGGACTTACCTACACACCGCCAAGAGGATGAATCATGCCCGTCAAGGACCCATCCAAGGTCGCTCCGGATGTACCCGCCGAGGGCGCCGATGCCGCTCTGAAGCACATCGTCGACGGCTTCCTGCGCTTTCATCATGACGTCTTCCCCGAGCAGCAAGAGCTGTTCAAGAAGCTCGCCACCGCGCAAACGCCACGCGCGATGTTCATCACCTGCGCCGACTCGCGTATCGTCCCCGAGCTGATTACCCAAAGCTCGCCCGGCGACCTGTTCGTGACCCGTAACGTCGGTAACGTAGTGCCCCCGTATGGCCAGATGAACGGCGGCGTTTCCAGCGCCATCGAATACGCCGTACTGGCTTTGGGCGTGCACCACATCATTGTCTGCGGCCACTCCGACTGCGGCGCGATGCGTGCGGTGCTCAACCCGCAATCGCTGACCAAGATGCCGACCGTTTCCGCCTGGCTGCGCCACGCTGAAGTGGCACGCACCGTGGTCGAGAACAACTGCTCTTGCGGCAGCGAGCACGAGACCATGCAGGTGCTGACCAAGGAAAACGTCATCGCCCAGCTGCATCACCTGCGCACGCATCCATCGGTTGCCTCGCGCCTGGCGGCCGGTGAGCTGTACATCCACGGTTGGGTCTACGACATCGAGACCAGCAAGATCGAAGCCTATGATGCTGCCAGCGACAGCTTCCTGCCCCTGGCGGCAGGCGAGCCGGTGCCCTGCGCTACTCCGAGAGGCCGCTACTAAGCGACCCTGACACCGTCAAAACCTTGATAGCCGGCTGCACCCTCTGGGGTGTGGCGCGGCCTTCGGCTGCCTTGAAATCCCTGACTGCCCTGCCGGCATGCTCGCTGGCGGCCCGCGCCTGCGCGCCTTTCAGGGGCCAACGTGCCCACGGCCAGAGGAATGGCCGTGCAACAGAAAATGGAGAAACAGGGTGAACATTACACAGTTGAAAGCGGCCTTGCCGCGAGAGTTGTTAGCGTCGGTGGTGGTATTTCTGGTTGCCCTGCCCTTGTGCATGGGCATCGCCATCGCATCGGGCATGCCGCCCGCCAAAGGCCTGATCACCGGCATCATCGGCGGGCTGGTGGTGGGCTTTCTGGCGGGTTCGCCGCTGCAGGTCAGTGGCCCGGCCGCGGGCCTGGCGGTGCTGGTGTTCGAGCTGGTGCGCCAGCACGGCGTGGCCATGCTCGGGCCGATCCTGCTGCTGGCCGGGCTGCTGCAGTTGTTGGCCGGGCGCTTTCGCCTGGGCTGCTGGTTCCGCGTCACTGCACCGGCAGTGGTGTACGGCATGCTGGCGGGTATCGGCGTGCTGATCGTGTTGTCACAGGTGCATGTGATGTTCGACACATCGCCGCAGCCTTCGGGCCTGCAGAACCTATTGGCGTTTCCTTCGACGCTGGCGGCTGCCCTGCCGATGGAAAGCGCAGGCGCGGGCTGGCAAGCCGGTGCGCTTGGCCTGGGCACCATTGCGGTGATGTGGGGCTGGGAGCGCTTGCGGCCACAGAAGCTGCGCTTTATCCCCGGTGCCTTGCTGGGCGTGGCGGCAATGACGGCCATCAGCATGTGGCTGGCCCTGCCGGTGAATCGGGTGCAGGTACCGGCAGACCTTTCCGAGGCCATCGACTGGATCCGCCTGGATGACCTGATGAAACTGGCCGACCCTACCCTGCTGGTAGCTGCATTCGCCCTGGCCTTCATCGCCAGTGCCGAGACCTTGCTGTCGGCTGCCGCGGTTGACCGCATGCACAGCGGCCAGCGCTCGGACTTCGACCGTGAGCTGTCGGCCCAGGGCATCGGCAACATGCTCTGCGGTGTGCTGGGCGCCTTGCCGATGACCGGGGTGATCGTGCGCAGTTCGGCGAATGTCCAGGCCGGCGCACAAACCCGTGCCTCGGCGATCTTCCACGGCCTGTGGCTGTTGGCGTTCGTCGTGGTGTTGAGCAGCGTGCTGCAGCAGATCCCGGTGGCCAGCCTGGCGGGCGTGTTGGTATTTACCGGCGTCAAGCTGGTGGACTTCAAGGCGTTTCGTGGGTTGGGCAGGTACGGCCGGATGCCGATGTTCACCTATGCAGCGACCGCCTTGGCGATCATTTTTACCGACCTGCTGACCGGCGTGCTGCTGGGCTTTGCCTTGACCCTGCTGAAGCTGGCGTTCAAGGCGGCGCGGCTGAAGATCAACCTGGTGAGCCTGGCCAAGCCTGGGCACATGGAATTGCGCCTGAGTGGCGCAGCAACCTTCCTCAAGGTGCCGGCATTGACCCAGGTGCTGGATACGGTGCCGGCGGGGACCACCTTGCATGTGCCGTTGGGCAACCTCAGCTACATCGACCACTCGTGCCTGGAACTGCTTGAGGACTGGAGCCGCAGCAATGCAGCCAATGGCTCGCGGTTGCTAATCGAGCAGCGGCGGTTGAAGCGGCGCATCGAGGGGCGCTTGCGGACGACGGCGGGGGTGGGCGCTTAGTATTCAGCTGTTGTGTTGCCTGAGCGGGCCTCTTCGCGGGGCAAGCCCGCTCCCACAGTGGGTAGCAATCCACCTTGTGGGAGCGGGCTTGCCCCGCGAAGAGGCCAGATCAGACTGCATCAATGCTGGATTCAGGCCGGCTGGCCCAGCTCCACACCCAGCTGGCGCGACAGGCATGGCCAACGTTTCCAGGCAGCGCCCGTCTCGGCGCTGCACAAGGTATCGCGATAGGCCTCTACCGATTCCTTGGCAAAGCTCGCTTCATTGAGCATTTCGTCAACCGAATGGTGCACCACTTCATCGAGCTGGTTGGCGAACGTCTCGCCGATCAGCTGATGGGCAATCAGGTTGGCCATGGTGGTATCGAACGGAATCAGCGGCTGCTTGAAGTGCTGGATATACAGGTCGTTGACCTCTTCCACCAGGCGATGCGCCAGGTACGCTTCATCCAGCAGGCAGTCCAGGCCCACGTGCCCTTGCATCACGCTGGGCGGCTGCATGAAATAAGCTTCGGCAATTTTCAGCACCGGCTTGATCTGCGATTCGATGCCTGCTTCGCGGGCCACCTCGTGGGCAGCCTCCAGCAGCTCTGGAACCTGGTCGATGTAGGCGCTGACGAAACGCGCCAAAGTACCCTGGGCGTCCTGCTCAGGCAGGTGGATCGAAGGGTGCAAATGCGGCAGTTGTTGCTCGAGGCGCGCTTTCAGTTGGTTGGTCTGGCGCTCGTGTTGATGGGCTTGGCTAATCTGCTCGCGTACAGCAGCGATGTTCATGACAACTCCAGGGACATTACGTTTCAAACGGAAGACACTAAATTAGCTCGGTATACAGAATACCTAAGACGCATTTGTTATAACCCGCGCAAACGTGTGCACGCTGTGGCATATCGGAATGCCATTATTGGGCCACATCCTATCAAGCACGCGGCTTTCAAGGCATTCGGCAAATTCATGAAGTTCATTTCACTGGTGTCATTGCGTGCCATTGGTCGCTGTCTATACTCCCGTTGAACGTGATTCGTTGATGAGGCCCGACTGCTTTTGCAGGGGCTCGGTCGTCGAAGCCAGGCAGTCTTGACCGCCGTTCCCTCTTGCCGCAGGCCACGCCTCCGGGACAACAAGAATTAGAAGGGGAACCCGCAATGATGCGACATCCACCTGTCTGGATGGGCCTCCTGTTGTGGACAGTTTTCGGTCAGGCCAACGCCGCCTGGACCGTGAACATGGCGCCAGGGGCGACGGAAGTCTCCAACGCCGTCTTCGACCTGCACATGACCATTTTCTGGATCTGCGTGATCATCGGCATCGTGGTGTTTGGCGCGATGTTCTGGTCCATGGTCGTGCACCGCCGTTCAACCGGCCAGCAAGCTGCGCATTTTCACGAGCACACCTGGGTCGAAATCATGTGGACCGTGGTGCCGTTCCTGATTCTGGTGGTCATGGCCATCCCCGCCACCAAGACCCTGATCGACATCTACGACGCCAGTGAATCGGACATCGACATACAGGTCACCGGCTACCAGTGGAAGTGGCACTACAAATACCTGGGCCAGGACGTGGAGTTTTTCAGCAACCTGGCCACCCCCGCCGACCAGATCCATAACAAGGCCCCCAAGGACGAGCACTACCTGCTCGAAGTCGACCAGCCGCTGGTGCTGCCGGTGGGTGCGAAAGTGCGCTTTCTGGTGACCGCCGCCGACGTGATCCATTCCTGGTGGGTGCCGGCCTTCGCGGTCAAGCGTGATGCCATCCCCGGCTTCGTCAACGAGGCCTGGACGCGTATCGAGAAGCCCGGCATCTACCGCGGCCAGTGCACCGAGCTGTGTGGCAAGGACCACGGCTTCATGCCGGTGGTGGTCGAGGTCAAGTCCAAGGCCGACTACGACACCTGGCTCGGCGAGCGCCAGGCCGAGGCCGCCAAGCTCAAGGAGCTGACCAGCAAGGAGTGGACCCTCGAAGAGCTGGTCGAGCGTGGCGACAAGGTCTACCACACCACCTGCGTGGCCTGTCACCAGGCCGAAGGCCAGGGCCTGCCGCCGATGTTCCCTGCACTCAAGGGCTCGAAAATCGCTACCGGTCCGAAGGAAGACCACCTCGGCATCGTCTTCCACGGCAAGCCCGGCACGGCCATGGCCGCGTTCGGCAAGCAGCTCTCGGAAGTGGATATCGCCGCCGTGGTCACCTACGAGCGCAACGCCTGGGGCAATAACAAGGGCGACATGGTCACGCCGAAGGATGTGCTGGCGCTCAAGCAGGCAGAAGCGCAATGAACCGGGTTACTCGCGGCAATCAATGGATTGCAGGAGACAGGACATGAGTGCAGTGATCGACGACCACGGCCACGGCCATGAGCACGCCCACGGCCCGGCCAAGGGCCTGATGCGCTGGGTGCTGACCACCAACCACAAAGACATCGGCACGATGTACCTGTGGTTCGCCTTCATCATGTTCCTGCTCGGTGGCTCGTTCGCCATGGTGATCCGCGCCGAGCTGTTCCAGCCCGGGCTGCAGATCGTCGAGCCTGCGTTCTTCAACCAGATGACCACCATGCATGGGCTGATCATGGTGTTCGGCGCCGTGATGCCGGCGTTCGTCGGCCTGGCCAACTGGATGATCCCGCTGATGATCGGCGCGCCGGACATGGCCCTGCCACGGATGAACAACTTCAGCTTCTGGTTGCTGCCGGCGGCCTTCCTGCTGCTGGTCTCGACCCTGTTCAGCCCCGGCGGCGGGCCCAACTTCGGCTGGACGTTCTACGCCCCGCTGTCGACCACCTATGCCCCGGCCAGCGTGACCTTCTTCATCTTTGCCATCCACCTGATGGGCATCAGTTCGATCATGGGCGCGATCAACGTGATCGCCACCATCCTCAACCTGCGTGCGCCGGGCATGACCTTGATGAAAATGCCGCTGTTCGTCTGGACCTGGCTGATCACCGCGTTCCTGCTGATTGCGGTGATGCCGGTACTGGCCGGCGTGGTGACCATGATGCTGATGGACATCCACTTCGGCACCAGCTTCTTCAGCGCCGCCGGCGGTGGCGACCCGGTGCTGTTCCAGCATGTGTTCTGGTTCTTCGGCCACCCCGAGGTGTACATCATGATCCTGCCGGCGTTCGGCGCGGTCAGCTCGATCATCCCGGCGTTCTCGCGCAAGCCGCTGTTTGGCTACACCTCGATGGTGTATGCCACCGGGGCGATCGCCTTCCTGTCGTTCATCGTCTGGGCGCACCACATGTTCGTGGTCGGTATCCCGGTGGTGGGCGAGCTGTTCTTCATGTATGCCACCATGCTCATCGCCGTGCCCACCGGGGTGAAGGTGTTCAACTGGGTCAGCACCATGTGGGAAGGGTCGCTGACCTTCGAAACGCCGATGCTGTTCGCCATCGCCTTCGTCATCCTGTTCACCATCGGCGGTTTCTCGGGGTTGATGCTGGCCATCGCGCCCGCGGACTTCCAGTACCACGACACTTACTTCGTGGTCGCGCACTTCCACTACGTGCTGGTGCCCGGGGCGATCTTCGGCATCTTCGCCTCGGCCTACTACTGGCTGCCGAAATGGACCGGGCACATGTATGACGAAACCCTCGGCAAGCTGCACTTCTGGCTGTCGTTCATCGGCATGAACATGGCCTTCTTCCCCATGCACTTCGTCGGCCTGGCGGGCATGCCGCGGCGCATTCCGGACTACAACCTGCAGTTCGCCGATTTCAACATGGTCTCCTCGATCGGCGCCTTCATGTTCGGCGCCACGCAGATTTTCTTCCTGTTCATCGTCATCAAGTGCATCCGTGGCGGTGCTCCAGCGCCGGCAAAACCCTGGGATGGCGCCGAAGGCCTGGAGTGGTCGGTCCCCTCGCCTGCGCCTTACCACACCTTCCAGACCCCACCGGACGTGAAGTAGAGGAGCGCCCATGAACGGCCTGTCGCTCAAACGCCTGGTCTTGCGCCTGCTGATGCTGACGGTGGTGATGTTCGCCTTCGGTTTCGCCCTGGTGCCGATCTATGACGTGATGTGCAAGGCCTTCGGCATCAATGGCAAGACTGGCGGCCAGTACGAGGGCAGCCAGGTCAGCGACCCCTCGCGCTCGGTGCGGGTGCAGTTCATGTCGACCAACGCCAGTGACATGGTCTGGGACTTCTACTCCACGGCCGACCAGATCGACGTGAACCCCGGTGCGGTCAACCAGATGATCTTCGTGGCGCGCAACCCGACCGACCGGCCCATGAGCGCCCAGGCGATACCCAGCATCACCCCGGCCGAGGCCGCGGCGTATTTCCACAAGACCGAGTGCTTCTGCTTTACCCAGCAGGTGCTGCAGCCCGGCGAACGTATCGAGATGCCGGTGCGCTTCATCGTTGACCGCGACCTGCCGGCCAACGTGAAGCACCTGACACTGGCCTACACCTTGTTCGACATCACCGCTCGCCGCCCGCCGGTCGCGCATGTTGCGGCCCAGGACGTCCAGGGCGCCCGTTAAGGGAAGGAGAACAGCAATGGCAAGTCATGAGCACTATTACGTTCCGGCGCAGAGCAAGTGGCCGATCATCGCCACCATCGGCATGTTCATCACGGTGTTCGGCCTGGGTACCTGGTTCAACGACATGAAGGCCGGGCACCCCGACTCGCATGGGCCGCTGATCTTCTTCGTCGGTGCGTTGTTCCTGGCCTACATGCTGTTCGGCTGGTTTGGCGCGGTGGTGAAAGAGAGCCGCGCCGGGCTCTACAGCGCGCAGCTGGACCGCTCGTTCCGCTGGGGCATGAGCTGGTTCATCTTCTCGGAAGTGATGTTCTTCCTGGCCTTCTTCGGTGCGCTGTTCTACGTGCGGGTGCTGGCCGGGCCTTGGCTCGGTGGCGAAGGTGCCAAGGGCGTCGCGCACATGCTGTGGCCGACGTTCGAATTCACCTGGCCGCTGTTGCATACCCCGGACCCGAAACTGTTCCCGCCGCCCAAGGAAGTCATCGACCCTTGGCACCTGCCGCTGATCAACACCATTTTGCTGGTCAGTTCGAGCGTGACCATCACGATTGCCCACCACGCCCTGCGGCGTGACCACCGTGGGCCGCTGAAGCTGTGGATGGCGCTGACCATCGTGCTGGGCCTGAGCTTCATCGCACTGCAGGCCTTCGAGTACCACGAGGCCTATACCGAGCTGGGGCTGACGCTGGGGTCGGGGATCTACGGCGCGACCTTCTTCATGCTCACCGGCTTCCATGGTGCCCACGTGACCTTGGGCACGATCATTCTGATCGTCATGTTCGTGCGCATCCTGCGCGGGCATTTCAATGCCGACAAGCACTTCGGCTTCGAAGCGGCCAGCTGGTACTGGCACTTCGTCGATGTGGTGTGGGTCGGGCTGTTCATCTTTGTGTACGTGCTTTGAAACCTGGCCTGCAACTGCTTTGTGTAGGAGCGGCCTTGCGTCGCGAAAGGGCAGCGAAGCGGCCCCGGCGATTTATGTCACCACACAAAACCTGGGGCCGCTTCGCGCCCCTTTCGCGACGCAAGGCCGCTCCTACAAAAAGCGAGTGTGGGGTGATTCAGAAGGGCGCGTGAGAGACCAGCTGGCCACTGATCAAGCCGTAAGCCACCAGCCCGATGGTCAAGGCGGCCAGGGTCACGCGTACGGTCAGCGCTTTCAGTAAGCGCGTCGAGTTTTCATCGTCCTTGACCAGAAACACCAGCCCACTGAACAGGCTGGCAACCGTGGCCAACAGCATCAGGACAATTGCGGCCTTGAGCATGGCGCTTCTCCGGGGGGATGCAGTGATGTGGATAAGTATAGCGAGGCGCCCGTGAGGCCGTTTCGCCCAGGTTGGCTACCGACCCTGGTGGTGCTCGCGCTGCTGCCGGGCTTGATCGCGCTTGGCTGCTGGCAACTGGGCCGCGCCGAGCAAAAGCGCGCGCTGCTGGCGACCTATGCCGAGCGCAGCATTGATGCGCCCCTCTCTACTGCCCAACTGCAGCAACGCGACGATAGCGCTTTTCGCCGCGTGCACCTGTATGGCCGTTTCGATGCCGAACACAGCCTGCTGCTGGACAACCGCATGCGCGACGGCCAGGCCGGTGTCGAGCTGCTGCAGCCCTTCCATGACCAGCCCAGCGGGCTGTGGCTGCTGGTCAATCGTGGCTGGTTAGCCTGGCCGGACCGCCGCGTGCCGGTGCACTTCGAGACCCCGGCGCAGGCGTTGGCGCTGGATGCTTCGGTCTATGTGGCGCCCGGCAGCACCTTCCAACTGCACCCCGACCCGGCCGGGGGCCAATGGCCGCACCTGCTGACCGCCATCGATGCCGCGCAGCTGTGGCAGCAGCTGAGCCGTGAAGGCTTCGCCCATGAACTGCGGATGCAACCCGGCCCGGCCGCCTATCGCCTGGACTGGCCAGTGGTCGCGATGGGCCCGGAAAAGCACCTGGGCTACGCCGTGCAGTGGTTTGCCCTGGCCGCCGCGCTGGTGCTGCTTTACCTCTACTTTGGCTGGCACAACAACAAGAAGGAGAACCACCATGGTCGCCACCACCAGCCCACTGGAAGTGCCTGAGCGCCGCAAGCCCAGAGCCCGCGGGCGTTTGCAGCTGGTCCTGATACTGCTGGTTGTGCTCGGCCCGATGATCCTGGCCACCAGCATGTACAAGCTCAAGTTCTGGGTGCCGGAAGGCCGCAGCTATCACGGCGCGATGATCGGCAATGGTGAAAGCCGCACGGATATCGGCGTGGCAGGCCAGGACGAGCGTTGGCAGTTGCTGGTCAGTGCGCCCGAAGCCTGTACCGAGGACTGCCAGCGCCTGGTGTATCTGGCCCGGCAAATCCAGGTCGGCCTGGGCCGCGATGCCAGCCGCGCAAGCCATGCGCTGGCAACCGCCCAACCGCTGACCGCCGACTACCAGGCACTGCTTGGTCGCGAGTACCCGCAGTTGCAACGCTACCCACTGGATGCTCCGCGCTACCTGCAGCAGGTAGGCGAGCCTGGCCCGCAACTGTGGATCGTCGACCCCCACGGCAACCTGGTGCTGCGTTACGACAGCAAGGCCAACGGTAAGCACGTGCTGGACGACCTGCGCCACCTGCTCAAGCTCTCCAACATCGGCTAGGAGCCTGCCATGGCCAGACCCGGATTGCGCCTCGCTGTGTTCGCCACCCTGCTGGCACTGCTGGTCGTGTTGCTCGGTGCCTATACCCGCCTGACCCATGCCGGCCTGGGCTGCCCTGATTGGCCAGGCTGTTATGGGTTTATCAGTGTGCCCAAGACCGACGCTCAGCTGGCCCACGCCGAAGTGCACTTCCCCGAACACCCGGTGGAGGCCGCCAAGGGCTGGGCCGAAATGGTCCATCGCTACTTCGCCGGCACCCTGGCGCTGGTGATCGCCTGGCTGGCCTTGCAGGCCGTACGCCGCCATGCGCGTGATGGCCAGCCCTACCGCTTGCCCGTGCTCTTGCTGGCGGTGGTGCTGGCCCAGGCGGCGTTTGGCATGTGGACAGTGACGCTGAAACTCTGGCCGCAAGTCGTCACCGCGCATCTGCTGGGTGGGTTCACCACCTTGAGCCTGCTGTTTCTGCTGTGCCTGCGGCTGTCCCGGGCCTTTGCGCCGCTGCCTAAGCTACCGCTGAGCCTACGCCGCATTGCGGCTCTGGCGCTGCTGGCGGTGGTCGGCCAGATCGCCCTGGGCGGTTGGGTCAGCGCCAATTATGCGGCGGTCGCCTGTATCGACTTGCCCACTTGCCATGGCCAGTGGTGGCCGGCGGCGGACTTCAGCAACGGCTTCCACCTGACCCAGCACGTCGGCCCCAACTACCTAGGCGGGCAACTGGACAGCGATGCGCGCACGGCCATCCACATCAGCCACCGGTTGGGTGCGTTGCTGGTCAGTGCCGTGCTGCTGATGCTGAGCTTCAAGCTTTACCGCTGTGGCCTCGCTGGCCTGGCGCGGCTGGTGCTGTTGGCCCTGGCGGTGCAGGTCGGGCTAGGCATCAGCAACGTGCTGTTCCACCTGCCGCTTGGCGTGGCAGTGGCCCATAACGCCGGCGGGGCCATGCTGTTACTGAGCATGGTGCTGGTGAACTACCGCATCCGCGTGGTCGACAAAGTGCGCGTCGGCCACGGCTGGCGCCTGACGCCGGTGGTGGGCGTGGATATCTCGCACCCAATGAGGAACGATTCGTGGCGACGCTTCTAGGCGCACAACGGGCAGGCTGGCGCGACTATCTGGAGCTGACCAAGCCCAAGGTGGTGGTGCTGATGCTGATCACTTCCCTTGCAGGGATGTTCCTCGCCAGCCGCGCAGGCGTTGCCTGGAGCGTGCTGCTGTTCGGCAACCTGGGCATTGGCTTGTGCGCGGGTGGCGCTGCGGTGGTCAACCATGTGGTGGACCGGCGTATCGACGCCTTGATGGCGCGCACCCACAAAAGGCCATTGGCTGCAGGCCGGGTCGCGCCGCTGCCGGCGCTGGCCTTTGCCTTGGCCCTGGCGTTGCTGGGCATGGCGCTGTTGCTGGTGTTCACCAACGCCCTCACCGCCTGGCTGACCCTGGCTTCGCTGCTGGGCTATGCGGTGCTCTACACCGGCTTTCTGAAGCGTGCAACACCACAGAACATCGTGATTGGTGGCCTGGCCGGCGCGGCGCCGCCGCTGCTTGGCTGGGTGGCGGTCAGCGGCCATGTCAGCGCCGAGCCTTTGTTGCTGGTGCTGATCATCTTCGCCTGGACCCCACCGCACTTCTGGGCCCTGGCCATCCACCGCAAGGAGGAATACGCCAAGGCCGATATCC
This sequence comes from Pseudomonas sp. HN2-3, assembly GCF_020691745.1. Classification (NCBI taxonomy): domain Bacteria; kingdom Pseudomonadati; phylum Pseudomonadota; class Gammaproteobacteria; order Pseudomonadales; family Pseudomonadaceae; genus Pseudomonas; species Pseudomonas sp. HN2-3. The sequence goes on from NZ_CP085704.1 coordinate 64,202, forward strand.
CGATGCTGCCGGTGACCCACGGCGAGCGCTACACCAAGCTGCACATCCTGCTCTACACCCTGATACTGTTGGCCGTCACCCTGCTGCCCTATGCCATCCACATGAGCGGCCCGTTGTACCTGGCCTGTGCCCTGGCCCTGGGCCTGCGCTTCCTGCATTGGGCCTGGGTGTTGTACCGTGGCAGCCGCCCGCACGCGGCAATCGGCACCTTCAAGTACTCTATCGGCTACCTGTTCGCGCTGTTCGTCGCGTTGCTCCTTGACCACTACCTGTTGCTGAATCTATGACCCGAACCCAGAAAACCGTCTTCATCCTCGTCGCCCTGGTCGCGTTGATCCTGGGCCTGACCGTCAACAAGGTGCTCAATGGCCGCGACCAGCCCAACCCGACGGAGCTGATCGATGCCGGCATCATCCTCTTGCCGCAGAGCCGTACGGTGGCGAACGTGACCATGACCAACCAGGACGGCCAGCCCGTGGCGCTGGATGATCTGAAGGGCAAGTGGTCGTTGCTGTTCTTCGGCTACACCTACTGCCCGGACATCTGCCCAACCACGTTGGCCCAGTTGCGTCAGGTGAAGAGCGAACTGCCCAAGGAGGCCGTGGACCGGTTGCAGGTGGTGCTGGTGAGCGTGGACCCGAATCGCGATACGCCGAACCAGCTCAAGCAGTACCTGGGTTACTTCGACAAGGATTTTGTCGGGGTGGCGGGGTCGATCGAAGACACCCAGAAACTGGCCAATGCCTTGAGCATTCCGTTCATTCCGGCGGATACCAGCAAGCCTGAGTATACCGTGGATCACAGCGGCAACCTGGCGATTGTGGGGCCGGATGGGCGTCAGCGCGGGTTCATTCGTGCGCCGTTCAACAACCAGAAGCTGGTGGCGCAGTTGCCCGGGCTGGTGAAGCGGGATTGAGATTTTGGGCCTGCTGCGCAGGCCTTTCCGACCGGTCCGGCGCCCCGGCAAGGCCGCTCCTACAGGGGAATGCGATCCCTTGTAGAAGCGGCCCCATGGGTTTCGGATCAGAAAGCAGGTACTACAGCGCCCTTGTACTTCTCGTTGATGAACTGCTTCACCTCTGGCGAGTGCAGTGCAGCCGCCAGTTTCTTCATGTCATCCGAGTCTTTGTTGTCCGGGCGGGCAACCAGGATGTTCACATAAGGCGAGTCGCTGCCTTCAATGGCCAGCGCGTCCTTCGCAGGGTTCAGCTTGGCTTCCAGCGCGTAATTGGTGTTGATCAGGGCAGCATCGACCTGGGTCAGCACGCGCGGGATGGTGGCCGCTTCCAGCTCACGGAACTTGATGTTCTTCGGGTTCTCGGCAACGTCCTTCACGGTCGACAGGATATTGCTGTTGTCCTTGAGCGTGATCACGCCGGCCTTGGCCAGCAGCAGCAAAGCACGGCCGCCGTTGGTGGCGTCGTTGGGAATGACCACGGTGGCGCCCGAAGGCAGCTCGGCGAGCTTCTTGTACTTGGACGAGTACACGCCCAGCGGCTCGATGTGCACGCCGGCAACGCTGACCAGGGCGGTGCCCTTGGCCTTGTTGAACTCATCCAGGTACGGCTGGTGCTGGAAGAAGTTGGCGTCCAGGCGCTTTTCGGCGACCTGCACGTTCGGCTGGATGTAGTCGGTGAATACCTTGACCTTCAGGTCCACGCCTTCTTTAGCCAGTTGTGGTTTGACGAACTCGAGGATCTCGGCGTGCGGCACCGGGGTGGCGGCAACGGTCAGGGTATCGGCGTGGGCCGAAAAGGCCGCGACAGCGGCAGCGACAGCAAGCAGCTTCTTCATCAATCACTCCTTGTGAGGGCCGCGACGGCCCCCGAACGGGTCGGCCAGGCCGACCCCATTGGGGTTACTTACGGGAAAAATGCACGACCAGTTTGTCGCCCACACTTTGCAGGACTTGAACCAGCACCAGCAGCAGCACCACGGTCACGACCATGACATCGGTCTGGAAGCGCTGGTAGCCGAAGCGGATGGCCAGGTCGCCCAGGCCGCCCGCGCCCACCACACCGGCCATCGCGGTGTACGAAACCAGGGTGATGGCGGTGACAGTGATGGCTGCGAAGATGCCCGGGCGGGCTTCCGGCAGCAAGGCACTGGTGATGATCTGGCGCGTCGTCGCGCCCATCGACTGGGTGGCCTCGATGATGCCGCGGTCGACCTCGCGCAGGGCGGTTTCGACCAGGCGCGCGAAGAACGGCGTGGCCCCTACCACCAGCGGCGGAATGGCCCCGGCGACGCCCAGCGAGGTGCCAGTGATCAGCACGGTGAACGGGATCATCACGATCAGCAGGATGATGAACGGCAGCGAGCGCAGGATGTTGACCACCAGCGACAGCAGCGCGTACACGCCTTTCTGTTCGAACATCTGGCGTGGGCCGCAAAGGAACAGCAGCACGCCCAGCGGCAGGCCCAGCAGCACGGTGAAGAACAACGAGCCGAACAGCATGACCATGGTGTCGACGGTGGCCAGCCAGATTTCGGCCCAGTCGACGTTGGCGAAGAAATTCAGGGCGTCCATCAACGCAGTACCTCCATATGTACGTCAGCTGCCTTGAAGCGGTCGAACGCCGCTTCCATGTCGCCGCCGGTGACGGCCAGGGTCAGCTGCCCATAGGGGACATCCTTGATGCGGTCGATACGCCCGGCCAGGATGCTGTAGTCGACGCCGGTCTCGCGGGCCACGGTGCCCAGCAGCGGTGCGTAGGTGGCCTCGCCCTGGAAGGTCAGGCGCACGATGCGCCCCGGTACGTGGGCGAAGTCGTCGCGCTGTTCGCCTTCATCGACCTGTTCGTCCTCCTGGACGAAACGCTTGGTGGTCGGGTGCTGCGGGTGCAGGAACACATCGGCCACCGAGCCCTGCTCGACGATCTGCCCGGCGTCCATGACCGCCACGCGGTCGCAGACCCGGCGGATCACGTCCATTTCGTGGGTGATCAGGACGATGGTCAGCTTCAGCTCACGGTTGATCTCGGCCAGCAGTTGCAGCACCGACGCGGTGGTCTGCGGGTCGAGGGCGCTGGTGGCCTCGTCGCACAGCAGGATCTTCGGGTTGGTGGACAGGGCACGGGCGATGCCCACGCGCTGCTTCTGGCCGCCGGACAGCTGCGCCGGGTACTTCTTGGCGTGGTCGGAAAGCCCGACGCGGGCCAGCAGCTCGGTGACGCGCTTGTCGATCTCGCTGCGCGACAGCCCGCCGGCCAGGGTCAGCGGCAGGGCGACGTTGTCGGCCACGGTCTTGGATGCCAGCAAGTTGAAGTGCTGGAAAATCATCCCGACCTGCTGGCGGAAGCCGCGCAGTTGGTTGGCGTTGAACGCGGTGACGTCCTCGCCATCGACGATGATCGTGCCGCCCGAGGGCTCTTCGAGGCGGTTGATCAGGCGCAGCATGGTGCTTTTGCCGGCGCCGGAATGGCCGATCAGGCCGAACACCTGGCCGTCTTCGATGGTCAGGCTGGTCGGGTTGAGGGCGGGGATTTCCCTACCGGCGACGCGGTAGGTCTTATGGACATGTTGGAACTCGATCACGTAGCGAACCTTGTGGGGCGCATGGAATTTTGGGTCAGCGGTTAGCTGGGGTCGCGCATTTTAGCCTTTTCCCATAGCTGTTCTTAGCATTTATTTCGTCATGCACCAACCCAGCGGGCATAACGCGACAACCGGTAAAGCTTATTGAACGTAGCCAATCGGGCTCCAGTCACTACTAGAACAAGCCCACACGGGCAAGCCTGAAGACTGATGAGGAAAGCCGACCATGCCCAGCAAGAAAACGGACGCGCCCAAAGAGAGCCAGGCCGCCGGTACCCAGACGCCCGACAAGGCCAATACCAATGCCAAACTGCAGAGCCTCGAGGCTGTGCGCAGCGATGCGACGGGCCAGGCTTTGCGGACCAACCAAGGCGTGCGCATCGCCGACAACCAGAACACGCTCAAGGCCGGTGACCGCGGGCCTTCGCTGCTCGAAGACTTCATCATGCGCGAGAAGATCACCCACTTCGACCATGAGCGCATCCCGGAGCGGATTGTCCACGCACGCGGCACCGGTGCCCATGGCTACTTCCAGAGCTACGGCAACCATGCTGCCCTGACCAAGGCCGGTTTCCTGCAGGACCCAGAGAAGATCACCCCGGTATTCGTGCGTTTTTCAACCGTGCAGGGCCCACGCGGCTCGGGCGACACCGTGCGTGATGTACGTGGCTTCGCGGTGAAGTTCTACACCGATGAAGGCAATTTCGACCTGGTCGGCAACAACATGCCGGTGTTCTTCATCCAGGACGCGATCAAGTTCCCCGACTTCGTGCATGCGGTCAAACCCGAGCCACACAACGAGATGCCTACGGGCGGCTCGGCCCACGATACGTTCTGGGACTTCGTTTCGCTGGTGCCGGAGTCTGCGCACATGGTCATGTGGGCCATGTCCGACCGTGCCATCCCCCGCAGCCTGCGGATGATGGAAGGCTTTGGCATCCACACCTTCCGCCTGATCAATGCCGAAGGGGTGGCCAGCTTCGTCAAGTTCCATTGGAAACCACGCCAAGGGGTTCACTCGGTATTGTGGGATGAGGCGCAGAAACTGGCGGGTAAGGACACCGACTTCCACCGCCGCGACCTGAGCGAAGCGATTGAGATGGGTGACTACCCAGAGTGGGAGTTGGGCGTGCAGATCGTGCCCGAAGCCGACGAGCATAAGTTCGAATTCGACCTGCTCGACCCCACCAAGATCATCCCCGAAGAACTGGTGCCGGTCACGCCGCTGGGCAAGATGGTGCTCAACCGCAACCCCGACAACTTCTTTGCCGAAGTGGAGCAGGTTGCCTTCTGCCCTGGGCATATCGTGCCTGGCATCGACTTCTCCAACGACCCCCTGCTGCAGGGCCGGTTGTTCTCCTATACCGACACCCAGCTGAGCCGCCTGGGCGGGCCTAACTTCCATGAAATCCCGATCAACCGCCCGGTTGCGCCGAACCATAACAACCAACGTGACGCGCTGCACCGGCAGACTATCCACAAGGGCCGCGCCTCGTACGAGCCGAACTCGATCGATGGCGGCTGGCCGAAAGAAACCCCTGCCGCAGCCCAGGATGGCGGCTTCGAGAGCTACCAGGAGCGTATCGATGCGGTGAAGATACGCCAACGCAGCGAGTCGTTCGGTGATCACTTCTCGCAGGCGCGGTTGTTCTTCCAGAGCATGAGCCCGAATGAGCAGCAGCACATCATCAAGGCCTACAGCTTCGAGCTGGGCAAGGTTGAGCGTGAGCATATCCGGGTGCGTGAGGTAAATGAGATTCTGGCCAACATCGACCTGAAACTGGCTGCGGCCGTGGCGGCAAACCTCGGCCTGCCTGCGCCCAAGGCCGGCACGGTTCAGGTCAAAGGCAGCAAGCTCGCGAAATCGCCCGCCTTGAGCCAGATGAACCACCCCGGCGATGTAGGCATCAAGGGCCGCAAGATTGCCGTGCTGGTGGCTGACGGCGTGGACGGTGCCAGCGTCGATCAACAGGTCAAGGCGCTGGAAGCGCACAGTGCTCGCATCATGGTGCTCGGGCCTACGTCGGCGCCGGTTAAAACCGCCCAAGGCAAGCCACTGCCGGTGGATGCGTCGATGGAGGGCATGCCATCGATCATGTTCGACGGCATTGTGGTGCCGGCTGGCAAGGCGTCGTTGGATGCGTTGGGTGCCAGTGGGCTGGCCAAGCACTTCCTGCTAGAGGGTTACAAGCATCTGAAGGCGATCGCGCTGGCCAAGGAAGGCAAGGCGTTGCTGGATAGCTTGGGGCTCAAGGAAGACAAGGGCCTGCTGCTGGGGGATGACCAGAAGACCGTGGATGCCTTTGTGAAAGCGGTTGAAGGGCATCGGGTGTGGGAGCGGGAGGCGGCTGCTGAAGCAGTACCAGCCTGACAGGGCCGCTTCGCGGGGCAATCCGACTTGCCCCGCGAAGCATTCAGCGCTGGTGCGGGACCAGTACCACCTGCGCCGGCAATTTGCGCTGGATTTCATGCTTCTGCTTCAGCGCAAAGCTGCTGTCGAGCTTGTGAACGCGCTTTTCCAGCAGGGTCTTCAGCCAAGGTGCGTCCTCGGTGCGTGGTACCTGAAACACCACCTCGCACTGGTAATTGACCACGTCCTTGGCAATCTCATCGAGCTGACGGCGCATGGCAGCCATGTCCGTAGTCTTCAGCGCAATCACCGTACTTGGCGCAGTCGGGTCGATGACCCGCGCCTGGGGCTTGGCCTCGGCAGCTTTCAACGCCGCCTCGGCTTTCTCCAGCTCGGCTTTGCGCGCCTGGCTGACGGCATCACCACCGGTTACTGCCGGGGCTTGCGGCATCAGGGCGCGGGCGCGGGCCAGGGCGGTGGCCGCAGCGTTGACATCGCCCTTCTGCAGGACGATCTGGCTACGCTGCAGATACGCCTCGGCCAACTGCCGCTGGTATTGCTCCAGGCGCGGGTCTACCGGCGACTGTGCCTGCAATGCAGCCAGCTGGTCTTCGGCGGTGGCCAGCTCATTGCTGGCAATGTTTTGTTGCAACTGCTGCCAGGCATCGGCTTGAGCAGGTGCATCGGCCTGTTCGACCGGTGCGCTGGAACAGGCAGCCAGGAACAGGGAAAACGCGGCTACAAGCAGATAACGGGAGGCGAACGGCTTCATTCCTGCGACTCTCTATTTGCGCAAAAAGCGAGCAAGTCTACACCCAGGTGCGCACGCTCGAAAACAAGTCTTACAGACCCTTTACCCGTGAAAAGGTTGCAGGGCGCGCCTTCGGGCGCCCTGGCTTTCAGCGTTTCGGCAAGGCCAGGCTCAGCAAGAATAGCACTGCCGCGCAGACCACGATCGAAGGGCCGGCTGGGGTGTCCTTGAACCAGGACATGGCCAGGCCGCCACAAACCGCGGTCACCCCCAGCAGGCTGGCACCCAGGGCCATCTGTTCGGGCGAGCGGGCGTGGCGCTGCGCCGCAGCGGCCGGGATGATCAGCAACGAGGTGATCAGCAGCACGCCGACGATCTTCATCGCCACGGCAATCACCACCGCAATCAACAGCATCAATGCCAGGCGCAGGCCCGCCACGGGCAGGCCCTCGACCATGGCCAGTTCCTCGTGCACGGTCACCGCCAGCAAGGGCCGCCACAGTGCGGCGAGCAACAGCAGCACCAGTGCGCTGCCACCGAGGATCCAGGCAAGGTCCGTGGTGCTGATGGCCAGCAGGTCGCCGAACAGATAGGCCATCAGGTCGATGCGCACGTCGTGCATGAAGCTCAGCACCACCAGGCCCAAGGAAAGCGTGCTGGGGGCAAGGATGCCGAGCAGGGTGTCGGAGGCCAGCGGTTGGCGTTGCTGCAAAGTCACCAGCAGGATCGCCAGCAGCAGGCAGCCCACGGTCACTGCCAGGGCTGGGCTGACGTCCAGGGCGAAACCCAGGGCGACGCCGAGCAAGGCGGCGTGGGACAGGGTGTCGCCAAAATAGGCCATGCGCCGCCACACCACGAAAGACCCTAGTGGGCCGGCCACCAGCGCCAGGGACAGACCGGCAAGCAGGGCGTAGAGAAGAAAATCAGCCATGCTTGCAGTGCTCTCCGTGAACATGGGTGCCAGGGGCGACCACCGAGCCATGCAGGTCGTGGCTGTGGTCGTGATGGTGGTGATAGATGGCCAGGCTTTTCGCGTTCTGGCCGAACAGCTCGACGAAGGCCGGGTCGCCGCTGACTTGCTCCGGGTGGCCGGAACAGCACACGTGGCGGTTGAGGCAGACCACCTGATCGGTGGTGCTCATGACCAGGTGCAGGTCGTGGGAGACCATCAGCACGCCGCAGCCGTGGCGGTCGCGCAGGCGGGTGATGAGGTTGTACAGCTCGGTCTGGCCGACCACATCGACGCCTTGTACCGGTTCGTCGAGCACCAGCAGTTGCGGCTCGCGCAGCAGGGCCCGGGCCAGCAGCACGCGCTGCATTTCGCCGCCGGAAACGGTCTGGATCGGGTTGTCGATAACGTGCTCGGCGCCCACTTCCTGCAATGCCGACAGCGCCGCTGCCCGGTCGACGCCAGGCACCAGGCGCAAGAAACGCAGCACCGACAGCGGCAGCGTGGCGTCGACCTGGATTTTTTGCGGCATGTAGCCGATGCGCAGGCGCGGTTTACGCCATACCTTGCCCCGGTGCGGCTTGAGCAGCCCCAGCACGGCGCGTACCAGGGTAGTCTTGCCTGCCCCGTTGGGGCCGATCAGGGTGACGATCTGGCCCGGCGCCACCGACAAGTCGATGCTGTCGAGCACCGCTTCGCCGGCGAAGGTCACACCGACCTGCTCCAGGCGGATCAGCGCGTCGCTCATGCCGCGCTCCGGCAGCTGCCGCACAGGCCTACCACTTCCACGGTCTGGGTTTCGACGCTGAAGCCGACGCCCTTGGCGCTGTTGATGATGGCGTCGCTGATGCTGGCCTGCTCCAGCTCGATGGCCACATGGCAGGCGCGGCAGATCAGGAACTGGCCCTGGTGCACGTGCTCGGGGTGGCTGCAGCCAATGAACGCATTGAGTGAGGCGATGCGGTGCACCAGGCCGTTGTCGAGTAGGAAGTCCAGAGCGCGGTACACGGTTGGCGGTGCGGCGCGGCGGCCATCCTGCTCGCTGAGCACGGCAAGAATGTCGTAGGCGCCCAGCGGTTTGTGGCTTTGCCATACCAGCTCCAGCACACGGCGGCGCAGCGCGGTCAGGCGCAACCCTTGGCGGGTGCACAAGGCATCGGCTTCGGCCAGTGCGCTGTATACGCAATGGGAGTGATCGTGGGGGCGGTTGGCCAGCGGCGTGATGGACATGGGCAGCGACGGTTCTGGATGGAGACGTTATTATGTTACCTGTTTCTGGCGAGCCGAGTATTCACCGTGTCCCGATTCCTAGCCCTTTTTGTCGCTTTCATCGCATTTTCAGCCCAGGCCGACGTGCGTGTGCTGACCAGCATCAAACCGCTGCAGCAGATCGCCGCCGCCGTTCAGGACGGGGTCGGCAGCCCGGATGTGCTGCTGCCGCCTGGCGCCTCGCCGCACCATTACGCCCTGCGCCCCTCCGACGTACGGCGCGTCGCGGACGCCGACCTGCTGTACTGGATCGGCCCGGACATGGAGAACTTCCTGCCCAGGGTGCTCAAAGGCCGAGACAAGGCCACCATCGCGGTTCAGTCGCTGACCGGCATGCAGCTGCGCCATTTTGGCGAAGACAGCCACTCGCATGAAGAAACCGACCAGGACGACCATGATCACGACCACCGCCCCGGTAGCCTGGATGCGCATCTGTGGTTGTCGTCGGTCAATGCCCGGGTGATCGCGGCGAAGATGGCGGCGGACCTGGCCGAGGTCGACCCGGCCAATGCCACGCGCTATCAAAGCAACCTGAAGGCATTCGTCGAGCGCCTGGATGCTCTGGATGGGCGCATCAAGGCACGTGTGGCCGGCATCGCCGACAAGCCGTACTTCGTGTTCCACGAAGCCTTTGACTACTTCGAGGCCGCCTATGGCCTGAAGCACGCCGGGGTATTCAGCGTGGCTTCGGAGGTGCAGCCGGGCGCCCAGCATGTGGCGGCCATGCGCAAACGCCTGCAGGAAGTGGGCAAGACCTGTGTGTTCAGCGAACCGCCGCTGCGCCCGCGCTTGGCCGAGACGTTGACCGCCGGGCTGCCGGTGCGCCTGGCCGAGCTGGATGCCCTGGGCGGCACCGACCCAGTGGACGGCAAGGGCTATGAGCGCTTGCTGGAGAAGCTGGGGGGTGATCTGGCCGGGTGCCTGGAGCAGTTGTAACCCTGTAGCGGCTTCTTCGCGGGCTTGCCCCGCGAAGAAGCCGGCGAGGTTCTAGAGCGCGAACGGCAGGTGCAACGCCACTTGCTGGCGCTGCGCCAGGCGCACCTCGAACTCGCTCGGGTCATGGATCATCACATCCATCCCGGCAAACGACTCCGCCGCGATCAGGCGCGACAGCCAGAAGCGCACGCAGCCGACCCGCAACATTTCCGGCCACAATTCGGCCTCGGCTGCGGTGAACGGCCGCAGCGCCGCATAGGCCGCCAGCAGCGCCTGGGCCCGTGGCACATCGAGCGCGCCCTGCTCATCGATGCACCAGTCGTTCACGGTGATGGCGATGTCATACAGCATTGGGCCCGAGCAGGCGTTGTAGAAGTCGATCACCCCGCTCAGGTGGGTACCTTCGAACATCACGTTGTCGCGGAACAGGTCGGCGTGCAGGTTGGCCCGTGGCAAGGCCAGGATCTGCGCCTTGTGCGCGTTGATTTCGTCCAGCGCAGGCTGCAGCAGCGCAACCTGTTCGGCCGTGAGGCGCGGCATCAGCTCGGCCCCCGAGGCCAGCATCCAGTCCAGGCCGCGGTCGGTCTTGCGCTCGATGACGTGGTGACGGGTAGCCAGGTGAATGTGCGCGAGCAATTCGCCTACCTGCGCGCAGTGCTGGTTGTTCGGCACCTTGATGTGCTTGCCCGACAAGCGCGGCTGCAGCAGTGCAGGCTTGCCGCACAGTTCGCGCAGGCCATTGCCGTCGCGGTCACGCAGGGCGTAGGGCACCGGCATGTCGGCGGCGTGCAGCACGTCGAGCAGCTCGATGAAGAACGGCATGTCTTCGCTCGGGCCACGTTCGATCAGCGTCAGGACGAACTCACCCTGTTCCAGGCTGACGAAGAAGTTGCTGTTTTCGGTGCCGGCGGCGATGCCCTGGAAATCGAGCAGACGGCCCAGCTGGTACGGCGCCAGAAAGGTTTCCAGCTCAGGCCGGGTCACAGGGGTGAAGACTGACATGATGAAAAAATGCCCATACGGGCACTTCCGCCGGGAAGTGCCGGGTTGATGTGAACGATACGCGTCAGCTTACCACTCGAAGATCTTCCAGGACGGAATCAGCATGTCCGGCTGGTCGGAACGAATGAAATTGGCATCAGTGCCATCGGCGCGTACCAGAAAATAAGGCTTGCCGTTTTTCGGCGTGATCTTGATCGCATACAGGAAGCCGTTCTGGCGGTATTCCTGGATGGTTTTATCGCCTTCCGTGCGAATGGTCACCTCGGGATCGGCCGAGGGGGCGTCGTCCGCCGCCAGGGTGACGACTGGCATGGTTGCCAACAGACCGAGCAGTAACAGGCGATTGAGTGTACGCATGATAACCTTGTCCCTTTGTCGTCATTGATCCGGCTATTCTAGCTCCGGACCCGCCGAAAAGGTTGATTCTGCTCATGAGCCAAGCGCCCCTCGTCCTGGTGGACGGTTCCTCCTACCTCTACCGCGCTTTCCACGCATTGCCGCCGCTGACCACCTCCAAGGGCATGCCTACCGGCGCGGTGAAGGGTGTGCTGAACATGCTCAAGAGCCTGCGCAAGCAATACCCCGACAGCTTGTTTGCGGTGGTGTTCGACGCCAAGGGCGGTACCTTCCGCGATGCCATGTTCGCCGAGTACAAGGCCAACCGCCCGAGCATGCCTGACGACCTGCGGGTGCAGATCGAACCGTTGCATGCCAGCGTCAAGGCCTTGGGCTACCCGCTGCTGTGCGTCGAGGGCGTGGAGGCCGACGATGTGATCGGCACCTTGGCGCGCAGCAGTGCGGCGCAGGGCCGCTCGGTCATCATTTCGACCGGCGACAAGGACATGGCGCAGCTGGTGGACGGGCATGTCACCCTGGTCAACACCATGACCGGTAGCGTGATGGATGTTGCCGGGGTGCACGAAAAGTTTGGTGTCGGCCCTGAGCACATCATCGATTTCCTCGCCCTGATGGGCGACAAGGTCGACAACATCCCCGGCGTGCCGGGCGTGGGCGAGAAGACCGCTGCCGGCCTGCTGACAGGTATTGGTGGCGGCCTGCGCGACGTCTACGACAACCTCGACAAGGTGCCGACCCTGAGCATCCGCGGCGCCAAGACCCTGCCGGCCAAGCTTGAAGAGCACCGTGAGGCGGCGTTCCTGTCCTATGAGCTGGCCACCATCAAGCTCGACGTGCCGCTGGATATCGAAGTCGAGGCGCTGGTCTGCGGCGAGCCAGACCGTGATGCATTGCTGGCCTTGTACACCGAGATGGAATTCAAAAGCTGGGTCGCCGACGTTCAGCGCGAAGCCGCCAGGGCCGGGGCGACCGTGACCGTGCCGGAGGACGCGCCGGCGGCCAAGGTCGAACCCAAGTACGAGACGGTGCTCGACCAGGCCCGTTTCGATGCCTGGCTGGACAAGCTGCGCCAGGCCCCGCTGTTCGCGTTCGACACCGAAACCACCGGCCTCGATGCCCAGCAGGCGCAGCTGGTCGGCCTGTCGTTTGCGGTCGAGCCGCATGAGGCGGCGTATGTACCGCTGACCCACGACTACGAAGGCGCCCCGGTCCAGCTGGACCGCGAGGCCGTGCTGCTGGCGCTCAAACCCCTGCTGGAAGACCCGGCCAAAGCCAAGGTCGGGCAGAACGCCAAGTACGATATCAACATCCTGGCCAACGGCGCCCCGGCCATCCAGATGCGCGGCGTGGCCTACGACACCATGCTCGAGTCCTATGTGCTGGACTCCACGGCCACCCGTCACGACATGGACAGCCTGGCGCAGAAGTACCTCGACCACACCACCATCACCTTCGAGCAGATTGCCGGCAAGGGCGCGAAACAGCTGACCTTCAACCAGATCCCGCTGGACAAGGCCGGCCCGTACGCTGCCGAAGATGCCGACATCACTCTGCGCCTGCACCAGGCACTGCAGCTGCGCCTGGCCAAGACCCCAAGCGTGCAACCGGTGCTGATGGACATCGAGATGCCGCTGGTGCCGGTGCTGGCGAAAATCGAGCGCCAAGGCGCGTTGGTGGATGCCGAACTGCTCCACGTGCAAAGCGGCGAACTGGGCGTGAAAATGGCTGAACTGGAGCGCCAGGCCTATGAACTGGCTGGCGAGACGTTCAACCTCGGCTCGCCCAAGCAGTTGGGGGCGATCCTCTACGACAAGCTGGGCATGCCGGTGCTGAGCAAGACTGCCAAGGGCCAGCCGTCCACCGCCGAGGCGGTACTCGACGAGCTGGCCGAGCAAGGCTACCCGCTGCCCGAGGTACTGATGCAGTACCGCAGCCTGAGCAAGCTCAAGAGCACCTACACCGACAAGCTGCCGGGGCAGATCAACCCGCGCACCGGGCGCATTCACACCTCTTATCAGCAGGCAGTGGCCGCCACCGGGCGCCTGTCGTCCAGCGACCCGAACCTGCAGAACATCCCGATCCGCACCGCCGAAGGTCGGCGTATCCGTCAGGCGTTCGTGGCCAGCCCCGGTTACAAGCTGCTGGCGGCGGACTATTCGCAGATCGAACTGCGCATCATGGCCCACCTGGCCAAGGACGAAGGTTTGCTGCATGCCTTCCGCAACAACCTCGACGTGCACCGCGCCACTGCTGCCGAAGTGTTCGGTGTGGCGCTGGAAAATGTCACCACCGACCAGCGCCGCAGCGCCAAGGCCATCAACTTCGGCCTGATCTACGGCATGAGTGCCTTTGGCCTGGCCAAGCAGATTGGCGTCGACCGCAAGCAATCCCAGGACTACATCGACCGTTACTTCGCCCGTTACCCAGGCGTGCTGGCTTACATGGAGCGCACCCGCGCCCAGGCGGCCGAGCAAGGTTTCGTCGAAACCCTGTTCGGCCGCCGGCTGTACTTGCCGGATATCAACGCCAAGAACCCGGCCCTGCGCAAAGGCGCCGAGCGGACGGCGATCAACGCCCCGATGCAGGGTACTGCGGCCGATATCATCAAGCGGGCGATGGTCAACGTGGACAACTGGCTGACCGAGAGCGGCCTGGATGCCCGGGTGATCCTTCAGGTGCACGATGAACTGGTGCTGGAGGTGCGTGAGGAGTTGGTCGAGCAGGTGAAAGATGAAATCCGCCTGCACATGAGCCGTGCCGCACAGCTGGATGTGCCGTTGCTGGTCGAAGCAGGAATTGGCGCGAATTGGGACGAAGCTCACTGATTGAGCCTGCAAAGCTGTGTAGGATCTGCGACGTAGTGACGCGGATCCTGGCATAGCTAGATGCCATTAGTGCTGGGGTTTCATGAAACTATCGCAAATAGTTTTCAAGGCTTCGGAACTAAACCGGTGAAGCGGAACTCAGAGTAACTGAATGGCTGGTGAAGCCCTTCGATGCTCCTATGTTGTGTTAAGTGTTGGCAGATATCTGGACCCCGCCCTAGCGGTCCGGACTTGGACCCCGAACTTCCCCCTCCCCATACGAAGTCCGGGGTTTTTTTTGCCTGGGATTTGACCACCCTACGATCCCTGGAGCGGCCTTGCGGCAAGGCTCCAGGATCAGTGATCAGCCTTTATTCCGCAGGCTTGTCTTCCAGTTCCATCCAGCCCGCCAGTACGCGGTAGGCCTCTTCGAGCCCCAGGCGCTTGGGCGCCGAGAACAACTGGATGGTCACCGCGTCGCCCCACCCCTTGCGGATCTCGGACTGCACCTTGAGCAAGGTGTTCTTGCCCGCGCCGTGGGTCAGCTTGTCGGCCTTGGTCAGTAGAATGTGCATCGGCATGCCGCTGGCCTTGGCCCAGTCGAGCATCATCTTGTCGAAGTCGGTCATCGGATGGCGCACGTCCATCATCAAGATCACCCCGCGCAGACACTCGCGGCTGCCCAGGTAGGCTTCCAGGTGGCGCTGCCAGTGCTGCTTGAGCGGAATCGGTACTTTTGCATAACCGTAGCCCGGCAGGTCGACCAAACGCCGTTCATCGTCCAGACTGAAGAAATTCAACAGCTGGGTGCGCCCCGGGGTTTTCGAGGTACGCGCCAGGCTGGCATGAGTCAGGGTATTGAGGGCGCTGGATTTGCCGGCGTTGGAGCGGCCGGCGAAAGCCACCTCGTAACCCTGGTCGTCCGGGCATTGTTCGACCTTGGCAGCGCTGAGGGCGAATGTGGCTTTCTGGCAGAGGCCGAGGATGGGGTTCTTGACTTGCATGGGATATCCGATGTGGGTGTTGCCTGACTCTGAAGGCTCGAGCCTGGCAAGCGGTGTCGTTTCCGTTTGGATGGCGGAAGTATATAATGCCCCAGTTTTTGTGTGCTCATTCTCCCAGCGAAGGAGAGCGAGCATGGGGTGTCGAACAATAGCTCGCGCATCAGAACGCAGCGCGGCCCCCAACCCTGAAGGTCGTTCCGCATGGCGAAATGGCTGCTTGCTGTCGGTATGTTCCTGCCGTTTTTCAGCGCACAGGCTACACAGGATCCCGAGGTGTTGTACAACCGCACGTGTGCGGCCTGTCACGCCGGGCAGTTGCCCCAGGCCCCCCAGCGGGGTAACCGGGCAGCGTGGGAGCCAAGGCTGGCGCAAGGTGTGGATGTACTCGTGAGGCATGTGACCCAGGGTTTCAAGGCTATGCCGCCGCGTGGATTGTGCATGGACTGCAGTGCCGAGGACTACCGTTTGGTCATCCTTTGGATGAGCGGCAGTCCCGATACATAACATTTCACCCTTAGCCGTGTTGGATTAGCTGATGAACAAACTAGTCGTGAGTCTGCTGTTGACCATGGGTGTCGCAGGTGCGGCCACTGCTGCGCAACCTATCAAAGGCGATGCCGCCGCCGGCCAGGCCAAGACGGCCGTCTGTGGTGCCTGCCACAACCCCGACGGCAATAGCCTGGCACCGAACTTCCCGAAACTGGCAGGCCAGGGGCAGCGCTACCTCGAAAAACAACTGCACGATATCAAGTCCGGCAAGCGCACCGTGCTGGAGATGACCGGCATGCTGGCCGCCTTCAGTGACCAGGACCTGGCCGATATCGCCGCGTACTTTGCCAGCCAGAAGGGCAGCGTCGGGGCGGCCGACCCCAAGCTGGTCGAGCGTGGCCGTGCCCTGTTCAACGGCGGCGACCTGGAAAAAGGCCTGCCTGCCTGTACCGGCTGCCACTCGCCCAACGGCGCAGGTATCGCCTTGGCCGGCTTCCCGCACCTGAGCGGGCAGCACGCGCAGTACGTGACCAAGCAGCTGACCGAGTTCCGTGAAGGCGTGCGTACCAACGATGGCGACGCCACGACCATGCGCACCATCGCGGGCAAGCTGAGCAACCACGATATCGAAGCGTTGGCCAGCTACATCCAGGGCCTGCACTGAGGTGGTTGTCGATTTCTTCGCGGCTGAACCCGCGAAGAAATTGGCGCATTAACATTCGGTTAATGTTGTAAGGCAAAGATGAAAGGGCGGCCGGACCGCCCTTTTTTGCGTCCGCAGCCGTTACACTACAGAACTCGGGCCTGGCCCGACCTGTCTCAGGTACAGGTCGCGTCGAGGCGACCCATGAATGCTCAGGAGTAAAGCATGCGTAAACTGATTCTCAGCGCTGCGTTGGTCGCCGCCAGCGTATTCGGTATGACCGCCGTTCAGGCCACCGAGCCTGATGCCGGCAAGCCCTATATCGAGCTGAGCAACCCTGTTCCGGTTTCCGTGCCCGGCAAGATCGAAGTGGTCGAGCTGTTCTGGTACGGCTGCCCTCACTGCTACCACTTCGAGCCGACCATCAACCCGTGGGCCGAAAAGCTGCCAGCGGACGTCAACTTCAAGCGCGTACCCGCCATGTTCGGTGGCCCGTGGGACGCACACGGCCAGATGTTCCTGACCCTCGAAGCCATGGGCGTCGAGCACAAGGTTCACGCGGCAGTGTTCGATGCCATTCAGAACCAGAAAAAACGCCTGACCGACCCAGAGGACATGGCCGACTTCCTCGCTACTCAAGGCGTGGACAAGGACAAGTTCCTCGCCACCTTCAACTCCTTCGCCATCAAAGGCCAGGTCAACCAGGCCAAAGAACTGTCGAAGAAGTACGAAATCACCGGCGTACCGAGCTTGGTCGTCAACGGCAAGTACCGCTTCGACCTGGGCACTGCAGGCGGGCCTGAAGGCGTGCTGAAAGTGGCCGACCAGCTGATCGACAAGGAGCGCGCCGCTAAGTAAGCGGCGTACCCATGCCCCGCTTCAGAACCACGCGTGGCATTGGCCTGCACCAGCCGCAGGTCAACGAGCATCACCTGCAGGCTCCGGGCCTGCCAGAGGATGGTCGCCTGCGGCTGCTCAGTTTCAACATTCAGGTCGGCATCAGCACCGAGCGCTACCGGCACTACCTGACCCGCAGCTGGCAGCACCTGCTGCCGCATACCGGGCGTGCCGGCAACCTGCAGAAGATCGGCCAACTGCTCGGTGACTTCGACCTGGTGGCCCTGCAAGAAGCCGATGGTGGCAGCCTGCGCTCAGGCTACATCAACCAGGTCGAACACCTGGCTCACCTGGGTGCCTTCCCCTATTGGTACCAGCAGCTCAATCGCAACCTTGGGCGCTTTGCCCAGCACAGCAACGGCGTGCTCAGCCGTCTCAAGCCGCAACACCTTGAAGACCACCCTTTGCCCGGCCCGTCCGGTCGCGGTGCAATCCTGGTGCGTTTCGGCGAAGGTGAAGATGCGCTGATCGTGGTGATGATGCACCTGGCACTCGGCGCCAAGACCCGTGCCCTGCAGCTCAGCTATATTCGCGAGCTGATCGGCGGCTACCGCCATCAGGTGTTGATGGGTGACATGAACACCCATGCCACCGACCTGCTGGAGCGTTCGCCCCTGCGCGATCTGGGCCTGGTTGCCCCTCAGGTCGAGGCCACCTTCCCCAGCTGGCGACCGCAGCGTTGCCTGGACCATATCCTGCTCAGCCCAACCCTTACGCTTGAGCGTGTCGAGGTGTTGGCGCAGCCAATTTCCGATCACCTTCCCGTTGCCGTCGAGATTCGATTGCCTGATGCATTGACTGTGGATACGCTGCCGGTTTTGAGCTAATTGCCATCACCGTTTGCGGACCTGGGCATGACTGACGACGCTGAGCGCTGGAAAGAGAAATACCTTAAGAGCATCGAGCAGCAAGAGAAGCTTGAGCGCCGTTGGGACGCACGTCTCGACCTGCTGCGTCGCGGGCTCGTGCGCAGCACCCTGGCCGCCGAAGGTAGCGACAAGGTGGTGGACGCGTGCATGAAGGAAATGCGCGAGGTCATCCGCAGCGACAATATGGACGCGGGCCTTGCCGGGCTGATCCCGCGCCTGGAAAAGGCGGTGCTGGACTCCGAGCAGCGCCGGGAAACCCGCATGAACCAGGTCAGCGATGCGCTGACATCGCTGGTGAGCCAGCTGCAAGGCCTGCCGTTGCCGAGCGACATCTCGCGGCCGCTGAAAAAGCTGGCGAAGAAGCTCGATGGTGGGGTCGCCCAGTCACGTGAACTGCCCCCGCTGCTGGGCGAGCTGAGTGGCCTGCAAGGCCGCGCACTCTCTGCCCTGGGCAAGCCCGAGGAAGAGCGGCCGGGCTTTTTGCAGCGTTTGTTTGGCGGGCGCGAGAACGAGCAACCCGGCGAAGCTGACGCCGACGCCGAGGCTACGCTGGCAGCAGCGCCTGCGGGCGTGATGGCAGACGCAGTGCCGCAGCCGGCAGCAGCCCCCGTACAGCGCACAGCCGAGGACCCGCAGCCCGACGATGTGGACGCCCTGCTGCCGTTGCCAGCCCCGCTGACTGAGGCACAGGCGCCTGAGGGCCCGGCGCTGATCGAAACCACAGACACGCCGGCCACGCCACAACCTGAGTCCTTGCCGGACGAGGCGCCCGAGCTGGCTACTACCCTCATCTCTCCCGCAGCTGAGGCAGAACCTGCGCAGGCGCTCGAAGACACCTTCGGCGAAGACGGCCCTTATGCCCTGCCCTATGCGGTAGAGCCGCCCTACAGCCAAGTGGCCGCACACATCGAACAGACCCTTATCGGCCTGCTCGACGACCTCAGCCTGCCCGAACGGCACAAGGCCCAGGCCCAGGAAATGCGCGAGCGGGTGGCGCGTGGGCTGAATTGGTATGAGCTGATCCCGTTGCTGGATGACCTAGCGGTGCTGATGTTGGCGATAACCGACAGCGGCCAGCACGAATTCGAGACCTACCTGCAACAGATCAACGAGCGCCTGGAAAGCTTCCAGAGTCACCTGCACGAAGCCAGTGCCGGGCATGCCGACAACAGCAGCGCCGCCCAGGCGCTCGATACCCAGCTGCGCAAGCAGGTCGATGGGCTGCAGAGCAGTGTGCAAGGTGCCGCCGATGTGGACAGCCTCAAGCACATCCTGGAAAACCGCCTCGAAGGCCTGTTGGTAACCATGGACGAACACAAGCACGAGCGTGATCGTCGCGAGCAGGAGCTCGCCGGGCGCCTGCAAGGCCTGTCCGAGCGGGTGGCGAACATGGAACACGAGGCGCTCGGTTATCGCGAGCACCTCGAAGAGCAGCGGCAAAAGGCGTTGCTGGACCCGCTGACCGGCCTGCCCAATCGCGCGGCCTGGAGCGAGCACCTGGAACGCGAGATGCTCGACTGGCATGAAAGTGGCGGCCATCTGGCCATGGCGATCCTCGACCTGGACCACTTCAAGCGCATCAACGACAACTATGGGCACCTGGCGGGGGACAAGGTGTTGAAGATCGTCGCCGACCAGCTGCGCAAACGCCTGCGAGGGCGCGATTTCATTGCGCGCTACGGCGGTGAGGAGTTCGTGCTGCTGTTCCCGCAGACCTCGCCAGCGGCCGCCGCCCAGATGGCCGAGGTACTGCGTGCGACCATCGAAGCGTGCCCGTTCCACTTCAAGGGTGAACGCGTGGTGATCACCGCCTCTATCGGGCTGGGCGCGTTTCGCTCGGGCGAGCGCGGCGACCAGGTGCTCAAGCGCGCCGACACCGCGTTGTACCGGGCCAAGGATTTGGGGCGAAATCGAGTGGAGCAGGGGTAAATATGTACCGCGTTGCGGGCTGAGAAGTGTTCGAGACTGGCTTGCCGTGATGCTGAATCACCAGCAGCGGTCGATTGAACTACTTACTCAGGAGTCGAAAATGACCAGATGGACGCTGCCACTGATAGTGAGCCTGACATTCCATGTCAGTGCCATGGCCGCAGATGATCACTGGACGGCGCATATCAGCGCCGAGGGTGAAGTGCTGCGATCTTGGCCGAAATGGATCGAAAAGTAGAAAAGACACCGCAATCCAACTACTTCACGCAGTACAAGATGCACCTCAACAAGCACATCGTTCAGCAGGACCCCAGGTTTTGTTCTGTTTCGCCGATTGATGGGAGCACGCAGACCCGCTTGTTGCATGGCCACGCCAAAGTTGTTGGTATGCCGAGTGTTGACGGGGGCGTTACCATTAACACCCAGCTGATAGACGTCAACGGCGCCAGTGGAGACAATTCGCTGGCGTTCATGCTGATGTGCATGCGTTGAGGCTGCTTGAGCCGCGCCGTCTGAAAGGGGCTCGTTATACTGTGGCTAACTTATCTATTCACGTTGACGTGCCCTTTCGATGAAGACCCTTTTAGCAACGCTTTTACTGATGATATTGACCGGCTGTTCGACGGGCCTGCGCATCGACCGCAGCCACCCTTCGGTCAACCAGGACAACCGTATCCAGTTCATCGTCCTGCACTACACCAATGCCTCGCTTGAGCGCTCATTGGCGCTGTTGACCCACGGCGAGGTCAGCAGCCATTACCTGATTGGCGACGGCCCGGCCACGGTCTATCAGCTGGTGGATGAAAGCCGCCGTGCCTGGCATGCCGGTGACAGCCAATGGCAGGGGCGCACTTGGTTGAACTCCACCTCTATTGGCATCGAAATCGTCAACCCAGGGTTCACCGACACTCCCAATGGCCGGGTCTGGCACCCCTACAGCGAAGCCCAGGTGCAGTCCTTGATCGCACTGCTCAAGGACATCGTCACGCGCAACAAGATCGACCCCCGGCACATCGTTGGCCACAGCGATATCGCACCTTTGCGCAAGCTCGACCCGGGCCCGTTGTTCCCGTGGAAGCGTTTGGCTGATGCCGGCATCGGTATCTGGCCCGAGGCTAACGCCGTCGCCCGTCAACAAGCCTTCTTCAGCGTCAACCCGCCCAGCGTGGGCTGGTATCAGCAGGAACTGGCGCGGTTCGGCTACGCCATCGCGCAAACCGGTGAGCTGGACGTTGCCACGCGGCATGTGATCGCCGCGTTCCAGATGCGTTTCCGGCCACAACGCTTCGATGGCATGCCCGACGCGCAAACGGCCGCCATGCTGCAGGTGCTCAACCGCATGCGTTGAGCTGAGGCGCCCAACGGCGAGGGTGATTCCTGATCCAGTTGCTATACCTTAGTAATCAACTGGATGCCCTTGATGTCA
Source organism: Pseudomonas sp. HN2-3 (assembly GCF_020691745.1). Lineage (NCBI taxonomy): Bacteria > Pseudomonadati > Pseudomonadota > Gammaproteobacteria > Pseudomonadales > Pseudomonadaceae > Pseudomonas > Pseudomonas sp. HN2-3. The sequence continues at coordinate 85,414 of NZ_CP085704.1, forward strand.
GCCCTCATCTCCACGCTGCGCCAAATTTTCTACCGTCCCTGGATGCTGGCCTCACTGGCGGCGCTGGCCAGCGCCGCGCTGTTGCTAACCGCCAGCATCGGCATTGCCCTGCAGCAGATGAAGCAAAGCGAGAGCGCACAGATGAATGCCCGGGGAGAGCGCTTTCTCGAGCGCCTCGAACAGGTGTTCGGCCAGTTGCGTGAAGGGGTGGATATCTTGCAGGCGCAGCCCTTGCGAGGTTGCAGCCCGCAGATGCTGGCGGCGTTGCAGCAGGTTGGCCTGAGTTCGCGCTTCATTTATGAGGCGGCCTACGTGGACGCCAATGTCGCCTGCTCCAACCGGGGTGATGAGCGGGCGTTCGAACCCCTGCGGGCGCCCGACATCAAGGGCCCGACCTACAGCTATTGGCTCAATACCACTACCGAACCCAACGAAAACCTGGCGGCCTTGATGCTAGGGCGTGGCAATTTCGTGGTGTCCACCTCGCGCGGGCACCTGACCGATGTGGTCCACCTGCCGCCCGGCGGCAGCCTGGTGGTTGTGCTGGACAACGGTACCCGGGCAATCCCGGTACTGGGCCCACCGCAGGTCTGGCCCCCGCCCTCGGCCTGGACGGCCAGCCACAAGTCGCTGCTGGAGCTGAGCGACCGCCTCATCTACCGCATGCCAACCAAATCACCGGACTATCAACTGGTGCTGATCGCGCCGCGTGCCAGCCTGCCCCTGCGCATGAACGGCATGCTCTGGCTGTTGTTCCCCGGCAGCGTGCTGGCCGCCTGTTGCATCGGCTGGCTGGTGCTGCAGTTGATTCTGCAGCGCCGGTCGATGAGCTCGGAGTTGCAGAACGCGCTGCGCCGAGGCGAGTTGCAGGTGCTGTACCAACCGATCATCGAGCTCGACACCCGGCGCTGTGTCGGCGCCGAAGCCCTGGTGCGCTGGCGCCGCCCTGACGGCACCCTGACCAGCCCGGACCTGTTCATACCCCTGGCCGAAAATACCGGGCAAATCCGCCAGATCACCGATTTTGTCCTGCAACGTGTGCTCGAACAGCTTGGCCAGTTGCTGCGTTCGCACCGCAACCTGTACATCTCGGTGAACCTTGCAGCGTGCGACGTGATGGTCCCTCGTATCGGCCGGGTCGCGGCGCGGTTGCTGGCCCAGCACCGGGTCTCGGCCAGCCAGATCGCTTTCGAGGTCACCGAGCGCGGCCTGATCGACGTGGTGGTAGCCCGTGACAACCTGCAGGCCCTGCGTGCGTTGGGCCATCAGGTGTTGATCGACGATTTCGGCACGGGTTATTGCAGCCTGGCCTATCTGCAGACCTTGCCCGTCGACTGCCTGAAGATCGACAAGGCCTTCATTGATGCCTTGGGGCATGACGCCGCCAGCAGTGGCGTGGCCCCGCACATCATCCGCATGGCGCATGACCTGCACCTGCGAGTGATTGCCGAAGGCATCGAATGCGAAGACCAGGCGGTGCTGCTCTACAGCGAAGGGGTCAACTATGGGCAGGGCTGGTTGTTCGCCCGCCCGTTGAATGCCCGCCAGTTTGCCGAACTGGTCACCCGCGGCCGGCGCGAGGGGGCTGGGCGGCGGGCCAACGATGAGTCCTGAGGCCCGCCCCGCTGGCTACATCGGCAATGCCATGTAGAACTGGGTGCCCTGCCCCGGGCGGGAAAACACGCCCATTCGGCCGCCGTGCAGTTGCACGATCTCCTTGCACAACGCCAGGCCCAGCCCTGCACCGCCCTTCTTGCGCCCCACCTGCACAAAGGGCTCGAAGATACGCCCCTGCTGCCCATAGGCGATGCCCTCGCCGTTGTCCTCGACGCTGATGATCACACGCTCGGCATGGCGCCTTGCGTGCAGGCGTATGCGGCCACCACTGGGGGTATGGCGCACGGCGTTGTGCAGCAGGTTGTCCAGTACCCGGTCGAGCTGGGCCACATCGGCCTGGATGCGAGGTAGCGGCAGCTCCAGTTCCTTGATCAGCTCGATCTGCTTGTGTGCGGCCTGTTCGGCAAAACGCAGCTGCGCGCGCTCCAGCAGCTCATCGATGGCGCAAGGGGCGAGTTCGAGTTTCTGCAAGCCGCTCTGGTAACGAGAGAAGTTCAGCAGGTCGTTGATCAGCTGGGTCAGGCGCTGCATTTCTTCGCCGATGGTTTCGAGCAGGTCGTACTCGCGCGCCTCGGGTGGAAACTTCACCCGCTCACGCAGCAGACCGAACGCCATGTGCATGCCTGTGACCGGCGTGCGCAGTTCGTGCGAGGCACGCAGAACGAACTCGCTGCGCACGCGCTCGAAGGCCCGCTGCTCGGTCACATCATGCAGCACCATCACCGCGCCCAGAATCGGCCCCTGAGGGTGGCTGACCGGTGTCAGGCTATAGGTCAGCAGGCGGGTTTCTTCATCGACGTCGATGTTCAGGTCGTCTGGCGGGCGATCGAGGCTGCCACCGCGCAGCACTTGGCGCAATTGCTGCTCCAGCTCCGGGCGCTGCAAGGCTTCGGCCAGAGTGCTGCCAAGGCGGCTGTCGTTCCAGCCCAGCTGGCGTTGGGCCACGGGGTTGAGGTGTTCCAGGCGGCCCTGCCGGTCAATGATCAGCAGGCCATCGTCGATGCTGTCGAGCACGGCCTGCAGGCGTTGCTGGCCGGCCAGCAGCTCATCGACGTTGGTGGCCTGGTGCTTGCGCAAGGCGTCGGCCATCAGCCCGAAGCGACGGGTCAGCTGGTTGAGCTCGCTGGCCTGGGTGACTGGCAGGGTGACGTCGAAGTTGCCCTTGCCGAGTTGGTCGGCCGCTTTGGCCAAGGCTTCGATCGGTTGGCCGAAGCGTCGCGCGATGTTGTGCGCGGTGACAAAGCCCAATACCAGTATCGCCAAGCCCATCAGGCCGAGCACGCCGCTGACCAGCAAGGCGCGATCACGGGTACGTTCTTCACTGCGGGTGATGTGTTCCAGCGCCTGTTTGTGCGAATCGATGAGGTCGGTGCGTAGCTGGTTGAAAGCTGCACCCAGTGGCTCGTCGCTGCCCATGCTGCGCGCAGGTGCTGGGCTGTCGCGGTAGGCCCGGAGGAAGGTCTGGTAATTGCTGCTGGCCTTACTGAAACCGGTGCGTTCACCGCCTTGTTCCAGCCCTTGGTCGAGCAGCGCCTGGAAGTTGTCCTGTAACAGCCGCAGGTTCTGCGGCGCGGTGTTCTCATCGAGTATCAGGGTCAGCTGTTCGCCGAGGTTTTGCCGCAGTTTCAGTCCCACTTCCAGCGCGTGGGTGGTGTCCCGTACCAACTGCTGTTGCACCGTGGCCATCTGCAGCACGCTGACCAGCCCCAGCATCAGGCCCAGCAGGGCCACTGTGACCAGCGCCGAAATGCTGAGGAAAAGCCGCGTGCGCAGCTTCATCTGCCACTTCATAGGTTGTACTGCTTGCGTTTGCGATACAGGGTCGAGGCATCGATGCCCAGGGTCTTGGCGGCCTGGTCGAGGGTATCGCTGGCGGCCAGCACGGCGCCGATGTGCGCGCGCTCCAGCTCATCCAGGCTCAATGCCGCGCCCACGCGGGGCGCGTTGCCTGTCGGTTGTTCGCCCATGCCCAGGTGGCTGATCTCCACGCGTTCCTGCGGGCAGATGATGCTGGCGCGCTCCACGACGTTGCGCAGTTCACGAATGTTGCCGGGCCAGCGGTAGTTGAGCAGGGCAGCCCTGGCCTCATCGCTGAAACCACGGGCCGGCCTGGAGTATTCCTTGACGAAGCGGGCCAGGAAACGATCGGCCAGGGTCAGGATGTCTTCGCTGCGTTCGCGCAGGGGCGGCAGGTGCAAGGTGATGACGTTGAGGCGGTACAGCAGGTCTTCGCGGAAGCGGCTTTCGCGCACCATCTCTTCAAGGTTGAGGTTGGTGGCGGCGAGAATGCGCACATCGGCCCGGCGGGTGACCGGGTCGCCGACACGCTCGTACTCCTTGTCCTGGATGAAGCGCAGCAACTTTGGCTGCAAGGTCAGCGGGAAGTCGCCGATTTCATCGAGGAAGAGCGTGCCCCCGTCGGCCTGGCTGACGCGGCCAAGGGTGCTCTCGCTGGCGCCGGTGAAGGCGCCGCGGGTATGGCCGAACAGCTCGCTTTCCATGAGCTCGGCATTCAGCGACGGGCAGTTGATGGTGACGCAGGCTTTGCGCGCTCGCTTGCTCCAGCCATGAATGGCACGGGCCAGTTCACCCTTGCCGGTGCCGGACTCGCCCAGGATGAGGATGTTGGCGTCGGTGGTGGCCACCTGACGCGCGGTTTCCAGCACCGCCATCATGGCCGGGCTGTGCGAGTCGAGGCCGTCCTTGGGCTTGCGCACCTCGCCTTCAAGGGCTTCGAGGCGCGCCGACAGTTGGCGCACTTCCAGCTGCTTGGCAGTCGCCAGGCGCAGTTGATCGGGGCTGCAGGGTTTGACCAGATAGTCGGCGGCACCGGCCTGGATGGCATCCACCGCCGTGTCGATCGCCGAATGCGCGGTCACGATCACCACCCGCATCCACGGGGCTTGGATACGCATCTGGGCCAGCACGTCGAGGCCATTGTCCTCGCCCAGGCGCAGGTCGAGGAAGCACAGGTCGAACACCTGGCGTTGCAGCAGGGTATCGGCCTGCGCGGCGCTGTTGGCGGTGGCCACGCTATAGCCTTCGTCTTCGAGGCAGTAGCGGAAGGTGCGCAGGATCGCGGACTCGTCATCCACCAGCAGAATGCGGCCTTGCTTGTCCTGGGCTGATTCCATTTCCTGCGCTCCTTAGGATAGATCTTCAATTAGTGTGGGAAAAATCGGGCAAGTTGCATGGTCAATTCTGAAGGATTCTGTCCTTTGCATGCTAGCCAATGGCCAAACAATGCCCTTGAGCCGCGATATCTCGATGATTTGCTTAGAGGTGCGCGATGGCACATTGGTTGCGACTATTTTCTGTTTTTGCCAACAAAGGAGGCACAGCCATGCCCTTTTTCCCACGACTGGCCGTGTTGGCGGCCACTTTGCTGCCGGTTATGAACCCGGCATTCGCTGACCCTGTGCAGGACGCCCGCCTGGAGGGCTCACTGCAAACCGCCCTGTCGCTCAACCGCATGCTCAACCCCTTTCGTATCGATGTGGTGGTAGACGGCAAGCAGGCGCGGCTATCGGGTGAGGTCGAAAACACTGTCGAGCGCCAGTTGGCCGAGCATGTCGCCTTGGCCACCCGCGGCATCGAACAGGTCGACAACCAGTTGCAGGTCAATGCTCAACTGGTGGAACGCCCGCTCGAGCTGCGTGCCTATGCCCAGCGGCTGGAGGACGCAACGTTGGCGGCGGTGATACGTGCACGGCTGCTGTGGAGCCGCACCACCGAGAAGGCGCCTATAGAAGTGCAAAGCAGCGAAGGCGTAGTGACCCTGCGCGGCAGGGTCGACAGCACAGAGGCCAAGGAGTTGGCCGGCGTAGTGGCGCGCACCACCGACGGTGTGCACCTGGTCAACAACCTGGTCAGCCTGGACACCGCCGCCATGGCCAAGGCGCGCGACAACCCGGTAGGCGCGCCGACCGGGCCGCAGCCTAGCGACAGCTGGATCGTCGACAAGATCCAGAACAGCTTCCGTTTCAGCCGCAACCTCGATGGCCTGAACCTCAAGGTCGCCAGCGAGGAGGGCCTGGTGCGGCTGTCGGGCGAAGTGGTCAGCAGCGAGCAGAAGACCATTGCTGTCGAGATTGCCCGGCAGATCATTGGCGTGCGCGGTGTGGACGCCGATCTGCTCAAGGTGGCGACCAAGGTCGAGGGCTGATCGTGCAATTCGCACGACGCCCCAGGGGCCATCGTGCAGGATACGTCCTTCGGTGCAATGTGTGATTGTTTTAAGTGTTTGATTTAAAAGGATTTTTTATTGATGCAAAGGCTGGCATGCAGGCTGCAATTACCTGTTCAGGTTTGAACAACAATTACAGCAGGAGGAGCCGGCATGAACCGCCAATCCGTCAACCGCTCGCAGAACGTCGCACTGCCTTTGCGCCAGTTCCTGTTACTGGGGACGGCGCTGCTGCTGACCTTGGCCGCTGGCCTCTTCTACTACAGCTGGCAGACCGCGCGTCTGGCGGAGCAAGTGGCGGCACAGACCGCGCTTCTGACGCAGATTCAGGCAACCCGTGCCACCAGCCTCGTGAAGGCGGCCGACCCGCTGCCATCGAGCAATGCCACCGCTTCACCGGCCACCTTGGAAAACGTCGTACCACAGGATCGCTGGGTGTTCTGAGCCTGTGCTGTACCCCAAAGCCGGATTGATTTCAAAAAAGAAAGGAGAACCACCATGCTGAGTTGGGCTATCACTTTCCTCATCATCGCCATTGTCGCCGCCGTACTGGGCTTCGGTGGTATCGCTGGCGCCGCCACGGGTATCGCGAAGATCCTGTTCATCGTCTTCCTGGTCCTGTTCGTAGCCTCCTTCTTCTTTGGACGTGGTCGAGGTTGAAGATGCGCAGGAAGCTTTGCACAGCCCTGGCTGCCGCCTGCTTGCTGGGCGGCAGTGCAGCGGCGATGGCGGCCAATGACGGCCAGGTCCGGGTCGATCAGTTGCTCGGCTCGGACCCTGAATACCGGGAAACCTGGCAGGACACGATCAAGGGCGAGGAGCGCTTGCCCGATTGGGTAGTCAACCTCACCGGCAGTGCCCAGGAGCAGATGTCGGCAGTCACCGAGGACGGCGACCAGTATCTGGTCGGGCCCTTGTGTGAAACGGCGCAAAACTGCACCTACAAGCGTCTGATCGTGGCGTTTAGCTGGGACAAGGACCAAGCCTACGGGATGCTCGTAGAGGTTCCCGAAGGCTTGCCGAGCGACAAGTCGCCTACCCGTCATGCGCAATACCGCTTTATTGGCGAGCCGGATGATGGCATGCAGGCGATGTTGCGCGAGCAACTCAAGCGTGACCCGAAGTGGTACTGAGCTTTTATAAGCCGTTACCGATCAACGGTTATGCACTGTCACGTAATAGAAGCTGAACCTTTTTATATTTCAGCCTTCTATGATGCGCCGCCCCGAGGAGGGGCAGCACATGACCAAGGGGCCGGGCTGTTCTGACTGTTGCAGGGTCGGAGTGGCCTAGGGGTACAGGGAGTGCCTCCAGCAATGGGCCGGGTCAGGAAAGGCGGAATCGGAAGCCTCAGGTCGGTGGTGTCATCAGGGATACCAGGTGCCGACCTGACTTCCGAGGAGCCAACGAGGAACCGTCAAGGCAATCAGGCAAATTACCCTTCTTGCGTGTTTTTCCCTCAAAGACACATTTTGTCTCGACCGTACATCAACTTTTTTTCGCCCGCCAGGGTCCCTTCGCAAGTGGCATTTCGGCCATTCGGATTGTCGAACAAGCCATCTACCCCTCTCCGAACACGCTGCCAAATCTGCCTAAAAATGGCGCTTTGGTCTTGTTCGGGATTCCGAACGTTATAAATCAAGCACTTGCGACATGCCATTTTTAGCGTAAATCATTATGCAGTATCGGCATGGGGTATGCGTTTCAGGCATTAGATTTCCCCCTTCCCCATCGCAATAGTTGCCGCCTTTTCGCTGGCCCGAGCGCCCAGTCGCTCGCTCGCGGTGTCCTTACATGAGGCCACCGGACGGAAGCTTTTCGCTCACCGTGACGTTGCCAACGGCTCTGTTACGCGCGTTTTCGTCCGGCGCCCATGACCACTAGAACAAAGGGTAAAGACATGAAGAAGGCAAAACTGAGCCTCGCCTGGCAGATCGTGATCGGTCTGGTCCTGGGCGTTGCAATCGGCGCGCTACTGAATCATTTCAGTGCGGAAAAGGCATGGTGGATCAGCAACGTCCTCCAGCCCGCTGGTGACATCTTCATTCGCCTGATCAAGATGATCGTCGTCCCGATCGTGATCTCGTCGCTGATCGTGGGCATCGCCGGAGTTGGCGACGCGAAGAAACTGGGCAGCATCGGCCTCAAGACCATCGTCTACTTCGAGGTGGTGACCACCATCGCCATCGTCGTCGGCCTGGTGTTGGCCAACCTGTTCCACCCGGGCGCCGGCATCGACATGAGCACCCTGGGTACCGTGGACATCTCCAAGTACCAGGCCACTGCGGCCGAAGTGCAGCATGAGCATGCATTCATCGAAACCCTGCTCAACCTGATCCCGTCGAACATCTTCGCGGCGCTGATGCGTGGCGAAATGCTGCCGATCATCTTCTTCTCGGTGATGTTCGGCCTGGGCCTATCGAGCCTTCAGGCAGAGCTGCGCGACCCGCTGGTGCGTACCTTCCAGGCCGTGTCGGAGACCATGTTCAAGGTCACCCACATGATCATGAACTACGCCCCGATCGGCGTGTTCGCCCTGATCGCCGTCACCGTCGCCAACTTCGGCTTCAGCTCGCTGCTGCCGCTGGCCAAGCTGGTGCTGCTGGTGTACTTCGCCATCGCCTTCTTCGCCTTCATGGTGCTGGGCCTGGTGGCACGCGTGTTTGGCTTCTCGGTGATCAAGATCATGCGCATCATGAAAGATGAGCTGATCCTGGCCTACTCCACCTCCAGCTCCGAAACCGTGCTGCCGCGGGTGATCGAGAAGATGGAGAAGTACGGCGCGCCGAAGTCGATCTGCTCGTTCGTGGTGCCGACCGGCTATTCGTTCAACCTCGACGGTTCGACCCTGTACCAGAGCATCGCGGCAATCTTCATCGCCCAGCTGTACGGCATCGACCTGTCGTGGAGCCAGCAGCTGCTGCTGGTGCTGACCCTGATGGTCACCTCCAAGGGTATTGCCGGCGTACCGGGCGTATCGTTCGTGGTGTTGCTGGCGACCCTGGGCAGCGTGGGCATCCCGCTGGAAGGCCTGGCCTTCATCGCCGGTGTCGACCGCATCATGGACATGGCCCGTACCGCGCTGAACGTGGTCGGCAACGCCCTGGCCGCGCTGGTCATCGCACGCTGGGAAGGCATGTACGACGCTGCCAAGGGCGAGCAGTACTATGCCTCGCTGATGGCCGACAAGCAGGAAGCTGTGGTGGTTGGCGAAGCCGCCAAGCGCTGAAGCTGATGCGTTGAACAAAAAGCCCCGACTTGTCGGGGCTTTTTGTTGTGTGGGGGATTGTGGGGGGCGCGTTGCGCCCCTTTCTAGGGACTGCGTCTTGTGTGGGCGCCTGCAATCTCCGTTATCATTCGGGCACATTTCAGGGGGAACAATCGGATGCTCAACGGCCTTTGGCTCGGCTTTTTCCTGGTGGCGGCCGTCTCCGCCCTGGCCCAGTGGCTGATCGGCGGCAACGCCGGCATCTTCGCCGCCATGGTCGAGAGCATCTTCGCCATGGCCAAGCTGTCGGTGGAGGTGATGGTCCTGTTGTTCGGTACCCTGACCCTGTGGCTGGGCTTTCTGAAAATCGCCGAGAAGGCCGGTATCGTCGAGTGGCTGGCCAAGGTCCTCGGCCCTCTGTTTGCCAGGCTGATGCCTGAGGTACCGCCGGGGCACCCGGCCCTGGGCCTGATCACCATGAACTTCGCGGCCAACGGCCTGGGGCTGGACAACGCGGCCACGCCGATTGGCCTTAAGGCCATGCGCGCGCTGCAGGAGCTGAACCCCAGCAGCAGCACCGCAAGCAACGCACAGATCCTGTTCCTGGTACTCAATGCGTCGTCGCTGACCCTGTTGCCGGTGACCATCTTCATGTACCGCGCGCAGCAAGGCGCGACCGACCCGACGCTGGTATTTTTGCCGATCCTGCTGGCTACCAGCGTGTCGACCCTGGTGGGCCTGCTGTCGGTGGCGGTGATGCAGCGCCTGCGCCTGTGGGATCCGGTGGTGCTGGCCTACCTGATCCCCGGTGCGTTGCTGTTGGGCTGCTTCATGGCCTTTCTCGGCACCTTGTCGGCCGCTGCGCTGGCGGGCCTGTCGTCTATCCTTGGCAACCTCACGCTGTTCGGTGTGATCATCCTGTTCCTGGTGATTGGTGCGCTGAAGCGGGTCAAGGTGTACGAAGCCTTTGTCGAAGGCGCCAAGGAAGGCTTTGATGTGGCCAAGAGCCTGCTTCCCTACCTGGTGGCCATGCTCGTAGCAGTCGGCGTACTGCGCGCTTCGGGCGCGCTGGAGCTGGCGTTGGACGGCATTCGCCATGCGGTGAACTGGATGGGCATGGATACCCGCTTCGTCGAAGGCCTGCCCACCGCGCTGGTCAAGCCATTCTCGGGCAGTGCGGCGCGGGCCATGTTGATCGAGACCATGCAGACCCACGGTGTGGACAGCTTCCCGGCACTGGTCGCGGCGACCGTTCAGGGCAGTACCGAGACCACCTTCTATGTGCTGGCGGTGTACTTCGGTGCCGTGGGCATCCAGCGGGTACGCCACGCGGTCGGTTGCGCCCTGCTGGCCGAATTTTCCGGCGTGGTCGCGGCGATCTTGGTCTGCTACTGGTTCTTCGGCTGAGCCTGGACCTGAGCTTGGGCCTGCGTGGCCTGGGCGACGGTCCAGCTGACCACCTGCCCGACCAGTTGGTCGCTGGCGCCGCCGAAGCCTGCCACCACTGCCGAAACCTCCTTGGCGGCCAGCGGTTGGCGGATCTCGAAGCGTTTGCTGGCGAGGATACGCTGACTGCGCCCTTGGACCAGACGCGCATCGTAGCGAATCACCACCTCCACTGCCCCGTCCGGGCGGTACTCACTCTGAAACGCCTGCAGCTCGCCGGCCAGCTCGTAGTCGGCCTGCAGGTTGCTGTCATCGGCGCTAAGGCGTTGAACCTGGCCGTCACGCTGGAAGCCATCGAGCAGGCGGTTGCGTAGCAGTACTGGCGCGGCGTCGCTCCAGCGTGCGCCCTTGTAGCTGCTGACCACGTCTCCCTGTGGGATCACCGCGATCCGTGGGCCGGCCAGTACTTCGCTGGCCAGCGGTTTGTTAAGCCGCAGCGACCAGTCCAGCGGCGCGGCAACGCGGCTGGGTTGGTTCACCGGCAGGCGATACAGGTCCACGGGTTCGCTTTGCGGCAGGATCGAGCAGGCACTGGCCAGGCTCACCGCGGCCGCCAGGGCCAACAGGCGCAGCGATGCTTTCATGGCTGGAACTCCTTGTTGTTGTCGCGTCCGAGCAGGTAGCCGCTCGGGTCGGCCTCCAGCTGCCGGGAAATGCCCTTGAGTGCGTTGAGGGTTTCGCGCAGCTCGCGGATGGCGGGGGTTAGCTGGTTCAGGCCCTGGGCACCGTCACCGATGGCCTCGCTGTTGTTCTTGAGCAGCGCATTGATGGTCGCCGTGCTTTCGGCCAGCGACTGCATGGCCTGCTCGGCGCTGCCGATGGCCTGTTTGCCCTCGCTGCCGAGCAGGCTGTTGGCGTTGCGCATCAGCGCCTGGGTTTCGGCCAGGGTGGCGCTGGCCTGTTTGCCGACCTGCACCAGCTGCGTGATGGCCTCGGCAATACTGCCGTGCTGGCCGGCGAAGGCACCGGTGGTCTTGTCGAGATTGGCCAGGGTGCTGCTGAGGTGGCCGATGTTGTCTTCCGAGAACATCAGGTTGGCGTTGTGCAGCAGCAGGTTGATGTTGGTCACCAAGTCGCTGCTGTCGTTGAGCAGGCGCGAGATTGGCGAAGGCGAGGCGATGATCACCGGCAGCTTGCCATCCTTGCCCTTGAGCTCGGGGCTATGCGGCGTGCCGCCGCTGAGCTGGATGAACGCGTTGCCGGTGACCCCGGCCAGGGTCAGCTTGGCCTGGGTATCCTCCTTGACCGGCGTGTCGCCGCTCAGCCGTACCCGGGCCAGCACGCGGCGAGGGTCCTTCGGGTCCAGGCGCAGGGTCGACACGTCGCCCACCTTGATGCCGTTGTACTGCACCGGGCTGCCGCGGGACAGGCCCGAGACGGCTTCGTTGAACACCACTTCGTAATCCTTGAAGGCATCGTCGACACTGGACTTGGTCAGCCACAGGCCAAACAGCATGGCACCGGCCACCACCAGGACGGTGACCAGGCCGATGAGGACGTGATGTGCTCGGGTTTCCATCGTTCAGCGCTCCTGGCCCGGGCGGGCGGCGGCCTGTTCGGCTGCGCGCCCGCGTGGGCCGTGAAAGTATTCTTGAATCCAGGCGTCGTCGGCTTGCTCGACCTCGGCCAGGGGGCCGGCCACCAGGACCTTTTTCTGCGACAGCACCGCCACCCGGTCAGTGATGGTGTAGAGGGTGTCCAGGTCGTGGGTGATGAGAAACACCGACAGACCGAGTGCGTCGCGCAGGGTCAGGATCAACTGGTCGAACGCGGCGGCGCCGATCGGGTCGAGGCCTGCGGTGGGCTCGTCGAGGAACAGGATGTCCGGGTCCAGTGCCAGGGCACGTGCCAGCGCTGCGCGTTTGATCATGCCGCCGGATAGCGAGGCGGGGTATTTGTCGGCAGCCGAGATGGGCAGGCCGGCCAGGGCCAGCTTGACCCCGGCCAGGTGCTCGGCGTCGGCGCGGGACAAGCCGGCGTGTTCGATCAGCGGCAAGGCGACGTTTTCGGTGATGGTCAGCGACGAGAACAGCGCGCCCTTCTGGAACAGCACGCCGAAGCGTCGCTCGACCAACGAACGCTGTTCTTCACGCAACTCGGCCAGGTCCTGGCCAAATACCTTGATCTGCCCCTCGTTAGGCCGTCGCAGGCCGATGATGCTGCGCAACAGCACCGATTTGCCGCTACCCGAGCCACCGACCACGGCAAGGATCTCGCCCCGGTACAGGTCCAGGTCGAGGTTTTCATGCACGCTCTGGCTGCCGAAGCGGTTACAGATGCCCCGTGCCTCGATCACGGTTTCCCGGCCACTCACCAGCCCATCTCCATGAAGAACAGTGCCGCCACCGCATCCAGCACGATGACCACGAAAATCGACTGCACCACTGCCGAGGTGGTGTGGGCGCCCACGGACTCCGCGCTGCCGCTGACCTTGAAGCCTTCCAGGCAGCCGATGGCGGCGATCAGGAAGGCAAAAAACGGTGCTTTGGCCAGGCCGACGAGGAAGTGTTGCACACCGATGTCGGTCTGCAGCAGCGACAGGAACATGGCGGGTGAGATATCCAGCGACAGGGCACACACCACCGCGCCGCCGACGATGCCGCAGATCATCGCGAGGAAGGTCAGCAGCGGCAACGAAATCAATAGTGCCAATACCCGTGGCACCACCAGCAGCTCCATGGGGTTGAGGCCCAGGGTGCGGATGGCGTCGATTTCTTCGTTGGCCTTCATCGAGCCGATCTGCGCGGTGAAGGCACTGGCCGTGCGGCCGGCCATGAGGATGGCGGTCAACAGCACGGCAAACTCACGCAAGAACGAGAACGCCACCAGGTCGACGGTGAAGAGGGTCGCGCCGAACGCGGCCAGCACCGTTGCGCCCAGAAACGCCACCACCGCGCCCACCAGAAAGGTCAGCAAGGCGACGATGGGCGCAGCATCCAGGCCGGTCTGTTCGATGTGCGCCACGACCGGCGTAAGCCGCCAGCGGTGGGGCTGGAAGGCCCGGCGCAGCAAGGTTTCGAGAATCAGGCCGACGAAGCCGAGCAACTGCCGGGTGTCTTGCCAGACGGTGCTGACGGCACGGCCGATACGCTCGAGCAGCAACAGCAGCACCGGGCGTTCGGCCTCCTTGACCGGAATGCAGTAGTCCTGCACCGAGCAGTACACGGTCTTGAGCAGGGCACGGCTGGCGTCGGGCAGGCCATCGGTGCAGTGCGACAGGCGTTCGGCGCCGAGCAGTTCGGCCAGCAGCGAGGCGCCGGCGGTGTCGAGGCGGCCCAGTTGGCTGAGGTCGGCAACGGCGTCGTTGCTGCATAGCGTGCGCAGGCGTTCGCTGTCGCGCTTGAGGCTGGCATAGTGGGCCAGGGTCCAGTCACCGGTAATACGCAGGCAGGGCGGTTGGTGGCTGGTGTCCAAGGTGGCGCTGGGGGGTGTCATAGGCTCCATGCAACTGACTCGGCGCTAAGGCTTAGGGGCTGATCATAGCGCAGAGGGCATGGGGCGGTTTATTGATTGTGTGCTCAAACCAGGAAGCTATGGGCTCGGCGCATCGTCGAGCACTTTGAACCGCAGCACCCCGATCACCTGGCCGTCCTCGGTCAGCACCCTCACCTGCCATTTACCGACCGGGTTAGGCGGGAAGTTCTGCTTGTGGGTCCAGGCCCGGTAGCCTTCCTTGCGCCCGCCATGAATATCTAGCGCAATCCGGTCTACTTCCTTGCCGTCTTTTTGCCACACGTGGTAAATGCGCTCGTTCAGGCCCCGGGGTGCGTTGACCGAGGTGTACGCATACAGCCCGCTGGTCTTGATGCGGCTGGCGGCAATCTCGTCCAGTGACTCGCCGGGCTGGCGATTGAGCACTTCGGTGCTGACGGCCACTTCGGTCATCCACAACGTCGCCGGTGGTACCCACGAGCGCAGCAACCACCCCCCGCCGCCCACCGACAGGGTCACCAGAACCAGCGCCACGCCGCGCCGCCAGGTATTGACCGGGAAGCTGCTGGCCAGGCTCGGGAACGACAGGGCCATGGCAATGATCAACGCCAGCTTGAAGCTTTGCGCGGTGGTCAGGTGAAGAATGATCGGCAGCGCGGTGAGCAGCGCCGCGAACAAGGTCAGCGTGTGCAGCGCGAGGAACAGCCAGCGCCGCGGCGCCAACCACTTGTAGTACAGCGGGTCGACGATCGAGATCAGCCCGGCGGCGGCGAGCAGGCCGGTGAATACCAGTTGGCCGCTGTTCCAGGTGGTGGTGATGAAGAAGAACGGCAAGACGAAGAACAGTGTTTCCTGGTGGATCATCTGCGTCGCGTAGCGCAGCAACGGTTGCGGGATCTCTCGGTTGAAGGTGCGGGCGAACAGGCCGGTGAGGGTGTTTTCCAGCATCAGCCAGACCCAGCTGACCAGCATCAGGATCGCCACCCAGCTGGCCAGGCCGGCCTGGCGGTCGACCAGGATGAAGCTGCCGATGCCGGAGAGGAAGCCTCCGAGCGCGATGATGCCGGGGTAGCGTTTAAGCAGTTCGATGACGCGCTGGACGATGCGGGGAATTGGGGGCATGGGTCTACAACAGGGAGAGATAGGGTGGCTGTGCCGGCCTCTTTTCGGGCAACCCCGTGAAGAGGCCGGTACTGGCTAAAGGATACCGCCGAATCACGCTTTGCGTGTAGCACCGCTCGGTGGTTGCGGGGTATGCCGGCGCCAACGCAGCAACCCGGCCGCCAGGATCAGCCCCAGCAGCAAGGCGAGCAACCCGTACAGCTCGTCATAACCCAGCAGGGGCTTCTCGATGCGCAGGTAGCCCTGGTCCTTGAGCAGTGCCTGCAACGCTTCGTTGGCCTGCGCAAGGCTGACCTGCCGCAACTTTCGCACCGGGTTGGCAAAGCGCCCGTCGTTGTAGTCGTTCAACGCCCCCCAGTAGTAGTCGGCCAAGGCGCTGTTGCCCTGGGTGCTCCAGCTTTCCCGGGCCATGCTGGCGCCCTTGATGCGGGCGAAGGTATCCGGGTCGAGGCCTTCCTTGCGCAGGTGGTCGAACAACCCCTGCATCACCTTGACCGCCTGGTCGACGTCGTCGCGTTCCAGGTCGGCGTTGAGGCTGAGCATGCCGCTGTCACCGAAGCTCTCGCGCTGTACCGACGGCCCGTAGGACAAGCCATTGCGCAGGCGCAGTTGGTCGTACAGCGCCCAATCCAGGTAGCGCGACAGCAGGTCGAGGGTCGGCTGATGGTCGTTGTCCAGCACCGGCTCGATGAACAGCCAGTGCAGCTTGACGCTGTCGCCCAGCCAGCCGCGGGTCAGGTCGCGGCGTTGCTCGGCCTGCTGGCTGATGCTTTCAAGGTTGCGGCGCTCTTCCGGCTCGGTGGCTGGCAGCTCGCCAAAGGTGCGCTCCAGGTACGCCGGCAGCAGGCGGTCGAGGCCGCCGACCATGATCAGGGTCATGTTGTTGGCCGCGTACCAGCGGTCGCGCAAGGCCTGCACCTGCTCCAGGGTCATGTCGTCGATGTTCGAGCGCTCGGCACACTTGAGGCCGAGTTCGGTCGCCAGTTGGTCACTGGCGGGGTGGCCGATGTCCTGGCGGTCCAGCCAGCGTTGCAGGTGGCCATAGTGGCCGCCGTCCTCGCGCTCGATGATCCTTTTCGCCGTGGCCAGGGCCTTGGCGTCGATAGGGGTGTCGCGGATCACCGCCAGCAGCAGGTCGAGCACTTTACGCTGGTTACGCGCAGGTGCCTCGATCACGAACGTGGTGTCGGCGCTGCTGGTATAGGCGTTCCACTCGCCACCCAAGGCTTGCAGGCGCTCTTCCAGTCCGCCCTCGCCGGTTTCGTCGATACCGCTGAACAGCAGGTGCTCGAGCAGGTGTGGCAGCTCCTTCTGCTCACAGTCGAAGTCATCCAGGCCAACCCCGACCACCAGGCGGATGGCCACGTGGTCACGTTCATAGCCGTCCTTGAGGATGACCTGCAGACCGTTGGGCAACAGGTACCCCTCTACCCGCGAGCGGTCGAGGGCCAGGGTGGGCAGGCTGCAGATCAGCAGGCAAACGAACATCAGGCAACGCATGGGCGAGCTTGGCTCTCCTGGTAGGCGAAATCACGGCAAGCGGGCTTCGTCCGGCACAGTGTCGAGCATCAGCCCGCCGGTGTCCGAGCCGCCTAGTACCACATAGGCACTGCTGCAGAACAAAGAGTTCAACCGCTTCATGTCGGCAATCAGCTCCAAGTGTAGCGAACTGGTCTCGATACTTTGCAACACCTTGCGTTGCAGGCGGCTGACATGCGCGTGGGCAAGGCGCCTTTCCTGCGCACGGAAACGGCGTTTCTCGCGCAGCAGCAACTGCGCGCTCTCGGGGTCTGCGCTGAGAAACACCGACAGGCCGAGGCGCAGGTTCGACAACAGCTGTTCTTGCAGGCCGGTCAGTTCCTCCAGGCCGACCTGGGAAAACGCCCGGCGTTGGCTGGTTTTCTGCTGCTGGACCTTGCGCAGCATGCGCTCGACCAGGTCGCAGGCCAGCTTGAGGTTGATCGCCAGTTCGATGATTTCGGCCCAGCGCCGGTTGTCGCGCTCGCTGAGGTCCTCCCGCGTCATTTGCGCCAGGTACAGTTTGATGGCGCTGTACAAGGCCTCGGCGTCCTCGCCCAAGGCACGCACCTGCTGTGGCAGGGCTGCTTGGGTGCCGCGCAGGGCGCCGAGCATGGCTTCGAGCAGGCTGTCGACAATATCGCCCAGGCGCAGGGTCTCGCGGGCGGCATTGGCCAGTGCCAGGCTGGGGGTGTCGAGCGCCGAGGCATCGAGGTGGCGCGGGCGCACTTGGCCGTTGCCGTTTTCGCGTTCGGGCAGCAAGCTGTTGCACAGCCGGCCCATAGGTTTGACGGTGGGCAGCATGATCAGGCAGCGCAAGGTGTTGTAGAGCAGGTGGAAGCCGATCACTAGCTCCTGAGGGCTGAAGCTCAGTGTGTCCATCCACGTCACCAGTGGGTGCAGCACCGGAATGATCAGCACCAGGCCGATCAGCTTGTACAGCAAGCTGCCCAGAGCCACACGCCGCCCGGCGGCGTTCTGCATGCTGGTGCTGATGAATGCGAGCAAGCCGCTACCGATGTTGGCACCGACCACCAGGCCGATGGCCACCGGCAGGCTGATCAGTTCGGCGCCGGCCAGCGTCGCGGTGAGCAGCACGGCCGCCAGGCTGGAATAGGAAATCATGGCAAACAGCGCGCCGACCAGGGCATCGAGCAAGATGTCGCCGGTCAGCGAGGCGAACAGCACTTTCACCCCCTGGGCATGGGTGATGGGTGCAGCGGCCTGCACGATCAGCTCCAGGGCCAGGATGATCAAGCCAAGCCCGATCCCTACCCGGCCCAATTGGCCGACCCGGGTCTGCTTGCGGGAAAGGAAGAAGATCACCCCCAGAAAAATCAGCAGCGGTGACAGCCACGACAGGTCGAAGGTCAGCACCCTGGCCATGAGCGCGGTGCCGACATCGGCGCCGAGCATGATCGCCAGGGCTGGCGTCATGGCCATCAGGCCCTGGCCGACGAAGGATGTGACCAGCATGGCGGTGGCGTTGCTGCTCTGCACCATAGCGGTGACGAGGATCCCGGCGATGAACGCCAGGGGGCGCTTGTTCATGTTCTGGCTGATGATGCGGCGCAGGTCGGACCCGAATACCCGCAGGATGCCAGTACGCACGATATGTGTACCCCAGACCAATAGCGTCACGGCCGAGAGCAGGTTGAGCAGGGTCAGCATGGCGAAGCCCCCTGTTGCCGATGGCCCATGCGGGCCAAGAAGTGGAGCGTGGGCGCTTGAGAAATTTCAGTGCCCACTCAAAGCTTTAGTTGTTTTGCGCAGCTGTTGCCAGCTTCGCATGGCTGTCACTCATTTGAAACACACCGCGCATGAATGATTGCCCTGTATTTCTGTGGCCGCATAAACGAAAAAGAGCCCCGAAGGGCCCTTTTCTGCAAAACGCTTCCTGGGTTTATTGACCCGGAATGTCCTTGCGCAGTTTCACCGGATCATTCTCTTTGCCATCCTTGCGCGACAAGGCAGTGCGCATACGGATGTTGATCGCTTCCACCGCCAGCGAGAACGCCATGGCGAAGTAGACGTAGCCTTTTGGCACATGCACGTCGAACGATTCGGCGATCAGTACGGTACCGACCACGATCAGGAACGACAGCGCGAGCATCTTCAGCGAAGGGTGCTTGTCGATGAAATTGCTGATGGCACCGGCGCACAGCATCATCACCAGTACGGCGACGACGATGGCGGCGATCATCACCGGCACATGGGACACCATGCCCACTGCGGTGATCACCGAGTCCAGCGAGAACACGATGTCGATGATGGCGATCTGGATGATGGTGTAGAAGAACTTGCCGCCCGCGCCTTTGGGCTCGTCGCTGCTTTCGTCTTCACCTTCCAGGCCGTGGTAGATCTCCTGCGAGCTCTTCCACAGCAGGAACAGGCCACCGAAGAACAGGATCAGGTCGCGCCCGGAGATGCCATGGCCGAAGACCTCGAACAGGTCGGCAGTCAGGCGCATGACCCAGGTGATCGACAGCAGCAAGAGGATGCGCGTGACCATGGCCAGGGCCAGGCCGAAGATCCGGGTACGTGGCTGCATGTGCTTGGGCATGCGGCTGACCAGGATCGAAATCATGATGATGTTGTCGATCCCGAGCACGATCTCAAGCGCGGTGAGGGTGAAAAAGGCAACCCAGATTTCCGGGCTGGTCAGCCATTCCATGTGTATTCCTTCGAGCGATAAAGGCGACGCGCCCGGACAAGGGGCGCGTCGCGGTAGGGTAATACGTTTTTATTAAAGACTACTGAACAGCGGGAAAATGCCCATCAGCAATGCGGCGAGCATTATGCACAGGCACACCAGAACTGCCCACTTCAAGGTGAAGCGCTGGTGGTCGCCGAATTCGATGCCGGCCAGGGCCACCAGCAGGTAGGTGGAGGGTACCAGGGGGCTGAGCAGGTGTACCGGCTGGCCGACGATCGACGCACGGGCCATCTCGACCGGGCTGATGCCATAGTGGCTGGCCGCTTCGGCAAGCACCGGCAACACGCCGTAGTAGAAGGCGTCGTTGGACATGAAGAAGGTGAACGGCATGCTCACGATCGCGGTGATCACCGCCAGGTACGGGCCCATTGCATCGGGGATGACCGCCAGCAGGCTCTTGGACATGGCATCGACCATGCCGGTGCCCGACAGGATGCCGGTGAAGATACCTGCGGCGAAGATCAGCCCGGTGACGGCCAGCACGCTGCCGGCATGGGCGGCAATGCGATCTTTCTGCTGTTGCAGGCAGGGGTAGTTGACGATCATGGCGATGCTGAAGGCGATCATGAACAGCACCGGCAGTGGCAGTACGCCTGCGATCAGGGCAACCATCAGGGCTGCGGTCAGGGCGCCGTTGAAGTACAGGAGCTTGGGGCGACGCGCATCCGGGTACTGCGAAACGGTGATTTCGCTGTGGTCGATGTCGTCGGTCGGCAGGTGCAGTTCACCCAGACGAGCACGCTCGCGTTTGCCGTACATATAGGCAATGGCCAGGATCGCCAGCACGCCGAACAGCATCGCCGGGATCATCGGCACGAAAATGTCCGATGGGTCCACGTGCAGGGCGCTGGCGGCGCGGGCGGTCGGGCCACCCCACGGGGTCATGTTCATCACACCGCCGGCGAGAATGATCAGCCCGGCCATGATCCGCGGGCTCATGCCCAAGCGGCTGTACATCGGCAACATGGCGGCGCAGCAGATCATGTAGGTGGTGGCGCCGTCACCGTCGAGCGAGACCACCAGGGCCAGCACGGCGGTGCCCACCGAGACTTTCAGCGGGTCACCTTTGACCAGCTTGAGGATCTTGCGCACGGCCGGGTCGAACAGGCCAGAGTCGATCATCAGGGCGAAATAGAGAATGGCGAACATCAACATCACGCCGGTGGGCGCGAGTTTGCTGATGCCTTCGAGCATCATCGGGCCGATCTTGGCGGAAAAACCACCGAACAGGGCGAACAGGATCGGTACCAGGATCAGCGCGATCAAGGCCGACAGGCGCTTGGTCATGATCAGGTACATGAAGGTGATGACCATGGCAAAGCCGAGGAAGGTCAGCATGGCAATACTCCAGGCGTGGCGCGGCGAAAGGACAGTCGATTCGGGCGGATCAGCGCGTCGGGCGCTGCGCAGGGAGCTTGCGAAGGGGCACTACGAGAAGGCGGGCACAGGAATACATCAGAATCACCATTGTTGTTGTTGATTGGGCCGGGCGCGGAAAATTCCGGATGCCCTGGCTGACCGGTCTTGTGCCGGTAGTGGGCGCTATCCTATGAGGGCAAGCTTTCAGCCAGCTTTCGCTGAGACAAAGGCGACAGGAGGTAGGTGATGCAGGATGTGACCGAGGGTGGCTGCCATTGTGGCGCCTTGCGTTATCGGTTGGAGGGCGCGCTGACGGATGTTGCCCACTGCCATTGCACGATTTGTCGGCGGGTCAGTGGTGGTTTGGTGGTGACCTGGCTGACTCTGCCCCGCTCGGGTTTTCAATGGTTGGCGGGCGAGCCGAACTGCTACGTGGCACCGGCCAGTTGCAGCCGGTACTTCTGTGGGCATTGCGGGGCGCATGTGGCACTGGTCACTGCGCACAGCCCGCACAGCATCGATGTGACGGTGGCGACGCTGGACCACCCGGAACGGGTACGGGCCAACCGGCATATCTGGATTGGTAGCCGGTTGCCCTGGTTGCACCTGGATGAGGACTTGCCGGGCGAGGCTGAGGAAAGCTTGTAGGCCTCTCCTACAACTGCAGCCCACCTGCGGCCTTGTGCAATGCCCGCAAATGCTCGCCCACTTGCTTCACGTTGGCCTCGATCGCGGCAATTTCCTTGGCCCGCGACGGGTCCAGCAGCGCCCTCACCTCTTTGTCCAGGTCGGTGCTCAGCCGCAGCAACTGGGCCTGCCGCTCGCTGCTGACCTTCTCCAGGTGCTTGCGCTCATCAGGCTGCGGCAGGCCGTAGCCTTTGGCATCGAGCAGTTCTGCCGGGCGGCTGAGAAAACCGCTGTTGGCGAGCATCTGCTGCAGCGTCTGGTTGGCCTTGTCGATGCTGCCATCCTTCAGTGCAGCAGCGTTCAGGTAGCGCTGCTTGACTTCGTCCTGGGCCAGCAACAGCTGGCGCCGCAAGCTGGCCTGTTCCAGCAGCAGCAAGGCGGCGCTGGTGCGTAGGTCGGCCTGGGCGAACCAGCTGCGGCGCTGCTCGGCATCCAGGGCCAGCCAGTCCTCGACCTTGTCCTGCTTGATCGGCAGCTGCTTTTTCAGCACGTCGAACATGGCCTGGTAGCGGTCGCGGTAGGAGTCGAAGCGGTAACCCAGGCGCAGCGCTTCGCGTGGGTCATCGAGCACACGGGTATCGGCAATGCCCCGCCCTTTGAGCACTTCCAGCAAGCCGTTGGGCATGATGCTGTCCAGGTCGTTCAG
The DNA here is from genome assembly GCF_020691745.1 of Pseudomonas sp. HN2-3. NCBI lineage: Bacteria > Pseudomonadati > Pseudomonadota > Gammaproteobacteria > Pseudomonadales > Pseudomonadaceae > Pseudomonas > Pseudomonas sp. HN2-3. The sequence goes on from NZ_CP085704.1 coordinate 107,351, forward strand.
GCGTGGGTTAGCCGTGCCGCTGCGTAGCAGTTTCAGCGACTCGACCGCGCAGTTGTTGGACAGGAAGTAGTAATTGCCGTCGTAGCTCCAGTGCATTTCTGCGGCCTGGCGCACCAGGTTCTCGACTTCCTGGCGGTCGAGCCTGAGCGGGATCGAGGCCAGGCTACGCAGCTCGGTCTTGGTGTATTCATCGATCACCTGGCCCAAGGGCAGCACGAACAGCCGCGACGGGTAAGCGCCGACCAGGCCGTCCCAACTGGACAGCTGCACATCGTTGACGAAGGCGCGGTACGACAGCACCAGGTGCTGGTCGAGGTCCAGGCGGCAATCCGGGCCGCGCGGCCGGCCAGGCTTGCAGATGACCAGGCGCAGCATGCTGTGGCCCCAGCGGCTGACCCAGTTCTGATTGGCCTCGGCCAGCAGGTAGTCGACCTCATAGACGCGCTCGGGGTCGATCTCGCCCAATGGTTGGCGGGCGAAGTCGCTGCCGGCATTGAGGAACGGCAGGCCTTTGGCACAGGCTTGCTGCTCGGGGGCCCAGCCGAAGTGGTCGCGCAGGTACTGGTTCAAGGCTGGGCGCCGGCAGGCATAGCTCGGGTCGAGGAGGAAGTACTCCATATTGACCGCGATGAATTCCTTGGGGCTGCTCAGCTCATAGCTGTCGGGGCTGCGCACGAACTGGCCGTTGTGCTGCTCGCGTTCGCCACGGCGGCCGACATACTGCTGCCAGCCGGCAAGGTCGAGCAGGCGCGGGTCATCGCTCAAGGTGAAGCGCCGCTCGGCCTGGCCGCGGCACACCTCTGGCAGGCCGACTTTGCCCACGGTGCCCTGCTGGCGCTTGCAGCGGGCGATCAGCGAGCGCTCGGTAACGGGCCATAGCCGTGCGCGGTCGTAAATGTGGGTCAGCTCATGCAGCACAGTGGCCAACAACTCCTCCCGCACGGTGCCATGCGGGCGGTCGGTACGTTCGTGGGCGGCGCTGCCATCAGCCAGCCCTGGCAACAGGCGGCTGTTGAGCTCCAGGGTGGAAACCAGCGATGCCTGGCCATACGCGTCGGCAGGCATGCGAGCGCTCCAGCTGACCAGCACACGCCGGTCCAGTTGCTGTTTGAAGCGCGGCGGCAGCTTGCCCAGCGCTTCGTCGAGCAGTGCCTGGCTGGCTTGAGTTTGTTGAGGGTCGAGGCCGGAAGCCTGCAGCACCAGCTGCAGGTCGGCCAGGGCGGGCGTACCGAGCAGCGTCAGGGCGCAGCCGAGCAGCCAGGCACGCACCTGGTTCACAGTGCCAGGATGGCTTCGGCCAGTACCTGGTCGCTGGCGCCACGCGCTTCAGGCAGGCGCTCGCGCAGGGTGTTGAAGGCAGCCTCGAGTTGGGCGCCACGGATGTCACCGTTGCTGGCGACGAAGCTGGCAGCATCGTCGTGCGCTTCACGCACGACTTTGGAGTCACGGATCGATGTAGTGGTGTCTGAGGTGAAATCGATCGAGCGGCCGAAGGCGCGCACGATGATATTGCTGGTGGCCACCAGAGTCTGTGCCTGGGCCAGGTCGGCCAGCAGCAGCATGCCGAGGGTAGCGGCGATCAGCGGTTTACGCATGGAGCATCTCCGAAAAATACAGGGAGTCAGGTGTAGTCATTGGACGAGAATTGCCTGCGCCAGTTCCAGGTCGCCGACAGCCTGCCGTGCACAGTGGTGGCGCAGTGAATCGAGAGCCGCTTCCAGGCGCGCACCGCGAATCATGCCATCGCTGGCGACGAATGCTGCTGCATCGTCACGGGCCTGGCTGACCAGCTTGCGGTCAAACGGCGCGGTGGTGACTTGGCTGGTGACATAGCCGGTGATGACCAGGCTTTGTGTGGTGGTGTCCATGGCATGGGCACTTGCCATGCTCAGGGGCACGCCAACGGCGGCGAACAAAAACGGCAAAAGATAACGCATGGGCTTCTAAAGGCTTGAAACGTGGGCGTGAAGGCGCGTGCGGCTGTGCGGGCGAACCCCACGAGCCGCACGGCTCAGTTGCAGGTCAGAGCGCCAGGATGGCCTGTGCCAACTGTGCGTCGCTGGCCTGCAGGGTTGGCATCTGCCCACGAATGTGCAGGAAGGCGCTTTCCAGCTTGGCGCCGCGAATAGCGCCTTGGCTGCCGACGAAGCTGGCGGCGTCGTCACGGGCGGCCTGGACGATCTTGTCGTCGCGGAACGACGAAGACACGTCGGAAGTGGCGTCGGTCGAGGCGGCTACAGCGCCCACGACTGCGTCGGTGGTGACGACGAAGCTGGTGGCGCTGGCGGTGCCTGCCAGGCTCAGCATCAGGGCGGCGCCAATCAGATGTTTACGGGACATGATCGTGGACTCCTGGGGATTCTGCTAATCGGACGCTCGCACTGCGCGCCTCGGTACTTTTCAACATCCGGTTCTACCAGACTGTTAAGCCAAGCGTATCACGCGCCGGTGTTTCTGGATGTTAATGAACGGCGCGCTCAAAAACTGTGCTGGTGTGTTTATGATTTTAAATAAACTGTACCTGTTGCGCTGCCAAGTGCTCTAGCACGAGGGTCAGACACAAAAAACCCGTTGCAGTCACCTGCAACGGGTTTTGGAATTTGCGGTGCCGGCCGCAGCCGGCAAGCCGGAGCTTAGCGCCAGAAAGGCTTGCTCAGCTCTTCGTAACGCTGCGACTCGCTGATACCGGCGTCGGCCAGCAGGCGGGAGTCCAGGCGAGCCAGTTGACGGCGGCTGGCCATGCGACGCTGCCACAGTAGCAGGGTGGACAGAGCGCGCAGAGGCATTGAAGCGTTGGATTGCTGGGCGTTGCTTTCAAAAACCAGACCGGAACTGAGTGTACGTTCCATGATGTTTCATCCTTCCGCTTATGGCGGGATTAGGTAGTGATTTAACTGATGCCAATGATCCTCCTCTCTTGTCCATAACAGTAGATACAGTTCTGTTGCATTACGATGGTTCAGTTAACTGTGTAATCCTACTGTTGCACTCGAAATAGGCGCAACTGTACTGGTCTGCACTTTTATGGTGCGTTAATGAGTAGAGAGAGGTTTGTGAAGGCGGGCTTGAAGCGTGATGACCAGTACAGTAGTACAGTTTATTAGGGCTGCTAGTGGGGCGACCTTGCGTCGCGAAAGGGCTGCTGTGCAGCAGCCCCCTCCCAACCGATCAACTGGCGAGCATGCGCCCAGTTTCTTCCAGGTTTTCGTGCCAGCTCAGCGCCTCGCGCAGAATGTGCGGGGTATGGCCACCACGTTGGCACGCACGCTCGAAGTAATCGTTAAGCGCTGCGCGGTAATCCGGGTGCACACAGTTGTCGATGATCGCCCGGGCGCGCTCGCGTGGCGCCAGGCCGCGCAAGTCTGCCAGGCCCTGCTCGGTGACCAGGATGTCGACATCGTGCTCGGTGTGGTCAACGTGGCTGACCATCGGCACCACGCTGGAAATCGCACCCCCCTTGGCAATCGACTTGGTGACGAACACCGCCAGGTGGGCGTTACGGGCGAAATCGCCAGAACCGCCGATGCCGTTCATCATCCGCGTGCCGCAGACGTGGGTGGAGTTGACGTTGCCGTAGATATCGAACTCCAGTGCGGTGTTGATACCGATGATGCCTAGGCGACGTACCACCTCGGGGTGGTTGGAGATCTCTTGCGGACGCAGCACCAGCTTGTCCTTGTAACGCTCCAGGTTGCCGAACACATCCGCATTGCGGCGGGACGACAAGGTAATCGAGCTGCCCGAGGCGAAGCTCAGCTTGCCAGCGTCGATCAGGTCGAAGGTCGAGTCCTGCAGTACTTCGGAGTACATGGTCAGGTCTTCGAACGGCGAATCGATCAAACCGCACATCACCGCGTTGGCGATGCTGCCGATACCGGCCTGCAGCGGGCCGAGCTTGTTGGTCATACGGCCGGCGTCGACTTCCTTCTTGAGGAAGTTGATCAGGTGGTCGGCGATGCCTTGGGTCTCGTGGTCAGGCGGCAATACGGTGGACGGCGAGTCCGGCTGGTCGCTGATGACGATACCGACAATCTTGGCCGGGTCGATCGGGATGGCCATGCTGCCGATGCGATCATCGACCTTGACCAACGGGATCGGTGTGCGGGTCGGGCGGTAGGTCGGGATATAGATGTCGTGCAGGCCTTCGAGGTTGGCGTTGTGCGACAGGTTGATCTCGACGATCACTTGCTTGGCGAAGATCGCGAAGCTGGCCGAGTTGCCCACCGAGGTGGTCGGCACGATGTGGCCTTGCTCGGTAATGGCCACTGCTTCGATAACCGCGATGTCCGGCAGCTTGAGCTGCTGGTTGCGCAGTTGTTCGACGGTTTCCGAAAGGTGCTGGTCGATGAACATCACCTGGCCATCGTTGATGGCCTTGCGCAAGGTGCTGTCGACCTGGAAGGGCATGCGGCGGGCCAGCACGCCGGCCTCGGTCAGCTGCTTGTCCAGGTCATTACCCAGGCTGGCGCCGGTCATCAGGCTGATTTTCAGTGGCGACTGCTTGGCACGTTCGGCCAGGGCATGGGGTACGGCTTTGGCTTCGCCGGCGCGGGTGAAACCGCTCATGCCGACGGTCATGCCGTCCTCGATCAGACCAGCGGCATCAGCCGCACTCATTACCTTGCTGTGCAGGGAGGACAAGCGGATACGATCACGGTACATGGATTGTTATCTCAGGCTACTGAAGCTACTGGAGCGCAGTCTAGAGATTTCGCCGGTTGCCGTCCCACGACCATGGTCGTATGAGAAGCCCGGAAGTAGAGCCGTTGATCTGGATCAGGCAAATGCAAAAAGCCCCGCAGATTTCTCGGCGGGGCTTCTTATATAGCGCACGGTTTACCGCGGTGGGGTTATTCCACTGCTTTGACCATATCCTCGATTACCTTCTTGGCATCACCGAATACCATCATGGTCTTGTCCAGGTAGAACAGTTCGTTGTCCAGGCCTGCATAGCCACTGGCCATGGAGCGCTTGTTGACGATGATGGTCTTGGCCTTGAACGCCTCAAGGATCGGCATGCCGGCAATCGGCGATTTGGGGTCGTTCTTCGCTGCCGGGTTGACCACGTCGTTGGCGCCCAGCACCAGTACCACATCGGCCTGGCCAAACTCGGCGTTGATGTCGTCCATCTCGAACACCTGGTCGTAAGGCACTTCGGCTTCGGCCAGCAGCACGTTCATGTGCCCTGGCATACGGCCTGCCACCGGGTGGATCGCGTACTTCACAGTCACGCCGTTGTGGGTCAGCTTCTCGGTCAGCTCCTTCAACGCGTGCTGGGCACGGGCAACCGCCAGGCCGTAGCCAGGCACGATGATCACCGTGTCGGCATTGCTGAGCAGGAAGGTGGCGTCGTCGGCCGAGCCGGATTTTACCGGGCGAGCTTCCTGGGCGCCCGCTGGGCCTGCAACATCCGTCGCGCCACCGAAGCCGCCGAGGATGACGTTGAAGAACGAACGGTTCATCGCCTTGCACATGATGTACGAGAGGATCGCACCGCTGGAGCCGACCAGTGAGCCTGCAATGATCAGCATCGAGTTGTTCAGCGAGAAGCCGATACCTGCAGCGGCCCAGCCCGAATAGCTGTTGAGCATCGACACCACCACCGGCATGTCCGCGCCACCGATCGGGATAATGATCAGTACGCCCATGATGAAGGCCAGGGCCAGCATCAGGGTGAAGGCACTGTAATGGCCGGTGAAGGTGAACAGCAGGCCAAGGGCGATGGTGGTCAGGCCAAGGATCAGGTTCAGCTTGTGCTGGCCGGTGAACTGTACCGGTGCGCCCTGGAACAGGCGGAACTTGTACTTGCCCGACAGCTTGCCGAAGGCGATGACCGAACCCGAGAAGGTGATGGCACCAATGGCTGCACCGAGGAACAGCTCCAGGCGGTTGCCGGTGGGGATCGGGTCGCTGATGGCGGCGACGATGCCCATCGACTGGGGCTCAAGCACGGCGGCAATGGCGATGAATACCGCAGCCAGGCCGATCATGCTGTGCATGAAGGCGACCAGCTCCGGCATCTTGGTCATCTCGACACGCTTGGCCATGACCGAGCCAGCGGTGCCGCCGACCAGCAGGCCGACGATCACATAGCCGATGCCGGCGGTGGCAAGCTCTGCGCCCAGCTTATAGATGAGGCCAACGGTGGTGACGATGGCCAAGCCCATGCCGATCATGCCGAACAGGTTGCCGCGGCGTGACGTGGTCGGGTGCGAAAGGCCCTTGAGCGCCTGGATGAAGCAGATCGAGGCGACCAGGTAGAGAAGCGTTACCAGATTCATGCTCATGCTTACTTCTTCGCCTCGTTCTTGGCTTTCTTCTTGAACATCTCAAGCATGCGACGGGTGACCAGGAAGCCACCGAATACGTTGACCGCGGCCAAGGCCACGGCGAGCGTGCCAATCACCTTGCCGGCCGGTGTCACGGTCAGCGCGGCGGCCAGCATGGCGCCGACGATGACGATGGCGGAGATGGCGTTGGTGACCGCCATCAGCGGCGTGTGCAGTGCCGGGGTAACGTTCCACACGACGTGGTAGCCCACATAGATGGCCAGCACGAAGATGATCAGGTTGTAGATGCCATGGGAAATCAGCATGTCTTCCATTGTCGTGCTCCTTAGCCGTTCTTGCGGACGACTTGCCCGTCGCGGCACATGAGGCAGGCCGCGACGATATCGTCTTCGAGGTTGATGACCAGCGCGTTGTCCTTGTCGAACAACAGCTTCATGAAGTCCAGCAGGTTGCGTGCGTACAGCGCCGACGCATCGGCCCCCACCTGGGCTGGCAGGTTGGTGGAGCCGACGATGGTCACGCCGTTTTCCAGCACCACCTGGTCGGCAACGGTCAGCGGGCAGTTGCCGCCTTGGGCTGCCGCCAGGTCGATGACCACCGAGCCCGGCTTCATTTGCGCGACGGTTTCAGCGCTGAGCAGGGTCGGCGCCTTGCGGCCCGGGATCAGTGCCGTGGTGATGACGATATCGGCCTGCTTGGCGCGCTCGTGTACGGCCTGGGCCTGGCGCTGCATCCAGCTGGCCGGCATCGGCCGCGCATAGCCACCCACGCCTTCGGCGCACTCACGCTCCTCGTCGGTTTCGTAAGGCACATCGATGAACTTGGCGCCCAGCGACTCGATCTGCTCCTTGACGGCGGGGCGCACATCCGAGGCCTCGATCACGGCGCCCATGCGCTTGGCCGTGGCAATGGCCTGCAGCCCTGCAACGCCGGCGCCCAGAATCAGCACGCGGGCAGCCTTAACGGTGCCGGCAGCGGTCATCAGCATGGGCATGAAGCGCGGGTAGTAGTGAGCGGCCAGCAGCACTGCCTTGTAACCGGCGATGTTGGCCTGCGACGACAGTACGTCGAGGCTTTGCGCACGTGAGGTACGTGGCGCTGCTTCCAGGGCGAAGGCAGTGATGCCGCGGTCGGCCATCTTGCCGATCAGTTCGCCGTTGAACGGGTTGAGCATCCCCACCAGCAGGCTGCCACTGCTGATCAGCGCGAGCTCCTGATCATTGGGCGCGACCACTTTGAGTACGAGTTGCGCGCCATAGGCGTCGGCGGCGCTTCCCAGGGAGGCGCCCACGGCCTCATAGGCACTGTCCGGAATGCTGGCGTTTAGCCCTGCCCCCCGTTGGACGGTGACCTGATGGCCTTGAGCAACCAGTTTTTTGATGGTTTCAGGGGTCGCGGCGACCCTTGTCTCACCCGTCTGCGTCTCGAGAGGAACACCAATGTGCACGACTTTATCTCCTGCGGTGACCTTTTGTCTTTGTGGAAGCCAGCGTACTTCGGGTGGTGCGCTGGTGCGGTCGTTGAGCGTCAACCCGCCGAGTCCTAGGCGGGCCAGGCATTTTGCAGATGAACCCGGGGGCCTACAACCGGTTATGGAGCGAAACGAAGTTAAAACTACAAGTCACCCTGTGACCGTATGTCGCAAGCCTACCGTCGCAGCCCGTCAAACATGGGCTATTGGGAGATTAGGAGAAAAAATCAAAAAAAATGGCCCTAATTCGCTTACGACTTGGTGAATGTCGCAATTTCGCCCTGAAAGCCGCGTAGTCAGCAGGGTTAAAGGGGATTTTCAGGCTTGCATAACAGTTTACGTATATGCGACAAATACATATATCTGTAGGTGTTTAAAATAATTGACTACGGGGTCAGGTTGCACCGTATTCCTACGTTGACGCCGTGTATTGCTTGGCTTGTGCCACCAGCCAGTCGCGGAAGGCGCGCAGCGAAGCGGACTCAACCTTGCGCTCGGGAATCATCAGATAGTAGGCCTTGTCGCTGCTCAGGGCATGCCTGTTAGCGACCACCAACCTACCCTCCTGCAACTCACGCTGGATCAGGAAGGGTGGGATCAGCGCGACGCCCATGTCGTGCATCGCCGCCTGTGCGAGCATGGAGAATAGTTCATAGCGTGGGCCTGTCATGTCGCGCTCCACGTTCATGCCCAGGCTGGCGAACCACTGTCGCCAGGCATACGGGCGTGTGGTCTGCTGCAGCAAGGGCAGTTGCGCAATGCGCCGGGCGTCGAGCATGCCCTGCCCGTCCAGCATGGCCGGGCTGCACACGGGTACAGGGTTCTCGCCCATCAGCCGGTGCGACTGGGTGCCTGACCAGTCGGCATCACCGAAATAGATGGCGGCATCAAAGGCGGTGTCGGCAAACAGGAACGGGCGGGTGCGGTTGGTCAGGTTGACGGTGACGTCCGGGTGGCCCTGCTGGAAGTCCTTGAGCCTGGGCAGCAGCCATTGGGTGCCAAAGGTCGGCACCACGGCCAGTTCGATCACGTTGGCGCCTTGCTGGCGCATCACTGACAGGGTGTCGCGCTCAACGGCATCCAGCTGCGCGGCGACCTGGCGACTATAAGACAGGCCCGCCTCGGTCAGCTTTACCCCACGCCGTGAGCGACGAAACAGTTCGACATTAAGGAAGGCCTCCAGGCCACCGATCTGCCGACAAACGGCGCCCTGGGTCAGCGCAAGCTCTTGCGCAGCCTTGGTAAAGCTCTCGTTACGCGCCGCCGCCTCGAAGCAGACCAGGGCGGCGGTACTGGGGATCTTGCGGCGCATGTACGTCAACCTCACTTGTAAGGCTGTCAATGTGGCGTTTTGCCGATTTACGGAGTGATAAATTATCACTAATCCGTGCGCAATCCTCGTTTGTCCCGGCAGCCGATCAGGCCTAGGCTCAAGGGCACAAGAATTTGCTCTCTCTATATCGAGGATTTCGCTCATGGCCGGTAAAGCAAGCTTCAACTGGATCGATCCGCTGTTGCTGGATCAGCAGCTCACTGAAGAAGAGCGCATGGTGCGTGACAGCGCTTATCAGTTTGCCCAGGACAAGCTGGCGCCGCGCGTGCTCGAGGCCTTCCGCCATGAGCGAACCGACCCAGCAATCTTCCGCGAGATGGGCGAAATCGGTTTGCTGGGTGCGACCATTCCCGAACAGTACGGCGGCAGCGGCCTGAATTATGTGTGCTACGGGTTGATTGCACGCGAGGTAGAGCGCATCGACTCGGGCTATCGCTCAATGATGAGCGTGCAGTCTTCCCTGGTCATGGTGCCGATCAACGAATTTGGCACCGAGGCGCAGAAGCAGAAGTACCTCCCCAAACTGGCCAGTGGTGAATGGATCGGCTGCTTTGGCCTGACCGAGCCTAACCATGGCTCCGACCCGGGTTCGATGATCACCCGTGCCCGGAAGGTCGACGGTGGCTACCGCCTGACCGGCAGCAAGATGTGGATTACCAACAGCCCGATCGCCGATGTGTTCGTGGTCTGGGGCAAGGATGACGCGGGCGACATCCGCGGCTTCGTGCTGGAAAAGGGCTGGGAAGGCCTCAGTGCCCCGGCGATCCATGGCAAGGTCGGCCTGCGCGCCTCGATCACCGGCGAAATCGTGATGGACAACGTATTCGTGCCTGAAGAGAACATCTTCCCGGACGTGCGTGGCCTCAAGGGCCCGTTCACCTGCTTGAACTCGGCGCGCTATGGCATTTCCTGGGGGGCATTGGGCGCCGCCGAGGCCTGCTGGCATACCGCGCGTCAATACACCCTGGACCGTCAGCAGTTCGGCCGCCCGCTTGCAGCTAACCAGTTGATCCAGAAAAAGCTCGCCGACATGCAGACCGAAATCACCTTGGCACTGCAGGGCTGCCTGCGCCTGGGGCGTATGAAGGATGAAGGCACGGCGGCTGTCGAGATCACTTCGATCATGAAGCGCAACTCGTGCGGTAAGGCCCTGGATATCGCCCGCATGGCGCGCGACATGCTCGGGGGTAATGGCATTTCCGACGAGTTCGGTGTGGCCCGCCACCTGGTCAACCTCGAGGTGGTCAACACCTATGAGGGTACCCATGACGTGCATGCGCTGATCCTGGGGCGTGCACAGACCGGCATCCAGGCCTTCTATTAACAAGGAGCCAGCCCATGGGCGCGCTATCACATCTGCGGGTGCTGGACCTTTCGCGCGTGTTGGCCGGCCCCTGGTCTGGCCAGATTCTGGCTGACCTTGGTGCTGACGTGATCAAGGTCGAGCGCCCGGGCAGTGGCGATGATACCCGTTCGTGGGGCCCGCCCTTTCTCCGGGACGCCCAGGGTGAGAACACCAGCGAGGCGGCTTATTACCTTTCGGCCAACCGCAACAAGCGTTCGGTGACGATCGACTTCACTCAGCCTGAAGGCCAGCGCCTGGTGCGTGAGCTAGCGGCCAAGTCGGATATCGTCATCGAGAACTTCAAGGTAGGTGGCCTGGCGGCCTACGGGCTGGATTACCAAAGCCTGAAGGCACTCAACCCGAAGCTTATCTATTGCTCCATTACTGGCTTCGGTCAGACGGGGCCTTATGCCAAGCGCGCAGGCTATGACTTCATGATCCAGGGCCTGGGCGGGCTGATGAGCCTGACCGGGCGGCCTGAGGGCGAGGAAGGCGCGGGGCCGGTGAAAGTTGGCGTGGCGCTGACTGACATCCTCACTGGGCTGTATTCGACGGTGGCTATCTTGGCCGCCCTCGCCCATCGGGATCAAACCGGCATCGGTCAGCATGTCGACATGGCATTGCTCGATGTGCAGGTGGCATGCCTGGCCAACCAGGCCATGAACTACCTGACTACGGGCAACCCGCCCCGGCGCCTGGGCAATGCGCATCCCAACATCGTGCCCTACCAGGACTTCCCCACGGCCGATGGCGATTTCATTCTTACCGTGGGTAACGACAGTCAGTTTCGCAAGTTCGCCGAGGTGGCGGGGCAGCCGCAATGGGCGGATGACCCGCGCTTCGCTACCAACAAGCTGCGGGTTGCCAATCGTGGTGAGCTGATTCCGTTGATTCGTCAGGCTACGGTATTCAAGACCACTGCAGAATGGGTGAGCCAGCTGGAGACGGCTGGTGTGCCCTGCGGGCCTATCAATGACCTGGCGCAGATGTTCCAGGACCCGCAGGTAGTGGCGCGTGGCTTGGCGGTGAGTATCGCGCACCCGCTGGCTGGGAGCGTGCCGCAGGTGGCCAGCCCGATTCGGCTGTCGGAGACACCGGTAGAGTACCGACGGGCGCCACCGCTGCTGGGTGAGCATACCGAGGCGGTATTGAGTGATGTATTGGGGCTGGATGCCGAGGCGGTACACCGCTTGCGCAGTGCCGGGGTGCTTTAAGGCTATATAAAGCAACGAAATAGCGGGGAGGCCGAAGGCCTCCCCGCTTTGCTTTTCGGCGATATCAAAGTTTATTGGAATTAAGGGGTTGACGCGATTTCGAATCCCCTTATAATGCGCCCCACTTCCAGCGTAGTCGGAACGAAAAACTCCTTGAGATTCAATGAGTTAAATAGTCAAGACGGAGTTTGAAGGGCTTCGATCGAAAGGTCGTCAGCGGTTAAGATGGTGGTTGACAGCGCTTCTAAACGCTGTATGATTCGCCTCCCGCTACGAGAGATCGCAGCGAGTCAAGTGTTTGAAGCTAAACGAGTTTCTCGAAAAAAACTTCAAAATAAACGCTTGACAGCAAATGAGGAAAGCGTAGAATGCGCGCCTCGGTTGAGACGAAAAGCTCTTAACCAACCGCTCTTTAACAAATTGAATCAAGCAATTCGTGTGGGTGCTTGTGAGTACGGACTGATAGTCACAAAGATTATCAGCATCACAAGTGACCATGCGAGAAATCACATAGTCATTTGAGATTGCTGAGCCAAGTTTAGGGTTTCTTAAAAACCCAAGCAGTATTGAACTGAAGAGTTTGATCATGGCTCAGATTGAACGCTGGCGGCAGGCCTAACACATGCAAGTCGAGCGGATGAGAGGGGCTTGCTCTTCGATTCAGCGGCGGACGGGTGAGTAATGCCTAGGAATCTGCCTGATAGTGGGGGACAACGTTTCGAAAGGAACGCTAATACCGCATACGTCCTACGGGAGAAAGCAGGGGACCTTCGGGCCTTGCGCTATCAGATGAGCCTAGGTCGGATTAGCTAGTTGGTGGGGTAATGGCTCACCAAGGCGACGATCCGTAACTGGTCTGAGAGGATGATCAGTCACACTGGAACTGAGACACGGTCCAGACTCCTACGGGAGGCAGCAGTGGGGAATATTGGACAATGGGCGAAAGCCTGATCCAGCCATGCCGCGTGTGTGAAGAAGGTCTTCGGATTGTAAAGCACTTTAAGTTGGGAGGAAGGGCAGTAAGCGAATACCTTGCTGTTTTGACGTTACCGACAGAATAAGCACCGGCTAACTCTGTGCCAGCAGCCGCGGTAATACAGAGGGTGCAAGCGTTAATCGGAATTACTGGGCGTAAAGCGCGCGTAGGTGGTTTGTTAAGTTGAATGTGAAAGCCCCGGGCTCAACCTGGGAACTGCATCCAAAACTGGCAAGCTAGAGTACGGTAGAGGGTGGTGGAATTTCCTGTGTAGCGGTGAAATGCGTAGATATAGGAAGGAACACCAGTGGCGAAGGCGACCACCTGGACTGATACTGACACTGAGGTGCGAAAGCGTGGGGAGCAAACAGGATTAGATACCCTGGTAGTCCACGCCGTAAACGATGTCAACTAGCCGTTGGAATCCTTGAGATTTTAGTGGCGCAGCTAACGCATTAAGTTGACCGCCTGGGGAGTACGGCCGCAAGGTTAAAACTCAAATGAATTGACGGGGGCCCGCACAAGCGGTGGAGCATGTGGTTTAATTCGAAGCAACGCGAAGAACCTTACCAGGCCTTGACATGCAGAGAACTTTCCAGAGATGGATTGGTGCCTTCGGGAACTCTGACACAGGTGCTGCATGGCTGTCGTCAGCTCGTGTCGTGAGATGTTGGGTTAAGTCCCGTAACGAGCGCAACCCTTGTCCTTAGTTACCAGCACGTTATGGTGGGCACTCTAAGGAGACTGCCGGTGACAAACCGGAGGAAGGTGGGGATGACGTCAAGTCATCATGGCCCTTACGGCCTGGGCTACACACGTGCTACAATGGTCGGTACAGAGGGTTGCCAAGCCGCGAGGTGGAGCTAATCTCACAAAACCGATCGTAGTCCGGATCGCAGTCTGCAACTCGACTGCGTGAAGTCGGAATCGCTAGTAATCGCGAATCAGAATGTCGCGGTGAATACGTTCCCGGGCCTTGTACACACCGCCCGTCACACCATGGGAGTGGGTTGCACCAGAAGTAGCTAGTCTAACCTTCGGGAGGACGGTTACCACGGTGTGATTCATGACTGGGGTGAAGTCGTAACAAGGTAGCCGTAGGGGAACCTGCGGCTGGATCACCTCCTTAATCGACGACATCAGCCTGCTGATGAGCTCCCACACGAATTGCTTGATTCTTTGTATAAAGACGATGCTGTAACGCGACCCTGTTATAGGTCTGTAGCTCAGTTGGTTAGAGCGCACCCCTGATAAGGGTGAGGTCGGCAGTTCAAATCTGCCCAGACCTACCAATTACTTGGTGCGGCCTACAAAATACGGGGCCATAGCTCAGCTGGGAGAGCGCCTGCCTTGCACGCAGGAGGTCAGCGGTTCGATCCCGCTTGGCTCCACCACTCTTCAGGTTTCGCAGCACTGCTCAGAACTTAGAAATGAACATTCGTTGATGAATGTTGATTTCTGACTTTTGTCAGATCGTTCTTTAAAAATTCGGATATGTGATAGAAATAGACTGAACACTACTTTCACTGGTAGTGGATCAGGCTAAGGTAAAATTTGTGATGTGCTCTTAATTGAGCAGCATGCGAATTTTCGGCGAATGTCGTCTTCACAGTATAACCAGATTGCTTGGGGTTATATGGTCAAGTGAAGAAGCGCATACGGTGGATGCCTTGGCAGTCAGAGGCGATGAAAGACGTGGTAGCCTGCGATAAGCTTTGGGGAGTCGGCAAACAGACTGTGATCCAGAGATCTCTGAATGGGGGAACCCACTCAGCATAAGCTGAGTATCTTGTACTGAATACATAGGTGCAAGAGGCGAACCAGGGGAACTGAAACATCTAAGTACCCTGAGGAAAAGAAATCAACCGAGATTCCCTTAGTAGTGGCGAGCGAACGGGGACCAGCCCTTAAGTTGGTTTGAGATTAGTGGAACGCTCTGGAAAGTGCGGCCATAGTGGGTGATAGCCCCGTACACGAAAATCTCTTATCAATGAAATCGAGTAGGACGGAGCACGAGAAACTTTGTCTGAATATGGGGGGACCATCCTCCAAGGCTAAATACTACTGACTGACCGATAGTGAACTAGTACCGTGAGGGAAAGGCGAAAAGAACCCCGGAGAGGGGAGTGAAATAGATCCTGAAACCGTATGCGTACAAGCAGTGGGAGCCTACTTGTTAGGTGACTGCGTACCTTTTGTATAATGGGTCAGCGACTTATATTCAGTGGCGAGCTTAACCGAATAGGGGAGGCGTAGCGAAAGCGAGTCTTAATAGGGCGTTTAGTCGCTGGGTATAGACCCGAAACCGGGCGATCTATCCATGGGCAGGTTGAAGGTTAGGTAACACTGACTGGAGGACCGAACCGACTACCGTTGAAAAGTTAGCGGATGACCTGTGGATCGGAGTGAAAGGCTAATCAAGCTCGGAGATAGCTGGTTCTCCTCGAAAGCTATTTAGGTAGCGCCTCATGTATCACTGTAGGGGGTAGAGCACTGTTTCGGCTAGGGGGTCATCCCGACTTACCAAACCGATGCAAACTCCGAATACCTACAAGTGCCGAGCATGGGAGACACACGGCGGGTGCTAACGTCCGTCGTGAAAAGGGAAACAACCCAGACCGTCAGCTAAGGTCCCAAAGTCATGGTTAAGTGGGAAACGATGTGGGAAGGCTTAGACAGCTAGGAGGTTGGCTTAGAAGCAGCCACCCTTTAAAGAAAGCGTAATAGCTCACTAGTCGAGTCGGCCTGCGCGGAAGATGTAACGGGGCTCAAACCATGCACCGAAGCTACGGGTATCATCTTATGATGATGCGGTAGAGGAGCGTTCTGTAAGCCTGTGAAGGTGAGTTGAGAAGCTTGCTGGAGGTATCAGAAGTGCGAATGCTGACATGAGTAACGACAATGGGAGTGAAAAACTCCCACGCCGAAAGACCAAGGTTTCCTGCGCAACGTTAATCGACGCAGGGTTAGTCGGTCCCTAAGGCGAGGCTGAAAAGCGTAGTCGATGGAAAACAGGTTAATATTCCTGTACTTGCAGTTATTGCGATGGAGGGACGGAGAAGGCTAGGCCAGCTTGGCGTTGGTTGTCCAAGTTTAAGGTGGTAGGCTGAAATCTTAGGCAAATCCGGGATTTCAAGGCCGAGAGCTGATGACGAGTTGCCTTTAGGCGACGAAGTGGTTGATGCCATGCTTCCAAGAAAAGCTCCTAAGCTTCAGATAACTGGGAACCGTACCCCAAACCGACACAGGTGGTTAGGTAGAGAATACCAAGGCGCTTGAGAGAACTCGGGTGAAGGAACTAGGCAAAATGGCACCGTAACTTCGGGAGAAGGTGCGCCGGCGAGGGTTAAGGACTTGCTCCGTAAGCCCATGCCGGTCGAAGATACCAGGCCGCTGCGACTGTTTATTAAAAACACAGCACTCTGCAAACACGAAAGTGGACGTATAGGGTGTGACGCCTGCCCGGTGCCGGAAGGTTAATTGATGGGGTTAGCGCAAGCGAAGCTCTTGATCGAAGCCCCGGTAAACGGCGGCCGTAACTATAACGGTCCTAAGGTAGCGAAATTCCTTGTCGGGTAAGTTCCGACCTGCACGAATGGCGTAACGATGGCGGCGCTGTCTCCACCCGAGACTCAGTGAAATTGAAATCGCTGTGAAGATGCAGTGTATCCGCGGCTAGACGGAAAGACCCCGTGAACCTTTACTATAGCTTTGCACTGGACTTTGAATTTGCTTGTGTAGGATAGGTGGGAGGCTTTGAAGTGGGGACGCCAGTTCTCATGGAGCCATCCTTGAAATACCACCCTGGCAACTTTGAGGTTCTAACTCAGGTCCGTTATCCGGATCGAGGACAGTGTATGGTGGGTAGTTTGACTGGGGCGGTCTCCTCCCAAAGAGTAACGGAGGAGTACGAAGGTGCGCTCAGACCGGTCGGAAATCGGTCGTAGAGTATAAAGGCAAAAGCGCGCTTGACTGCGAGACAAACACGTCGAGCAGGTACGAAAGTAGGTCTTAGTGATCCGGTGGTTCTGTATGGAAGGGCCATCGCTCAACGGATAAAAGGTACTCCGGGGATAACAGGCTGATACCGCCCAAGAGTTCATATCGACGGCGGTGTTTGGCACCTCGATGTCGGCTCATCACATCCTGGGGCTGAAGCCGGTCCCAAGGGTATGGCTGTTCGCCATTTAAAGTGGTACGCGAGCTGGGTTTAGAACGTCGTGAGACAGTTCGGTCCCTATCTGCCGTGGACGTTTGAGATTTGAGAGGGGCTGCTCCTAGTACGAGAGGACCGGAGTGGACGAACCTCTGGTGTTCCGGTTGTCACGCCAGTGGCATTGCCGGGTAGCTATGTTCGGAAGAGATAACCGCTGAAAGCATCTAAGCGGGAAACTTGCCTCAAGATGAGATCTCACTGGGATCTAGAATCCCCTAAAGGGCCGTCGAAGACTACGACGTTGATAGGTTGGGTGTGTAAGCGCTGTGAGGCGTTGAGCTAACCAATACTAATTGCCCGTGAGGCTTGACCATATAACACCCAAGCAATTTGCTCCTGCAGATTGCGGTGGTGAAGACACACGAACCGAAAGTTCGAATGTACATCACAACATCACATATCCGAATTCGCTAGGCTGTCCATCTGGACGTTCTGGCAACAGAATTTCTTGACGACCATAGAGCATTGGAACCACCTGATCCCATCCCGAACTCAGTAGTGAAACGATGCATCGCCGATGGTAGTGTGGGGTCTCCCCATGTGAGAGTAGGTCATCGTCAAGATTCATTTCGCAAAACCCCTATCTGCGCAAGCAGGTAGGGGTTTTGTCTTTAAGTAGAAGCTCATGCTTCTTGCTGACCAGGTCGAGAGACAGATCAGCAGCGCTAAAAAGGTGATTGACAGCGTTTTTGAATGCTGTATTATTCGCCTCCCGCTACGAGAGATCGCAGCGAGTTAAGTGTTTGAAGCTAAACGAGTTTCTCGCAAAAAACTTCAAAATAAACGCTTGACAGGCACTGAGGAAAGCGTAGAATGCGCACCTCGGTTGAGACGAAAAGCTCTTGACCAACCGCTCTTTAACAAATTGAATCAAGCAATTCGTGTGGGTGCTTGTGAGTATGGACTGATAGTCACAAAGATTATCAGCATCACAAGTGACCATGCGAGAAATCACATAGTCATTTGAGATTGCTGAGCCAAGTTTAGGGTTTCTTAAAAACCCAAGCAGTATTGAACTGAAGAGTTTGATCATGGCTCAGATTGAACGCTGGCGGCAGGCCTAACACATGCAAGTCGAGCGGATGAGAAGAGCTTGCTCTTCGATTCAGCGGCGGACGGGTGAGTAATGCCTAGGAATCTGCCTGATAGTGGGGGACAACGTTTCGAAAGGAACGCTAATACCGCATACGTCCTACGGGAGAAAGCAGGGGACCTTCGGGCCTTGCGCTATCAGATGAGCCTAGGTCGGATTAGCTAGTTGGTGGGGTAATGGCTCACCAAGGCGACGATCCGTAACTGGTCTGAGAGGATGATCAGTCACACTGGAACTGAGACACGGTCCAGACTCCTACGGGAGGCAGCAGTGGGGAATATTGGACAATGGGCGAAAGCCTGATCCAGCCATGCCGCGTGTGTGAAGAAGGTCTTCGGATTGTAAAGCACTTTAAGTTGGGAGGAAGGGCAGTAAGCGAATACCTTGCTGTTTTGACGTTACCGACAGAATAAGCACCGGCTAACTCTGTGCCAGCAGCCGCGGTAATACAGAGGGTGCAAGCGTTAATCGGAATTACTGGGCGTAAAGCGCGCGTAGGTGGTTTGTTAAGTTGAATGTGAAAGCCCCGGGCTCAACCTGGGAACTGCATCCAAAACTGGCAAGCTAGAGTACAGTAGAGGGTGGTGGAATTTCCTGTGTAGCGGTGAAATGCGTAGATATAGGAAGGAACACCAGTGGCGAAGGCGACCACCTGGACTGATACTGACACTGAGGTGCGAAAGCGTGGGGAGCAAACAGGATTAGATACCCTGGTAGTCCACGCCGTAAACGATGTCAACTAGCCGTTGGAATCCTTGAGATTTTAGTGGCGCAGCTAACGCATTAAGTTGACCGCCTGGGGAGTACGGCCGCAAGGTTAAAACTCAAATGAATTGACGGGGGCCCGCACAAGCGGTGGAGCATGTGGTTTAATTCGAAGCAACGCGAAGAACCTTACCAGGCCTTGACATGCAGAGAACTTTCCAGAGATGGATTGGTGCCTTCGGGAACTCTGACACAGGTGCTGCATGGCTGTCGTCAGCTCGTGTCGTGAGATGTTGGGTTAAGTCCCGTAACGAGCGCAACCCTTGTCCTTAGTTACCAGCACGTTATGGTGGGCACTCTAAGGAGACTGCCGGTGACAAACCGGAGGAAGGTGGGGATGACGTCAAGTCATCATGGCCCTTACGGCCTGGGCTACACACGTGCTACAATGGTCGGTACAGAGGGTTGCCAAGCCGCGAGGTGGAGCTAATCTCACAAAACCGATCGTAGTCCGGATCGCAGTCTGCAACTCGACTGCGTGAAGTCGGAATCGCTAGTAATCGCGAATCAGAATGTCGCGGTGAATACGTTCCCGGGCCTTGTACACACCGCCCGTCACACCATGGGAGTGGGTTGCACCAGAAGTAGCTAGTCTAACCCTCGGGAGGACGGTTACCACGGTGTGATTCATGACTGGGGTGAAGTCGTAACAAGGTAGCCGTAGGGGAACCTGCGGCTGGATCACCTCCTTAATCGACGACATCAGCCTGCTGATGAGCTCCCACACGAATTGCTTGATTCATATGTGAAGACGATCAAGACCCTATATAGGTCTGTAGCTCAGTTGGTTAGAGCGCACCCCTGATAAGGGTGAGGTCGGCAGTTCAAATCTGCCCAGACCTACCAATATGCGGGGCCATAGCTCAGCTGGGAGAGCGCCTGCCTTGCACGCAGGAGGTCAGCGGTTCGATCCCGCTTGGCTCCACCACTCTTGCAGTACCTTGATCAAACTCAGAAATGAGCATTCGCGTCGAATGTTGATTTCTGACTTTTGTCAGATCGTTCTTTAAAAATTCGGATATGTGATAGAAATAGACTGAACACTACTTTCACTGGTAGTGGATCAGGCTAAGGTAAAATTTGTGATGTGCTCTTAATTGAGCAGCATGCGAATTTTCGGCGAATGTCGTCTTCACAGTATAACCAGATTGCTTGGGGTTATATGGTCAAGTGAAGAAACGCATACGGTGGATGCCTTGGCAGTCAGAGGCGATGAAAGACGTGGTAGCCTGCGATAAGCTTTGGGGAGTCGGCAAACAGACTGTGATCCAGAGATCTCTGAATGGGGGAACCCACTCAGCATAAGCTGAGTATCTTGTACTGAATACATAGGTGCAAGAGGCGAACCAGGGGAACTGAAACATCTAAGTACCCTGAGGAAAAGAAATCAACCGAGATTCCCTTAGTAGTGGCGAGCGAACGGGGACCAGCCCTTAAGTTGGTTTGAGATTAGTGGAACGCTCTGGAAAGTGCGGCCATAGTGGGTGATAGCCCCGTACACGAAAATCTCTTATCAATGAAATCGAGTAGGACGGAGCACGAGAAACTTTGTCTGAATATGGGGGGACCATCCTCCAAGGCTAAATACTACTGACTGACCGATAGTGAACTAGTACCGTGAGGGAAAGGCGAAAAGAACCCCGGAGAGGGGAGTGAAATAGATCCTGAAACCGTATGCGTACAAGCAGTGGGAGCCTACTTGTTAGGTGACTGCGTACCTTTTGTATAATGGGTCAGCGACTTATATTCAGTGGCGAGCTTAACCGAATAGGGGAGGCGTAGCGAAAGCGAGTCTTAATAGGGCGTTTAGTCGCTGGGTATAGACCCGAAACCGGGCGATCTATCCATGGGCAGGTTGAAGGTTAGGTAACACTGACTGGAGGACCGAACCGACTACCGTTGAAAAGTTAGCGGATGACCTGTGGATCGGAGTGAAAGGCTAATCAAGCTCGGAGATAGCTGGTTCTCCTCGAAAGCTATTTAGGTAGCGCCTCATGTATCACTGTAGGGGGTAGAGCACTGTTTCGGCTAGGGGGTCATCCCGACTTACCAAACCGATGCAAACTCCGAATACCTACAAGTGCCGAGCATGGGAGACACACGGCGGGTGCTAACGTCCGTCGTGAAAAGGGAAACAACCCAGACCGTCAGCTAAGGTCCCAAAGTCATGGTTAAGTGGGAAACGATGTGGGAAGGCTTAGACAGCTAGGAGGTTGGCTTAGAAGCAGCCACCCTTTAAAGAAAGCGTAATAGCTCACTAGTCGAGTCGGCCTGCGCGGAAGATGTAACGGGGCTCAAACCATGCACCGAAGCTACGGGTATCATCTTATGATGATGCGGTAGAGGAGCGTTCTGTAAGCCTGTGAAGGTGAGTTGAGAAGCTTGCTGGAGGTATCAGAAGTGCGAATGCTGACATGAGTAACGACAATGGGAGTGAAAAACTCCCACGCCGAAAGACCAAGGTTTCCTGCGCAACGTTAATCGACGCAGGGTTAGTCGGTCCCTAAGGCGAGGCTGAAAAGCGTAGTCGATGGAAAACAGGTTAATATTCCTGTACTTGCAGTTATTGCGATGGAGGGACGGAGAAGGCTAGGCCAGCTTGGCGTTGGTTGTCCAAGTTTAAGGTGGTAGGCTGAAATCTTAGGCAAATCCGGGATTTCAAGGCCGAGAGCTGATGACGAGTTGCCTTTAGGCGACGAAGTGGTTGATGCCATGCTTCCAAGAAAAGCTCCTAAGCTTCAGATAACTGGGAACCGTACCCCAAACCGACACAGGTGGTTAGGTAGAGAATACCAAGGCGCTTGAGAGAACTCGGGTGAAGGAACTAGGCAAAATGGCACCGTAACTTCGGGAGAAGGTGCGCCGGCGAGGGTTAAGGACTTGCTCCGTAAGCCCATGCCGGTCGAAGATACCAGGCCGCTGCGACTGTTTATTAAAAACACAGCACTCTGCAAACACGAAAGTGGACGTATAGGGTGTGACGCCTGCCCGGTGCCGGAAGGTTAATTGATGGGGTTAGCGCAAGCGAAGCTCTTGATCGAAGCCCCGGTAAACGGCGGCCGTAACTATAACGGTCCTAAGGTAGCGAAATTCCTTGTCGGGTAAGTTCCGACCTGCACGAATGGCGTAACGATGGCGGCGCTGTCTCCACCCGAGACTCAGTGAAATTGAAATCGCTGTGAAGATGCAGTGTATCCGCGGCTAGACGGAAAGACCCCGTGAACCTTTACTATAGCTTTGCACTGGACTTTGAATTTGCTTGTGTAGGATAGGTGGGAGGCTTTGAAGTGGGGACGCCAGTTCTCATGGAGCCATCCTTGAAATACCACCCTGGCAACTTTGAGGTTCTAACTCAGGTCCGTTATCCGGATCGAGGACAGTGTATGGTGGGTAGTTTGACTGGGGCGGTCTCCTCCCAAAGAGTAACGGAGGAGTACGAAGGTGCGCTCAGACCGGTCGGAAATCGGTCGTAGAGTATAAAGGCAAAAGCGCGCTTGACTGCGAGACAAACACGTCGAGCAGGTACGAAAGTAGGTCTTAGTGATCCGGTGGTTCTGTATGGAAGGGCCATCGCTCAACGGATAAAAGGTACTCCGGGGATAACAGGCTGATACCGCCCAAGAGTTCATATCGACGGCGGTGTTTGGCACCTCGATGTCGGCTCATCACATCCTGGGGCTGAAGCCGGTCCCAAGGGTATGGCTGTTCGCCATTTAAAGTGGTACGCGAGCTGGGTTTAGAACGTCGTGAGACAGTTCGGTCCCTATCTGCCGTGGACGTTTGAGATTTGAGAGGGGCTGCTCCTAGTACGAGAGGACCGGAGTGGACGAACCTCTGGTGTTCCGGTTGTCACGCCAGTGGCATTGCCGGGTAGCTATGTTCGGAAGAGATAACCGCTGAAAGCATCTAAGCGGGAAACTTGCCTCAAGATGAGATCTCACTGGGATCTAGAATCCCCTAAAGGGCCGTCGAAGACTACGACGTGGATAGGTTGGGTGTGTAAGCGCTGTGAGGCGTTGAGCTAACCAATACTAATTGCCCGTGAGGCTTGACCATATAACACCCAAGCAATTTGCTCATGCAGATTGCGGTGGTGAAGACGCACGAACCGAAAGTTCGAATGTACATCACAACATCACATATCCGAATTCGCTAGGCTGTCCATCTGGACGTTCTGGCAACAGAATTTCTTGACGACCATAGAGCATTGGAACCACCTGATCCCATCCCGAACTCAGTAGTGAAACGATGCATCGCCGATGGTAGTGTGGGGTCTCCCCATGTGAGAGTAGGTCATCGTCAAGATTCATTTCGCAAAACCCCTATCTGCGCGAGCAGGTAGGGGTTTTGTCTTTAAGTAGAAGCCATAGAAATTCGCGGGCACGTCTTCAGGACGGGCCGGCACACAGAATTTCTTGACGACCATAGAGCATTGGAACCACCTGATCCCATCCCGAACTCAGCAGTGAAACGATGCATCGCCGATGGTAGTGTGGGGTCTCCCCATGTGAGAGTAGGTCATCGTCAAGATTCAAACCCAAAGCCCCTGTCTGCATCGCAGACAGGGGCTTTGTCTTTTCGGGTCAGAATTGATAGCTGACCGTTGCGCTGACGTTGCGCTCTTCACCCATGTAGCAATAGTTCAGGCTGGCACATGAGGTGACGTAGCTCTCATTGGTGAGGTTGTTGGCGTTCAGGCGCACATCCACCCCCGTCAGGCCAACCTTGCCCAGGTCGTATCCGATCGAGGCATCAAACAGCGTGTAGGAGGGCACCTTCATGCTGTTTTCCGCATCCACCCAGCTGTACCCTACATAACGCACCCCACCGCCCAGTCGCAGGCCGTCCAGCGGCCCCTGGCGGAAGTTGTAGTCGGCCCACAGCGAAAACATCTGCTTGGGTGCCTGGGTGGGCGAATTACCCTTGTTGTCCAGGTTTGCTGCCACCAAGCTCGGCATCGTCTTGGCATACTCGATGTCGGTAAAGGTGTAGCCGCCCAACAGCTTGAGGTTGTCGGTCAGCTGAACATGCGCCTCCAGCTCCAGGCCTTGTGAGCGTACTTCACCCACCGGGCGGTAGAAGTCTTCGTTCGGCTGCTTGGAGGCCAGGTTCTCCTGCTCGATACGGAACACCGACGCGGTAAACAGGTTGTCACTGCCGGGCGGCTGGTACTTGATACCCGCTTCCCACTGAGTGCCCTCGGTCGGTGCCAACGGCCGGCCTTCCTGGTCGGACACGGTATTGGGGTTGAACGACTCCGAGTAGCTGACATAGGGTGCCAAGCCGTTCTCGAACAAGTACAGCACGCCCGCTCGGGTGGTGAACTTGGAGCGCTGATCGTTGACCTTGGTGTTGCTGTCGCGATTCTCCTCGGAGACCTTCACCCAGTCCTGGCGCAAGCCCAGCGAGAAGCGCCATTGGTCCAGCTCAACCAGGTCCTGCAGGTACACACCCGTTTGCTGCAGGCGGCGCTGATAGCGGTTTTCACCAAGTACCTGGAGGTTGCCATTGCCATATTGAGGGTTGCCGGCATCCAGCGGGTCGACCGTGCCGTAACGCCATTCCACGTCGGCCTTGCGGCGCTGGTAGTCGGTGCCAAGCAGCAAGGTGTGCTTGGCCGCGCCGGTGAAGAACTCCGCCTGCAGCATGTTATCGATGATGTACGAATGCAGGCGCTCGTCGCCCCCGGTGTAGGCGCGGTTGAGGATGTTGCTGTCGGCGTCGGCCCAACCGGCCGAATACACCTGGTCCATCGTTACGTCAGAATCCTGGTAGCGGAAGTTCTGCCGGGCGGTGAAGACGTCGTTGAAACGGTGCTCGAACTGGTAGCTGAACGACTGCTGGGTACGCTCGTAGTTGTCGACCCCAGGCTCACCTTCAAAGAAGTGGTCTGACAGGCGCAGCCCGTTGCGCTTGTGCAGCATGCCGTCAGCCGGGTTACCCCCGTGGTAGCCACCATTGGGGTCGTGCTGCAGGTATGCCTGCAGCGTCAGCGAGGTGTCTTCGGTGAAGTCGATGCTGATAGCCGGTGCGATGGCGTAGCGTTCTTCCTTGTTATGGTCGAACTGAGTATCAGAGCTGTCCGCCAAGCCTGTCAGGCGATAGGCAATACGCTTGTCGTCATCGACCGGGCCGCTGAAGTCGAAGCCCATGCCACGCTGGCCTTGGGTACCGACGGTGGCCTGCACCTGATGGAAGGGCGTGAACAGGGGCTTCTTGGTGGTCAGTGCCACCAGGCCCCCTGGCGAGCTGCGGCCATAGAGTACCGAAGAGGGCCCTTTGAGGATGTCGATGCGCTCCAGAAAGTAAGGGTCCACTTGCATGGTGCTGTAGGTGCCGTTGTCACCCATGGACTTCAGGCCGTCAACGTAGATGTTGTCGACCGAACCGTCGTTGAAGCCGCGCATGGCCACATAGTCGTAGCGGTGAGTGGCGCCATAGGGGTTGGTCAGCACCCCAGGCGTATAGCGCATGGCCTGGGCGACGGTCTGCGAGCCCTGGTCATCTATCTGCTGGCGAGTCACCACCGAGACCGACTGTGAGGTTTCCACCAGGGGCATGCTGGTCTTGGTCGCGACCTGGCTGTGGGTGGCGTTGTAGCCATCCATGCTGCCCAAGGCATTGCCCAGGGAGAAGCTGCGGATATCGGTGTCTGGCAGCGACAGTGCGGCGTTGTCTGGCTGGGCCCGCAGCACATAGCTGTGCCCACCCTGGCTTACGGCCTCCAGGCCGCTGCCATTGAGCAATTGGCGCAGCGCCTGATCGGCCGAGTACTGCCCTTGCAAGCCACGGGATTGCAGCCCATTGGTCAATTGCGGTGTGCTGGAGAGGGTGATCCCCGCCTGACGGGCAAACTGGTTGAGCACATCGTTCAGTTCGCCGGGCGCAATCGCATACTGCTGGCTGACCTGCGCGGCTTCAGCGGCCAAGGCTTGAAGGGGCAGGGCGCTGATGCCCAGTGCGGTACCGAGCAGGGCTGCCCGAACGGCCTTGCGCAGGCTGGCTGAATTCAAGACAGGTCGAAAATCATTCTCGTTAGTGCGGTGTGTAGAGGTAGAGACAATGGGCATGAAAGCGTCCGTTGAAAGGTTGAGGGCAGAAGGCGTTGCTTACTGTCCTAGCCGGATCGATGCCCAAAACCCGCCAAAAATATCCCCGCAGGGGTGAAGTCAGGCCATGTGCTCGACGCGGATCCACCAACGTGTGCGTTGGCGAAGCCTGACCGGGAGCGTTTTTGGCAGCAGTTGCAGCAGTTGCTCCGGGTCGTCCAGGCGGAACACACCGGACAGGCGCAGATCGGCAATGTCATCGCTGCAAGCCAAGTAGCCATGGCGATAGCGGCTCACTTGCGCGAGAAAATCGTGCAAGCGCATGTCGCGGGTCACGATCAGCCCTTCGCTCCAGGCCATGGGGTCCATATCCACGCGATCCAGGCGTTGTGCACCGCTGGCATCCAGGCGCCAGTGCTGGCTGCTGTCGATCCATTGCACCTGGCCATTCCCCGGCCGGTGTATCGCCACCTTTCCCTGGCTGACGCTGACGCGGGTGCAGGCGATATCCTGGCGTACCACAAAGCGAGCATTGAAACCTTCGAGCAAGGCCTCTTGCGTCTGTACCAACAGGGGGCGCGTCTGATCCTGCGCTTCGCTGCAGGTGAGCATCAGCTCCCCTTGCTTGAGGTGAACCAAACGCTGCTGCTGGTCGAAGGCCAGGTCCACCGCACTGCGCGTGTTCAGTTGCATCAATGAGCCATCGGGCAGGTGCAATCGCCGCCGTTCGCCAGTAGCAGTGGCGTAGTCCGAAGCCCAGGCGCTGACGCTATCGAGGTCTCTGGCCAGCCAGGTGGCGGAGCCCACCAGGGCGACGCCGCCAAGCAACTTGAGCGCCTGGCGCCGGTGCAGGCGCCGCTGGCTGGTTTCCAGGGTGTGCAAGGCAACCCCAGCGCCGGGGATGGTCCGCAGGTCAAGGTCCTGGTGCAGGTGTATCACCCGTTGCCAGGCCAGTTCGTGCTCATGCCGCGCGCTACGCCACTGCTCGCATTGCTGCAGCAGGGCAGGGCTGCTACCGCTCTCTCGCAGCCTGAGCAGCCACTGAATGGCTTGCTTGACCGCTTTGGCCGACGGCGCGACTACTGTCATCGCTCGTCTTCAAAGCGCAGCAGGTAGCAATGGTAAAGCGCATCGGCGATATAGCGCTCGACGGTGCGTACGGATATGCCCATCTGCTCGGCGATGGCCTGGTGTTTCAGCCCATCGCACTGGGCCAGCAGAAAGGCGCGGCGCACCTTTGGCTTGAGCCCTTCGAGCATGCGCGCGATACGCTCCAGCAGCTCCAGTAGCACTTCGCGGGTCTCGGCCGAGGGGGCCTGTGTTTCCGGCAAGTGAGCCAGGGCTTCGAGGTAGGCCCGGTGCAGTTCTTCACGGCGCCAGTGATCGATCACCAGCCCACGTGCCACGGTCCGCAGAAACGCCCTTGGCGTGTTCAGCTGTACCTGCTCGCGACGCTGCAACAGCCGCACGAAGGTGTCCTGGGCCAGGTCCGCGGCATCGGCGGCATTGCCCAGCTTGCTGCGCAGCCAGGCATGCAACCAACCGTGGTGGTCACTGTAGAGCGTTTGCACGGAGTCATTGGAAGGCATGGAGGAGGGCGCTGGCTTCAATGGACATGAATGATAATTAGTCTCATTGTTTGCGGTGCCGGGCTAATTTGCAACCGTCTCATGCCGGCCTGTTATCGTGCCAACTGCGAATCCAGGTAAGCCCTGATCACATGCGCGCCGGAGTTCAAGTGCTTCTCCAGCACGGCGATGGCTTCATCCACCAGTTTGTCGCTGGCCGCATCCACCAGCGCGTTGTGATCGTCCTGGGTGAGTTTCCCCAACCCCATGGAGGAAAGATGAAAGCGCAGAAAACGCTCTTCTTCGTTCAGTTCGTTCTCGATCAGGCGCAACAGCTTCTTGTTTGACGCCTTGCTGTACAGCGTCATGTGGAACAGGCGGTTGAGGCGGCCGAGTTCGGCGTGGCGGGTCTCATGCTCGAGTTGCAGGATGTAGCCGCGGGCACGGGCGATGTCGTCGGCATCAAGCAGCGGAATGGATTGGCGCAGCGCCTCGCTTTCGAGCAGAACACGCAGGGCATAGGTGTCTACCGCGTCCTCGCCGATCAACGGCGCAACCACAGCGCCCTTGTGCATCTCCACGTTCAGCAGCGATTGCGCTTCAAGTTGGCGCAAGGCCTCGCGCACAGGCATGCGGCTGACCCCGAACAAGGTCGCCAGCTCTTGCTGACGCACAGCGGTGCCTGGCGGTAGTCGCCCATCAAGAATGGCGCTGCGCAGGCGCTCTTCGATAACAGCACGTGCCAGGTGTGGGGGTAGCTGTTCGCTAGCCAGCACGTTGCTCAGTTTAATTTTCTCGGCCACGCGGAGTCTGCCTCGACCATAACGAAAGTTGGATCCAATGACACTAGTAACAGGCAAGGGGGCTTGTCAAACCGTCAGCCGCATTGGAGCGGGTGACCCAAGGCCGCGGCTATGGTGTATGAAGTCGCTTGGCAAAGGAAGCGGCACATACAACGAGATAGCCATAAAGTTAGTATGGCCCATCCCCAGGTTGCGTGATTGCAGGATGCCATTGTCTTTTGCACAGCGAGGCCGCACCATCGCTGCTTTCGACTGGTCTGAACAGGTCTTCGCAGTGGCGATATCCTGGATGTTCAAAACCGCTGTGCGACGTGTCGGCCTTGCCGCGCTGCTGGGTAGCTTGCTACTGGGCGGTTTGCACGCGGATTGGGATTTTTCCCAGATCAGTCGCAAGTCGCAGGCCCTGTATGGCCCGCTTGGCGCAGGCCAGGGGCGTATCGACGCCTGGCAGAACCTGATGGCCACGCAGAAGCAGGCCACCGAGCTGGAGCGGCTGCAGGTGGTCAACCGCTTCTTCAACCAGCAACTGCGCTACGTCGAAGATATCGATCTGTGGCATGAGGTCGATTATTGGGCCACGCCGGTCCAGGCACTGATCAAGGGGGCAGGTGATTGCGAGGACTACGCTATTGCCAAGTATTTCAGCCTACGGCGCATGGGCATCCCCAGCGAAAAGCTGCGTATCACCTACGTCAAGGCGTTGCGGCAAAACCGAGCGCACATGGTGCTGACCTACTATTCAAACCCACAGGCTCAACCGTTGGTGCTCGACAGCCTGATGGATGCCATCAAGCCGGCGAGCCAGCGTCCCGACCTGCTGCCGGTGTATGCCTTCAATGGTGAGGGGCTGTGGCTGACAGGCGCCGCCGGCAACAAGAAGGTAGGCGATACCAAGCGGCTGTCACGCTGGCAGGATTTGCTGAAGAAAATGCAGGCCGAAGGGTTCCCGGCCGAGCCGGTTTACTGAAGGAGCACAGATGTCACTGTTCAAACAATTGCTGTTGGCCATTTGCCTGTTCCTGGTGGTCGCCTTCAGCGGCAGCTTCATGGTCAGCCTGGAGAGCTCGCGCAGCCAGTACGTCAACCAGCTGCGTTCGCACGCCCAGGACGCAGCCACTGCCCTGGCGCTGTCGCTGACACCCAACATCGACGACCCGGCGATGGTCGAACTGATGGTCAGCTCGATCTTCGACAGTGGCTACTATGCGAGCATCAAGGTCGTCGACCTGGGTTCCAATGCCGTGTTGGTGGAGCGCCATGCCGAGCCTGACCGAGGGGGTGTGCCGGCCTGGTTCGTCCACCTCATTGGCCTTGAAGCGGCCGGTGGTGATGCCATTGTCAGCCGCGGATGGCAGCAGGCCGCCCGGGTGGAGGTGATCAGCCACCCGATGTTCGCCATCGCCAAGCTCTGGCAGAGCGCCTTGGGCAGCCTGGGCTGGTTGCTGCTGTGTGGTGCAGCCAGTGCGGTGCTCGGCGCGTTGTTGCTGCGCCGCCAGTTGCGGCCACTGGACTACATGGTCGAGCAATCCCATGCCATCGCCCGGCGCGAATTCCTCAGCCTGCCAGACCTGCCGCGCACACCCGAGCTGCGCCGTGTGGTGCAGGCGATGAACCAGATGGTCGAGAAGCTCAAGGCGCTGTTCACCGAGCAGGCCGAGCGCAGTGAGCGGTTGCGCGCCGAGTCCTACCAGGACAGCCTCACCGGGCTGTCCAACCGCCGCTATTTCGAGATGCAGCTCAACACCCGCGTCAGCAACATGGAGGAAGCCCGGGCTGGTTACTTGCTGTTGCTGCGGGTGCAGGGGCTGGCAGGCCTCAACGCGCGCCTGGGCGGGCAGCGTACCGACCAGCTGTTGCAGGCGGTGGGCGAGCAACTGCGCCGTACCTGTGCCAGCTACCCAGAAACCAAAGACCTGATTTCGCGCAGCCGTGGGGGCGAGTTCGCCGTGCTGGCGCCGGGTATGGTGCACGAGGAGGCCGTACAGCTTGCCCAGGCGCTGGAGGCCACCCTGCAGAGCCTGCACGAGACTGGCGCCAGTGATGTCAGCCCGGTCGCGTGCATCGGCCTTGCGCCCTTCAGCCCCGGCGATGCGCCACAGGCATTGCTGAAACTTGCCGACGAAGCCCTGGCCCTTGCCGAAAACCAGCCGGCACCCGGCTGGGTCTGTCTCGAACAGGGTGCAGCTGCGGTAGCGGGCGATAGCCATCATGCCTGGCATGAGCGGCTCGACCAGGCATTTGCCAATGGGCATTTCGAGCTGTTTTTCCAGCCGGTGGTGGACTGCGAAACAGCGCAACGGGTATTGCACCACAAAGTCATCTCGCGCTTGCACGATGAGCAAGGCGAGGCACTGCCCGCCGGGCGCTTCCTGCCCTGGCTGGAGCGCTTCGGCTGGATGCCGCGCCTGGATGTGCTGGTGCTGGAAAAGGTGCTCGCCCACCTGCGCAGCCATGATCAGATGCTGGCGCTGAACCTGTCCGCAGCAACCTTGGCCGACCCCAAGGCGCTGCAACGCGTCTACGAGCTGCTAAGCCAGCATGCGGCGCTGGGCCCGCGGTTGACGTTCGAGATCGGCGAAGAGCAACTGCCCGACCAGTCTGCCCTCGAGCAACTGACCCGACGCCTGCACGCGCTTGGCTTCGGGCTGGCGCTGCAGCGCTTCGGCGGCCGTTTCAGCATGATCGGCAACTTGGCACACCTGGGCCTGGCATACCTGAAAATTGATGGCAGCTATATCCGTAACATTGACCATGAGCAGCACAAGCGCCTGTTCATCGAAGCGATCCAACGCGCCGCACACAGTATCGACCTGCCGTTGATTGCCGAGCGGGTCGAGACGGAAGGCGAGCGGTTGGTGCTGCGGGAGATGGGCGTGGGTGGTATTCAGGGGCAGCTGGTGGGTGAACCTGCACCCTGGCGCTGATACTTCCCCGTGAAGGAGCGGCCCCGGCGATTTTTGCTGCGCCACAGAACCTGGGGCCGCTCCGCGACCCTTTCCGACCGGTCCGGCGCCTCGGCAAGGCCGCTCCTACACACACAGCCGGGCGTGGTGTTAACGCTCGCGCAGGGCTTCCGAGCGGGCCTTCATGATCGGCTTGAGCAGGTAGCTCATGATGGTCTTCTTGCCGGTCATGATATCCACCGTCGCCACCATCCCGGGAATGATCAGTAATGGCTTCTCGTCAGTGCCCAGGTGGCTGCGATCGGTGCGCAGCTTGATCAGGTAGTACGTGGTCTTTTTGTCTTCATCGGTGATGGTGTCGGCACCGATCTGCTCCAGCTTGGCCTTCAGGCCACCGTAAATGGTGTAGTCATAGGCGGTGAACTTGACCGTCGCTTCCTGCCCTGGATGCAGGAAGGCGATGTCCTTGGGCAGGATCTTCGCTTCGATGACCAGGGTGTCGTCCAGCGGCACGACCTCGACGATGTCGCTACCCGGCTGGATCACTCCACCGATGGTGTTGACCAGCAGCTGTTTGACGATACCGCGCACAGGTGAGGTGACCATGGTGCGGTGAACCCGGTCGTCCAGCGCCTTGCTGGTGGCCGTGGCCTTGCTGAGCTCGGTGCGTGCCTCATTGAGCTGGGTCAGCGCTTCGCTGCGGAATTTGCCACGGGTTTCTTCGATCTTGCTCTGTACTTCCCGAATGGCCGCCTCGGCACGCGGGATGGCCAGCGCGGTGGAATCCATCTGGCCACGGTTTTCCACTTCGGCACGGCGCAGGCGCAGCACTTCGACCTGGGAGATTGCGCCCTGGGCTACCAAGGGCTCGGACATCGCAATCTCCTGGCGCAGCAGTTGCAGGCTGTTGGCGTACTGCGCGCGCTTGGAGGTGTATTCGCGCAGCTCCTGCTGACGCTGTACCAGCTGCTGCTGCAGGCCACCGATCTCGTCCTGCAGTTGCTGGCGCCGGCTCTGGTAAAGCGATTGCTCGTTGGCTGCCTGGTTGGGCGCGGCCTTGCTCAGGGCCTCATCGATTTGCAGCGGACGGTCTTCGACCTCGGCACTCAGGCGTTCGACGCGCAGCGCCATGGCCAAGCGGTCGGCCTCGGTTTCGCCGACGTTGGAGGCGAAGCGGGTTTCGTCCAGGCGCAGCAGGGGTTGGCCGATTTCGACGATCTGCCCTTCCTTGGCGTAGATTTCGGCGACGATGCCGCCCTCGAGGTTCTGGATCTTCTGCACCTTGGAGGACGGAATGGCCTTGCCTTCGCCGCGCGTGACTTCATCGATCGGCGCCACACTGGCCCAGACGATCAGGAATACGAAAAACGCGATCACACCCCAGATGGTCAGGCGCACCACCCGCGGTGCATCCTCGATCAGCGCCTTGTTGACCTCGGGCAGCGGCTGCCCGCCGAGCGAATCGGAGCCCTTGAAGTAGCGCCGCAGGCCATCCTTGAACTGCCCCATATCGAGCTTATGCAACACTGATCTGCCCCTTCTTCAGCGCATCCATGACCGCGGCTTTCGGGCCGTCGGCGACAATCTGCCCGCGATCGATGACGATCAGCCGGTCCACCAGCGACAGCAACGAGGCGCGGTGGGTCACCAGCAGCACCGTCTTGTTCTCGATCACCGCCTGCAGGCGTTGCTTGAGGCGCTCTTCACCGGTGTTGTCCATGGCGCTGGTCGGCTCGTCGAGCAGCAGGATCTGCGGGTTGAGCAGCAATGCACGCCCCAGGGCAACGTTCTGCCGCTGGCCGCCGGAGAGGTTCTGGCCACGCTCGCCCACTTGCAGCTCATAACCGTCGGGGTGCAGCCGGGCAAACTCATGAACACCTGCAAGTTCTGCGGCCTGCAGGATCATTTCGTCTTCGATGTAACGTGCGCCGCTGACCAGGTTGTCGCGCAGGGTGCCGGCCATCAGCTGGATGTCCTGCGGCACATAGCCGATGTTGTGGCGCAGTTCGCTGACGTCGATCTGGCGGATATCCACGCCATCGACCAGCAGTGACCCGCCGTCGGCTTCATAGAGGCCCACGACCAGCTTGGCCAGGGAGCTCTTGCCCGAGCCGCTGCGGCCAATGATGCCGACCTTTTCGCCGGGGCGGATGGTCAGGTTGATGTTCTTCAGGGCCAGGTTCTGCTGGTTCGGGTAGGTGAACTCGACCCCGCGGAACTCGATGCTGCCCTGCAGTACCCGGCGGCTCAGCGGCCGCTCCTCGAAGTTGCGCTCCTGCGGCAAGTCCATCATGTGGTCGGTGGCGACCATGGTTACCTTGGCCTGCTGGTAGCGGGCCAGCAAGCCGTTGAGCTGGCCCAGCGGGCCGAGGGCGCGGCCGCTGAGCATGTAACAGGCGACCAGGCCGCCCATGCTCAGGTTGCCGTCGATGATCAGGTAGACACCCACGCAGATCATCGCCACGCCTGCCAGCTGCTGGATCAGCATGGTGATGTTCATCGCCAGGCTCGACAGCACCTTCACGCGCAGCTCCAACCGGCTGAGGGTGCCGAGGGTCTGCTCCCACATGTACTGGCGCTCGCTTTCGGCGTTGTTGACCTTGACGGCGTCCAGGCCAGCCAGGGTCTCGATCAGGCTGGACTGGCGCTCCGAGGCCAGGGCCATGGTCCGCTCCATGGTCGCCATCAGCGGCCGCTGCAAGGCATAACCGATGCCCAGGGCCAGCGGGAAGGCGATGATCGGGATCCACACCAGGTGCCCGCCAATGATGGCGATGACGATCAGGATCAGGAGGGTGAACGGCAGGTCGATCAGGCTGGTCAGGGTCAAGGAGGCGAGGAAGTCGCGCAAGCCCTGGAACTCATGGATGTTCTGGGCAAAGCTGCCGACCCGCGCCGGGCGGTACTTCATCGACATGCCGACGATACGCTCGAACAAGGTCGCCGAAATGATCAAGTCGGTCTTTTTGCCGGCAAGGTCCAGGCAGAGGCCGCGCAAGCCCTTGAGGATAAGGTCGAAGACGTAGGCGCCGGCGATGCCGACGGCCAGCACCCAGAGGGTCGAGGTTGCCTGGTTGGGCACCACCCGGTCATACACGTTCATGACGAACAGCGGCGCGGCCAGGGCGATCAGGTTGATTACCAGGCTGGCGGCGATGGCATCGATGTACAGCCATTTGCTGCGCAGCAGGGTGTCGCGGAACCAGGATTTCGCGCGCGGGATGAGGTTGCCGTGGTTGACGTCGAACTTGTGCTGCGGCTGGGCGAAGAACACGCGCCCGCTGTAGTCACTGAGCAGCGCTTCGCGGCTGACATGCACCTCGCCACCATCGCTCTCGCTAAGCAGCAGGCGCGCGGTGTCTTCGTTTTCCCAGCCCAGCAGCACGGCGCTGCGGCCTTCCTTGAGCAACAGCATGGCCGGCATGGCGATACTGGGGATCTGCTCCAGCTTGCGCTGCAGCAGCCGCCCCTGCAGCCCTGCCCGGGCCGCGGCACGGGGCAGCAGCTCGGGGCTCAGGCGCTGGGCAGGCAGCGGCAGGCCGGTGGTCAGCATGACCCGGCTGGCGGGTTTCTGATGCAGAACACACAGGCTCAGCAAGCTATCCAGCAAGGGATCGTCATGCTGACTGCGTGGATCGTGGCTGAGTTGGACTCGACTGACTTCGGATTCCACGCGGCGCTCTCTTCATCCTTGCGGTGGGTGGGGCAGGGTGTGCCTCAGTTCAGGCCTGACAGGCTCACCCTCGGTTTCAGATCGTTCTGCACAACAGTGGCCATCGGGGCTACGACACCCTGATTCTTGAGCAGTGGCCAATGGTCGCCTTGATTCGATACTGAGTAAACAATTGTATGTTCTTCACCGCTAC
Source organism: Pseudomonas sp. HN2-3 (assembly GCF_020691745.1). NCBI lineage: Bacteria > Pseudomonadati > Pseudomonadota > Gammaproteobacteria > Pseudomonadales > Pseudomonadaceae > Pseudomonas > Pseudomonas sp. HN2-3. Next base: position 142,243 of record NZ_CP085704.1, read on the forward strand.
CAGACGACGCTGGCTTAGTGAAGGTTACAGCTTGGACTCCAGGTCAGCCTTGTCGCTGACGCCAGTGTAAAGGTTGAAGTTCATTCGCAGCATAGCCTGCCATTCGTTGTTATAGCCTGCGGGCTATCAAGGGTGGTCTGCATGGCTTCGGGCAAGGATTGTGCTTGTGAATAGGTGGCGGCTAGGGTGATGGGAAGAACGGTAAACAGTGAAGCACGCATTTTTGGCGAGTTCTCGAAAGCGCTGTTGTCCTGAATCACGGTTCAAGCTTTTCAGGGCCAGGAAAATGGCGCCAGAACTGACCGATGGGCGGGCTTCCGACCGGCCCTGGATTAGTACTAAAGGAAGGGGTGGCAAAGGTGCAAATATCAATGTGACATTACATTGCCGATTGTTTAGGATGGCGAGTATAAGGTCAATAGTTTGGCAGATAGTTAATTCCAAACAGTTATAGACGTAATTTTGACGTCAAATCCTCATCATATTAATCGACACAGATCCGCCTGAAGTGGCTTACAACAGCGCCGCTCTGGCAGGGAAGTACCCTAACCGGGTCACACGGAGAGTCCAATGAGCAGCGTTGTAGCCATCGTCAAAAGCATTGTCGGCCAGGTTATTGCGGTATCCCCAGAGGGCATCCGGCGTGTACTCATCGAAGGTGATCGCCTGTTGGCGGGTGAGGAAGTACTCACCGGCCCGGGCGGCGCGGTAACGCTCGAGCTGGCCGATGGTCGCCTGCTCGACCTGGGCCGTGACAGCCAGTGGAGCGCGGATGCGCCCTACAGCAGCACCGACCTGGGCCAGGCCACTGCGCAGGCTGCACCGTCGGTCGAAGAGCTGCAGCAGGCAATCGCTGCGGGTGTCGACCCGACTACCGAGCTTGAAGCCACGGCAGCAGGCCCGGCAGCGGCGGGCGGTGGTGGCGCGCTGGGGGGTGGCCACAGCTTTGTCATGCTTGAGGAGACAGCGGGCAGGGTCGACACGAGCATCGGTTTCCCTACCGGCCCATTAGGCTTTGCCGCGGCGCTGGAGTCTGAAGACGTTGGCGCGCTGGACACCAGCAACAGCAATCAGCAGGTCATACCGCCCACCACGCCGACCGATGTCTCCACCGCGCTTGTCCTCAACGCCACCCCTTCCATCTCCGAAGCGGGTGGCGTAATCGTTTATACCGCGACAGTTGGCCAGGCGCCGACGTCCAACCTGGTCGTGACCCTGTCCAACGGAGCGGTGATCGTCATTCCGGCAGGGCAGACCAGCGGTAGCGTCAATGTCACCATCCCGGCGAATGACACGCCGTATATCGACGGCGGGCAGATCTCGACGACCGTGACGGGTGCCACCGGGGGGAACGGTCTGATAGTGACCCTGCCGCAAACGCCGGCGGTTACGCAGATTACCGATACTATCGACACCACCACTGCGACCCTGACCGCCAACCCTTCGGTGACCGAAGGTGGCGTGATCACTTACACCGTGACCCTGAGCAACCCTGCCCAGACTCCGGTTACCGTGACCCTGTCGAACGGCCAGACCATCACCGTCGAAGCCGGCAAGACCCAGGGCAGCGTTGACTTCCAGACCCCGGATAACGATGTCTACAGCAACGGCTCGACTGTCACTACCACTATCACCGGCGCTACCGGCGGTAACTTCGAGCAACTGACGCCGAACCCGACCCCGGCGCAGACCACGATCAACGACTCGGTCGACAACACTACTGCGACCCTGACCGCGAATCCTTCGGTAACCGAAGGCGGCGTGATCACTTACACCGTGACCCTGAGCAACCCTGCCCAGACGCCTGTCACCGTGACCTTGTCGAATGGCCAGACCATCACTGTCGAAGCTGGCAAGACTCAAGGCAGCGTTGATTTCCAGACCCCGGACAACGACGTCTACAACAACGGCTCGACCGTCAGCACCACTATCACTGACGCCACTGGCGGCAACTTCGAGCAACTGACGCCGAACCCGACCCCGGCGCAGACCACGATCAATGACTCGGTCGATGTGACCACTGCGACCCTGACCGCGAACCCTTCGGTAACCGAAGGTGGCGTGATCACTTACACCGTGACCCTGAGCAACCCTGCCCAGACGCCTGTCACCGTGACCCTGTCGAATGGCCAGACCATCACCGTCGAAGCCGGCAAGACTCAAGGCAGCGTTGATTTCCAGACCCCGGACAACGACGTCTACAACAACGGCTCGACCGTCAGCACCACTATCACTGACGCCACTGGCGGCAACTTCGAGCAACTGACGCCGAACCCGACCCCGGCGCAGACCACGATCAACGATTCGGTCGACACCACCACCGCAACTCTGACCGCTTCGCCAAGTGTGACTGAGGGCGGCGTGATCACGTACACCGTGACCCTGAGCAACCCTGCCCAGACTCCGGTTACCGTGACCTTGTCGAACGGCCAAACCATCACTGTTGAAGCCGGCAAGACCCAAGGCAGCGTTGACTTCCAGACCCCGGACAACGACGTCTACAGCAACGGCTCGACTGTCACTACCACTATCACCGGCGCTACCGGCGGTAACTTCGAGCAACTGACGCCGAACCCGACCCCGGCGCAGACCACGATCAACGACTCGGTCGACAACACTACTGCGACCCTGACCGCGAATCCTTCGGTAACCGAAGGCGGCGTGATCACCTACACCGTGACCCTGAGCAACCCTGCCCAGACGCCTGTCACCGTGACCTTGTCGAATGGCCAGACCATCACTGTCGAAGCTGGCAAGACTCAAGGCAGCGTTGATTTCCAGACCCCGGACAACGACGTCTACAACAACGGCTCGACCGTCAGCACCACTATCACTGACGCCACTGGCGGCAACTTCGAGCAACTGACGCCGAACCCGACCCCGGCGCAGACCACGATCAACGATTCGGTCGATGTGACCACTGCGACCCTGACCGCGAACCCTTCGGTAACCGAAGGTGGCGTGATCACTTACACCGTGACCCTGAGCAACCCTGCCCAGACGCCTGTCACCGTGACCTTGTCGAATGGCCAGACCATCACTGTCGAAGCTGGCAAGACTCAAGGCAGCGTTGATTTCCAGACCCCGGACAACGACGTCTACAACAACGGCTCGACCGTCAGCACCACTATCACTGACGCCACTGGCGGCAACTTCGAGCAACTGACGCCGAACCCGACCCCGGCGCAGACCACGATCAATGACTCGGTCGATGTGACCACTGCGACCCTGACCGCGAACCCTTCGGTAACCGAAGGTGGCGTGATCACTTACACCGTGACCCTGAGCAACCCTGCCCAGACGCCTGTCACCGTGACCCTGTCGAATGGCCAGACCATCACTGTCGAAGCTGGCAAGACTCAAGGCAGCGTTGATTTCCAGACCCCGGACAACGACGTCTACAACAACGGCTCGACCGTCAGCACCACTATCACTGACGCCACTGGCGGCAACTTCGAGCAACTGACGCCGAACCCGACCCCGGCGCAGACCACGATCAATGACTCGGTCGATGTGACCACTGCGACCCTGACCGCGAACCCTTCGGTAACCGAAGGTGGCGTGATCACTTACACCGTGACCCTGAGCAACCCTGCCCAGACGCCTGTCACCGTGACCCTGTCGAATGGCCAGACCATCACCGTCGAAGCCGGCAAGACTCAAGGCAGCGTTGATTTCCAGACCCCGGACAACGACGTCTACAACAACGGCTCGACCGTCAGCACCACTATCACTGACGCCACTGGCGGCAACTTCGAGCAACTGACGCCGAACCCGACCCCGGCGCAGACCACGATCAACGATTCGGTCGACACCACCACCGCAACTCTGACCGCTTCGCCAAGTGTGACTGAGGGCGGCGTGATCACGTACACCGTGACCCTGAGCAACCCTGCCCAGACTCCGGTTACCGTGACCTTGTCGAACGGCCAAACCATCACTGTTGAAGCTGGCAAGACCCAAGGCAGTGTCGACTTCCAGACTCCGAACAACGACGTCTACAACAATGGCTCGACCATCACTACCACCATCACAGGCGCTACCGGCGGTAACTTCGAGCAGCTGACGCCGAATCCGACCCCGGCGCAGACCACGATCAACGATTCGGTCGACACCACCACCGCAACTCTGACCGCTTCGCCAAGTGTGACTGAGGGCGGCGTGATCACGTACACCGTGACCCTGAGCAACCCTGCCCAGACTCCGGTTACCGTGACCTTGTCGAACGGCCAAACCATCACTGTTGAAGCCGGCAAGACCCAAGGCAGCGTTGACTTCCAGACCCCGGACAACGACGTCTACAACAACGGCTCGACCGTCAGCACCACTATCACTGACGCTACCGGCGGTAACTTCGAGCAGCTGACGCCGAATCCGACCCCGGCGCAGACCACGATCAACGATTCGGTCGATGTGACCACTGCGACCCTGACCGCCAATCCTTCGGTCACCGAAGGTGGCGTGATCACCTACACCGTGACCCTGAGCAACCCTGCCCAGACTCCGGTTACCGTGACCCTGTCGAACGGCCAGACCATCACCGTCGAGGCCGGCAAGACCCAAGGCAGTGTCGACTTCCAGACTCCGAACAACGACGTCTACAACAATGGCTCGACCATCACTACCACCATCACAGGCGCTACCGGCGGTAACTTCGAGCAACTGACGCCGAACCCGACCCCGGCGCAGACCACGATCAACGATTCGGTCGATGTGACCACTGCGACCCTGACCGCGAACCCTTCGGTAACCGAAGGTGGCGTGATCACTTACACCGTGACCCTGAGCAACCCTGCCCAGACGCCTGTCACCGTGACCCTGTCGAATGGTCAGACCATCACCGTCGAAGCCGGCAAAACCCAGGGCAGCGTTGACTTCCAGACCCCGGATAACGACGTCTACAACAACGGCTCGACTGTCACTACCACCATCACCGGTGCTACCGGCGGCAACTTCGAGCAACTGACGCCGAACCCGACCCCGGCGCAGACCACGATCAACGATTCGGTCGATGTGACCACTGCGACCCTGACCGCCAATCCTTCGGTCACCGAAGGTGGTGTGATCACCTACACCGTGACCCTGAGCAACCCTGCCCAGACGCCTGTCACCGTGACCCTGTCGAACGGTCAGACCATCACCGTCGAAGCCGGCAAAACCCAGGGCAGTGTCGACTTCCAGACCCCGGACAACGACGTCTACAACAATGGCTCGACCGTCAGCACCACTATCACTGACGCCACTGGCGGCAACTTCGAGCAACTGACGCCGAACCCGACCCCGGCGCAGACCACGATCAACGATTCGGTCGATGTGACCACTGCGACCCTGACCGCCAATCCTTCGGTCACCGAAGGTGGCGTGATCACCTACACCGTGACCCTGAGCAACCCTGCCCAGACTCCGGTTACCGTGACCCTGTCGAACGGCCAGACCATCACCGTCGAGGCCGGCAAGACCCAAGGCAGCGTTGATTTCCAGACCCCGGATAACGATGTCTACAACAATGGCTCGACTGTCAGCACGACCATCACTGACGCCACTGGCGGTAACTTCGAGCAACTGACGCCGAACCCGACCCCGGCGCAGACCACGATCAACGATTCGGTCGATGTGACCACTGCGACCCTGACCGCCAATCCTTCGGTCACCGAAGGTGGCGTGATCACCTACACCGTGACCCTGAGCAACCCTGCCCAGACTCCGGTTACCGTGACCCTGTCGAACGGCCAGACCATCACCGTCGAGGCCGGCAAGACCCAAGGCAGCGTTGATTTCCAGACCCCGGATAACGATGTCTACAACAATGGCTCGACCATCACTACCACCATCACAGGCGCTACCGGCGGTAACTTCGAGCAGCTGACGCCGAATCCGACCCCGGCGCAGACCACGATCAATGACTCGGTCGATGTGACGACTGCGACCCTGACCGCGAATCCTTCGGTCACCGAAGGTGGTGTGATCACCTACACCGTGACCCTGAGCAACCCTGCCCAGACGCCTGTCACCGTGACCCTGTCGAATGGTCAGACCATCACCGTCGAAGCCGGCAAAACCCAGGGCAGCGTTGACTTCCAGACCCCGGATAACGACGTCTACAACAACGGCTCGACTGTCACTACCACCATCACCGGTGCTACCGGCGGCAACTTCGAGCAACTGACGCCTAACCCGACTCCAGCGCAGACCACGATCAATGACTCGGTCGATGTGACGACTGCGACCCTGACCGCGAATCCTTCGGTCACCGAAGGTGGTGTGATCACCTACACCGTGACCCTGAGCAACCCTGCCCAGACGCCTGTCACCGTGACCCTGTCGAATGGTCAGACCATCACCGTCGAAGCCGGCAAAACCCAGGGCAGCGTTGACTTCCAGACCCCGGATAACGACGTCTACAACAACGGCTCGACTGTCACTACCACCATCACCGGTGCTACCGGCGGCAACTTCGAGCAACTGACGCCTAACCCGACTCCAGCGCAGACCACGATCAATGACTCGGTCGATGTGACGACTGCGACCCTGACCGCGAATCCTTCGGTCACCGAAGGTGGTGTGATCACCTACACCGTGACCCTGAGCAACCCTGCCCAGACGCCTGTCACCGTGACCCTGTCGAACGGTCAGACCATCACCGTCGAAGCCGGCAAGACCCAAGGCAGCGTTGATTTCCAGACCCCGGATAACGATGTCTACAACAATGGCTCGACTGTCAGCACGACCATCACTGACGCCACTGGCGGTAACTTCGAGCAACTGACGCCGAACCCGACCCCGGCGCAGACCACGATCAACGATTCGGTCGATGTGACCACTGCGACCCTGACCGCCAATCCTTCGGTCACCGAAGGTGGCGTGATCACCTACACCGTGACCCTGAGCAACCCTGCCCAGACTCCGGTTACCGTGACCCTGTCGAACGGCCAGACCATCACCGTCGAGGCCGGCAAGACCCAAGGCAGCGTTGATTTCCAGACCCCGGATAACGATGTCTACAACAATGGCTCGACCATCACTACCACCATCACAGGCGCTACCGGCGGTAACTTCGAGCAGCTGACGCCGAACCCGACCCCGGCGTCGACTGTAATCAATGACAGTATCGATACCGTCACCGTAAGCATCGTCAGCAACGGCAACGTGACTGAAGATCAGCAGCCATCCTTTACCGTAAAAGTGAGCCAGGCGCTGGACCGTCCGCTGACCGTAACGCTGTCGAACGGCGAAACCGTCACCATCGAGGCAGGCAAGACCGAAGTCGAGTACAAGACTCCGGCCCAAGGCGATGACGTAATCAAGGACGCCGGCTCTGTGACGTTGAGCGTCACCGGCGCCACTGTCGCGGGTGCTACCTTCGAGAATCTGGCCATCGGCGGCCCGGCGACCGTTGAAGTTTCGGACACCGTCAGCGAAGTCGTTGCAACTTTGACTGTGGACAAGGCAACCGTGGCCGAAGGTGGCCAGGTGACCTACACCGTCACGCTGACCAACGCACAGGGCCTGTCTGTCACTGAGCACGGCGCGCTGACCTTCACCCTGACCGACGGTACAAAAGTCACGATTCCGGCCAACAGTGCTTCCGGCACTGCGACCATCACGGTTCAAGATGACGTGTACGTCGGCGGTCAGGGCGCTGTCGCCAACAAGCTTGAGTCGGTATCGGGCGCAGACAACTTCGAGAAGCTGACTTTGGGTGGTGATAGCGTCACCACTTCTGTGACGGACGAGCCAGGTTCGGGCACCCCAGGCACCGGCAACGAAGGCGACCTGGTCAGGGTCACCATCACCGCCGACCAGGTTTCGGTCGCCGAGAACGTGAAGCCGACCTTCACCGTTCACATCAATACCGCCCTGACCCACGACCTGGTCGTGACCCTGAGCAACAACGCTACGGTCACTATCAAAGCGGGCGAAACCAGCGCGCCCTACAGCCACGATGCGCAAGGCGACGACGTTTACCAGGACGCCGGTGAGATCAGCCTGGGTATCAAGTCCGCCGTCGATGTCGATGGCCGTGCTTTCGAGAACCTGCAGCTGGGTGATGCCGCGTCGGTCAAAGTCACCGACACCACCGACGAAGTCATCGCCAAGCTGACCGCTACGCCTTCGGTCACCGAAGGAGGCGAGATTACGTACACCGTCACCCTGACCAACAAAGACGGTTTGCCAATCAACAACCACTCGCCGCTCTACTTCACCCTGAGCGACGGCAAAACGGTCATCACAGTGCCAGCCAACGGCACCGTCGGTACGGCCACTGTTACTGCTCCGGATAATGTCTACGTGGGCAGCAACACCCCGGTAGAGCAGAGCCTGCAATCGGTCAGCGGCGCAGACGCGTGGAAGTTCGAGCAACTGACCTTGGACAAGACCCCGGTCAGCACTACGGTTACCGACGAGCCAGGTACTCCGGGCAACGAAGGCGACGTGGTCAAAGTCACCATCACCGCTGACCAGGTATCGGTCGCCGAGAACGTCCAACCGAGCTTCACCGTTCACATCAACACCGCCCTGGACCACGACCTGGTCGTGACCCTGAGCAACAATGCCACCGTCACCATCAAGGCTGGCGAAACCAGCGCGCCATACAGCCACGATGCGCAAGGCGACGACGTTTACCAGGACGCCGGTGAGATCAGCCTGGGTATCAAGTCCGCCGTCGATGTCGATGGCCGTGCTTTCGAGAACCTGCAGCTGGGTGATGCCGCGTCGGTCAAAGTCACCGACACCACCGACGAAGTCATCGCCAAGCTGACCGCTACGCCTTCGGTCACCGAAGGAGGCGAGATTACGTACACCGTCACCCTGACCAACAAAGACGGTTTGCCGATCAACAATCACTCGCCGCTGTACTTCACCTTGAGTGACGGTAAAACGGTCATTACCGTCCCGGCCAACAGCACCACCGGTTTCACCACCGTTACTGCACCAGACAACGTTTATGTCGGCACTAACGCCCCGGTTGAGCAGAGCTTGCAAGCGGTCAGCGGCGCAGACGCCTGGAAGTTCGAACAACTCACCTTGGACAAGACCCCGGTCAGCACCACGGTGACCGACGAGCCAGGTACCCCAGGCAACGAAGGTGATCTGGTCAAGGTCACTATCACCGCTGACCAAGTCTCGGTTGCCGAGAACGTGAAGCCGACCTTCACCGTTCACATCAACACCGCGCTGGCGCACGACCTGGTCGTGACCCTGAGCAACAATGCCACGGTTACCATCAAGGCCGGTGAAACCAGCGCGCCGTACGCTCACGACGCGCAGGGCGACGACGTTTACAAAGATGCCGGTGAGATCAACTTGGGCATCAAGTCCGCCGTCGATGTAGACGGTCGTGCCTTCGAAAACCTGCAGTTGGGCGATGCGGCGTCGGTCAAAGTCACCGATACCACCGACGACGTGGTTGCCAAACTGACCGCTACCCCTTCGGTGACCGAAGGTGGCGAGATCACCTACACCATCACGCTGACCAACAAAGACGGTCTGCCGATCGACAAACACTCGGCCCTGACTTTCACCCTGAGCGACGGCACCACCGTCATTACCGTGCCGGCCAACAGCACTGTTGGCACTGTCACTGTCACTGCTCCGGACAACGACTACGTCGGTGCGAACGACCCAGTGATCAAGTCGATCGCTTCGGTTGATGGCGCTGATGTCGGTAAGTTCGAGAACCTGGTTCTGGACAAAACCCCAGTCAGCACCGCTGTCACCGACGAGCCAGGTACTCCGGGCAACGAAGGCGATCTGGTCAAGGTCACCATCACGGCCGATCAGGTTTCGGTTGCCGAGAACGTGAAGCCGACCTTCACCGTCCACATCAACACCGCGCTGGCGCACGACCTGGTCGTGACCCTGAGCAACAATGCCACGGTTACCATCAAGGCCGGTGAAACCAGCGCGCCGTACGCTCACGACGCGCAGGGCGACGACGTTTACAAAGATGCCGGTGAGATCAACTTGGGCATCAAGTCCGCCGTCGATGTAGACGGTCGTGCCTTCGAAAACCTGCAGTTGGGCGATGCGGCGTCGGTCAAAGTCACCGATACCACCGACGACGTGGTTGCCAAACTGACCGCTACCCCTTCGGTGACCGAAGGTGGCGAGATCACCTACACCATCACGCTGACCAACAAAGACGGTCTGCCGATCGACAAACACTCGGCCCTGACTTTCACGCTGAGCGACGGCACCACCGTCATTACTGTGCCGGCCAACAGCACCTCGGGCTTCGTCACCGTTACTGCGCCTGACAACGTCTACACCGGTACCAACGACCCAGTGATCAAGTCGATCGCTTCGGTTGATGGCGCTGATGTCGGTAAGTTCGAGAACTTGGTTCTGGACAAAACCCCAGTCAGCACCGCTGTCACCGACGAGCCAGGTACTCCGGGCAACGAAGGCGATCTGGTCAAGGTCACCATCACGGCCGATCAGGTTTCGGTCGCAGAGAACGTGAAGCCGACCTTCACCGTCCACATCAATACCGCCCTGGCCCACGACCTGGTCGTGACCCTGAGCAACAACGCCACCGTCACCATCAAGGCTGGCGAAACCAGCGCGCCGTACAGCCACGATGCACAGGGCGACGACGTCTACAAAGATGCTGGTGAGATCAGTCTGGGTATCAAGTCCGCCGTCGATGTCGATGGCCGTGCCTTCGAGAACTTGCAGCTGGGTGACGCGGCGTCGGTCAAAGTCACCGATACCACCGACGATGTCATTGCCAAACTGACTGCTACCCCTTCGGTGACCGAAGGTGGCGAGATCACCTACACCGTCACCCTGACCAACAAAGACGGTCTGCCGATCGACAACCACGCGCCGTTGTACTTCACACTGAGTGACGGCAAAACGGTCGTCACTGTGCCGGCCAACAGCACCTCGGGCTTCGTCACCGTTACCGCGCCTGACAACGTTTACGTTGGGACCAACGCGCCGGTAGAGCAGGGCCTGCAAGCAGTCAGCGGCGCTGATGCGTGGAAGTTCGAGAACCTGGTTCTGGACAAGACCCCGGTCAGCACTACGGTCACCGACGAGCCGGGTACACCAGGCAACGAAGGCGACGTGGTCAAAGTCACCATCACTGCTGACCAGGTCTCGGTTGCCGAGAACGTCAAACCGACCTTCACCGTCCACATCAACACCGCGTTGGCGCACGACCTGGTCGTGACCCTGAGCAACAATGCTCAGGTCACCATCAAGGCGGGCGAAACCAGCGCGCCGTATAGCCACGACGCGCAGGGCGACGACGTCTACAAAGACGCCGGCGAAATCAGCCTGGGTATCAAGTCCGCCGTCGATGTCGAAGGTCGTGCCTTTGAAAACCTGCAGCTGGGCGATGCGGCGTCGGTCAAAGTCACCGACACCACCGACGACGTGGTTGCCAAGCTGACCGCCACACCGTCGGTCACCGAAGGTGGTGCAATCACTTACACCATCACCCTGACCAACAAAGATGGTCTGCCGATCGATAAACATTCGGCGCTGACCTTCACCCTGAGCGATGGCACCACGGTCATCACCGTGCCAGCCAATGGCACCTCGGGCTTTGTGACTGTCACTGCTCCGGACAACGTTTACACCGGCACCAACGACCCAGTGATCAAGTCGATCGCTTCGGTTGATGGCGCCGATGTTGGCAAGTTCGAAAACCTGGTCCTGGACAAGACCCCGGTCAGCACCGCTGTCACCGACGAGCCAGGCTCTGGCACTCCAGGCACTGGCAACGGTGGCGACTTGGTCAAGGTCACTATCACCGCTGACCAGGTCTCGGTTGCCGAGAACGTGAAGCCAACCTTCACCGTCCACATCAACACCGCGCTGGCGCACGACCTGGTCGTGACCCTGAGCAACAATTCCACCGTCACCATCAAGGCCGGTGAAACCAGCGCGCCGTACGCTCACGACGCGCAGGGCGACGACGTTTACAAAGATGCCGGTGAGATCAACCTGGGCATCAAGTCGGCAGCCGACATCGATGGCCGTGCCTTCGAGAACCTGCAACTGGGTGATGCCGCGTCGGTCAAAGTCACCGATACCGCCGATGACGTGGTGGCCAAGCTGACTGCTACGTCTTCGGTGACCGAAGGTGGCGAGATCACCTACACCGTCACCCTGACCAACAAAGACGGTCTGCCGATCGACAACCACTCGCCGTTGTACTTCACCCTGAGTGACGGCAAAACGGTCATCACTGTGCCGGCTAACAGCACCAGCGGTTTCACCACCGTGACTGCACCGGACAACGTCTACGTCGGCACCAACGCACCGGTTGAGCAGAGCTTGCAAGCAGTCAGCGGCGCTGATGCGTGGAAGTTCGAGAACCTGGTTCTGGACAAGACCCCGGTCAGCACTACGGTCACCGACGAGCCGGGTACACCAGGCAACGAAGGTGATGTGGTCAAGGTCACTATCACCGCAGACCAGGTTTCGGTCGCAGAGAACGTGAAGCCGACCTTCACTGTGCACATCAACACCGCCCTGGCGCACGACCTGGTCGTGACCCTGAGCAACAATGCTCAGGTCACCATCAAGGCCGGTGAAACCAGCAGCGAACCTTACACCCACGACGCGCAGGGCGACGACGTCTACAAAGACGCCGGTGAAATCGGCTTGGGTATCAAATCGGCGGTCGATGTTGACGGTCGGACCTTTGAAAACCTGCAGCTGGGCGAGGCGGCGTCGGTCAAAGTCACCGATACCACCGACGATGTCATCGCCAAGCTGACCGCTACGCCTTCGGTGACCGAAGGTGGCGAGATCACCTATACCGTTACGCTGACCAACAAAGACGGTCTGCCGATCGACAACCACTCGCCGTTGTACTTCACCCTGAGTGACGGCAAAACGGTCATCACTGTCCCGGCTAACAGCACCAGCGGTTTCACCACCGTGACTGCACCGGACAACGTCTACGTCGGCACCAACGCACCGGTTGAGCAGAGCTTGCAAGCAGTCAGCGGCGCTGATGCGTGGAAGTTCGAGAACCTGGTTCTGGACAAGACCCCGGTCAGCACTACGGTCACCGACGAGCCGGGTACACCAGGCAACGAAGGTGATGTGGTCAAGGTCACTATCACCGCAGACCAGGTTTCGGTCGCAGAGAACGTGAAGCCGACCTTCACTGTGCACATCAACACCGCCCTGGCGCACGACCTGGTCGTGACCCTGAGCAACAATGCTCAGGTCACCATCAAGGCCGGTGAAACCAGCAGCGAACCTTACACCCACGACGCGCAGGGCGATGACGTCTACAAAGACGCCGGTGAAATCGGCTTGGGTATCAAATCGGCGGTCGATGTTGACGGTCGGACCTTTGAAAACCTGCAGCTGGGCGAGGCGGCGTCGGTCAAAGTCACCGACACCACCGACGATGTTATCGCCAAGCTGACCGCTACCCCTTCGGTGACCGAAGGTGGCGAGATCACCTATACCGTTACGCTGACCAACAAAGACGGTCTGCCGATCGATAACCACGCGCCGTTGTACTTCACCCTGAGTGACGGCAAAACGGTCATCACTGTCCCGGCTAACAGCACCAGCGGTTTCACCACCGTGACTGCACCGGACAACGTCTACGTCGGCACCAACGCACCGGTTGAGCAGAGCTTGCAAGCAGTCAGCGGCGCTGATGCGTGGAAGTTCGAAAACCTGGTCCTGGACAAGACCCCGGTCAGCACCTCTGTCACCGACGAGCCGGGTACTCCAGGCAACGAAGGCGATCTGGTCAAGGTCACCATCACCGCCGATCAGGTCTCGGTCGCAGAGAACGTGAAGCCGACCTTCACCGTTCACATCAATACCGCCCTGGATCACGACCTTGTCGTGACCCTGAGCAACAACGAAGTTGTGACCATCAAGGCCGGCGAAACCAGCGCGCCGTACAGCCATGCTGCGCAAGGCGACGACGTCTATAAGGACGCCGGTGAAATCAGCCTGGGCATCAAGTCCGCCGTCGATGTAGACGGTCGCGCCTTCGAGAACCTGCAGCTGGGCGACGCGGCGTCGGTCAAAGTCACCGATACCACCGACGATGTCATCGCCAAGCTGACCGCTACCCCTTCGGTGACCGAAGGTGGCGAGATCACCTACACCATCACGCTGACCAACAAAGACGGTCTGCCGATCGACAAGCACTCGGCCCTGACCTTCACCCTGAGCGACGGCACCACCGTGATCACCGTGCCAGCCAATGGCACCTCGGGCTTTGTGACTGTCACTGCACCGGACAACGTTTACACCGGCACCAACGACCCAGTGATCAAATCGATCGCCAGCGTCGACGGCGCTGATGTCGGCAAGTTCGAGAACCTGGTTCTGGACAAGACGCCGGTCAGCACTGCTGTTACCGACGAGCCTGGTTCGGGCACCCCAGGCACTGGCAACGGTGGCGACCTGGTCAAGGTCACCATCACCGCTGACCAGGTCTCGGTTGCCGAGAACGTGAAGCCAACCTTCACCGTCCACATCAACACCGCGCTGGCGCACGACCTGGTCGTGACCCTGAGCAACAACGCCACCGTCACCATCAAGGCGGGCGAAACCAGCGCGCCGTATAGCCACGACGCGCAGGGCGACGACGTCTACAAAGACGCCGGCGAAATCAGCCTGGGTATCAAGTCCGCCGCCGATGTCGATGGCCGTGCCTTCGAGAACTTGCAGCTGGGCGACGCGGCGTCGGTCAAAGTCACCGACACCACTGACGATGTCATTGCCAAGCTGACCGCTACCCCTTCGGTGACCGAAGGTGGTGCGATCACCTACACCATCACGCTGACCAACAAAGACGGTCTGCCGATCGACAAGCACTCGGCCCTGACCTTCACGCTGAGCGACGGCACCACCGTGATCACCGTGCCAGCCAATGGCACCTCGGGCTTTGTGACTGTCACTGCTCCGGACAACGTTTACACCGGCACCAACGACCCAGTGATCAAGTCGATCGCTTCGGTTGATGGCGCCGATGTCGGCAAGTTCGAGAACCTGGTTCTGGACAAAACCCCAGTCAGCACCGCTGTCACCGACGAGCCAGGCTCGGGCACCCCAGGCACTGGCAACGGTGGCGACTTGGTCAAGGTCACCATCACGGCCGATCAGGTCTCGGTTGCCGAGAACGTGAAGCCGACCTTCACCGTCCACATCAACACCGCGCTGGCGCACGACCTGGTCGTGACCCTGAGCAACAACGCCACCGTCACCATCAAGGCGGGCGAAACCAGCGCGCCGTATAGCCACGACGCGCAGGGCGACGACGTCTACAAAGACGCCGGCGAAATCAGCCTGGGTATCAAGTCCGCCGCCGATGTCGATGGCCGTGCCTTCGAGAACTTGCAGCTGGGCGACGCGGCGTCGGTCAAAGTCACCGACACCACTGACGATGTCATTGCCAAGCTGACCGCTACCCCTTCGGTGACCGAAGGTGGCGAGATCACCTACACCATCACGCTGACCAACAAAGACGGTCTGCCGATCGATAAACATTCGGCGCTGACCTTCACGCTGAGCGACGGCACCACCGTGATCACCGTGCCAGCCAATGGCACCTCGGGCTTTGTGACTGTCACTGCACCGGACAACGTTTACACCGGCACCAACGACCCAGTGATCAAGTCGATCGCTTCGGTTGATGGCGCCGATGTCGGCAAGTTCGAGAACCTGGTTCTGGACAAAACCCCAGTCAGCACCGCTGTCACCGACGAGCCAGGCTCGGGCACCCCAGGCACTGGCAACGGTGGCGACTTGGTCAAGGTCACCATCACGGCCGATCAGGTCTCGGTTGCCGAGAACGTGAAGCCGACCTTCACCGTTCACATCAACGCTGCCCTGGACCACGACCTGGTCGTGACCCTGAGCAACAATGAAGTTGTGACCATCAAGGCTGGCGAAACCAGCGCACCGTACAGCCACGCTGCACAGGGCGAAGACGTCTACAAAGATGCTGGTGAGATCAGTCTGGGTATCAAGTCCGCCGCCGATGTCGATGGCCGTGCTTTCGAGAACTTGCAGCTGGGCGACGCGGCGTCGGTCAAAGTCACCGACACCACTGACGATGTCATTGCCAAGCTGACCGCTACCCCTTCGGTGACCGAAGGTGGCGAGATCACCTACACCATCACGCTGACCAACAAAGACGGTCTGCCGATCGATAAACATTCGGCGCTGACCTTCACCCTGAGCGATGGCACCACGGTCATCACCGTGCCAGCCAATGGCACCTCGGGCTTCGTGACTGTCACTGCTCCGGACAACGTTTACACCGGCACCAACGATCCAGTGATCAAATCGATCGCCAGCGTCGACGGCGCTGATGTCGGCAAGTTCGAGAATCTGGTTCTGGACAAGACTCCGGTCAGCACTGCTGTTACCGACGAGCCTGGTTCGGGCACCCCAGGCACTGGCAACGGTGGCGACCTGGTCAAGGTCACCATCACCGCTGACCAGGTCTCGGTCGCTGAAAACGTTAAACCGACCTTCACCGTGCACATCAACGCTGCCCTGGACCACGATCTGGTCGTGACCCTGAGCAACAACGAAGTTGTGACCATCAAGGCCGGCGAAACCAGCGCGCCGTACAGCCATGCTGCACAGGGCGACGACGTCTACAAAGACGCCGGCGAAATCAGCCTGGGCATCAAGTCGGCAGCAGACATCGACGGCCGTGCCTTCGAGAACCTGCAGCTGGGCGATGCGGCGTCGGTCAAAGTGACTGACACCACCGACGACGTTGTGGCCAAACTGACCGCTACTCCTTCGGTCACCGAAGGCGGTGCGATCACCTACACCATCACATTGACCAACAAAGACGGTCTGCCGATCGACAAGCACTCGGCCCTGACTTTCACCCTGAGCGACGGCACCACGGTCATTACTGTGCCGGCCAACAGCACCTCGGGCTTCGTCACCGTTACTGCGCCTGACAACGTCTACACCGGCACCAACGACCCAGTAATCAAGTCGATCGCTTCGGTTGATGGCGCTGATGTTGGCAAGTTCGAAAACCTGGTCCTAGACAAGACCCCGGTCAGCACCGCTGTCACCGACGAGCCAGGCTCTGGCACTCCAGGCACTGGCAACGGTGGCGACTTGGTCAAGGTCACTATCACCGCTGACCAGGTCTCGGTTGCCGAGAACGTGAAGCCAACCTTCACCGTCCACATCAACACCGCGCTGGCGCACGACCTGGTCGTGACCCTGAGCAACAACGCCACCGTCACCATCAAGGCGGGCGAAACCAGCGCGCCGTATAGCCACGACGCGCAGGGCGACGACGTCTACAAAGACGCCGGCGAAATCAGCCTGGGTATCAAGTCCGCCGTCGATGTCGACGGTCGTGCCTTTGAAAACCTGCAGCTGGGTGATGCGGCGTCGGTCAAAGTCACTGACACCACCGACGACGTGGTGGCCAAACTGACCGCTACTCCTTCGGTCACCGAGGGCGGTGCGATCACCTACACCATCACGCTGACCAACAAAGACGGTCTGCCGATCGATAAACATTCGGCCCTGACCTTCACGCTGAGCGACGGCACCACGGTCATTACTGTGCCGGCCAACAGCACCAGCGGTTTCGTAACCGTGACTGCTCCGGACAACGTTTACACTGGTACCAACGATCCAGTGATCAAATCGATCGCCAGCGTCGACGGCGCCGATGTCGGCAAGTTCGAGAACCTGGTTCTGGACAAGACGCCGGTCAGCACTGCTGTTACCGACGAGCCTGGTTCGGGCACCCCAGGCACTGGCAACGGTGGCGACCTGGTCAAGGTCACCATCACTGCCGACCAGGTCTCGGTCGCTGAAAACGTTAAACCGACCTTCACCGTTCAGATCAACGCTGCCCTGGCCCACGACCTTGTCGTGACCCTGAGCAACAACGCCACCGTCACCATCAAGGCTGGCGAAACCAGCGCGCCGTACAGCCACGCTGCACAGGGCGACGATGTCTACAAAGATGCCGGTGAGATCAGCCTGGGCATCAAGTCGGCAGCAGACATCGACGGCCGTGCCTTCGAGAACCTGCAGCTGGGCGATGCGGCGTCGGTCAAAGTCACTGACACCACCGACGACGTGGTGGCCAAGCTGACTGCAACGCCTTCGGTCACCGAAGGTGGTGCGATCACCTACACCATCACCCTGACCAACAAAGACGGTCTGCCGATTGATAAACATTCGGCCCTGACCTTCACGCTGAGCGACGGCACCACGGTCATTACTGTGCCGGCCAACAGCACCTCGGGCTTCGTCACCGTTACTGCGCCTGACAACGTCTACACCGGCACCAACGACCCAGTAATCAAGTCGATCGCTTCGGTTGATGGCGCTGATGTTGGCAAGTTCGAAAACCTGGTCCTGGACAAGACCCCGGTCAGCACCGCTGTCACCGACGAGCCAGGCTCTGGCACTCCAGGCACTGGCAACGGTGGCGACTTGGTCAAGGTCACTATCACCGCTGACCAGGTCTCGGTTGCCGAGAACGTGAAGCCAACCTTCACCGTCCACATCAACACCGCGCTGGCGCACGACCTGGTCGTGACCCTGAGCAACAACGCCACCGTCACCATCAAGGCGGGCGAAACCAGCGCGCCGTATAGCCACGACGCGCAGGGCGACGACGTCTACAAAGACGCCGGCGAAATCAGCCTGGGTATCAAGTCCGCCGTCGATGTCGACGGTCGTGCCTTTGAAAACCTGCAGCTGGGTGATGCGGCGTCGGTCAAAGTGACTGACACTACCGATGACGTGGTGGCCAAACTGACTGCAACGCCTTCGGTCACCGAAGGTGGTGCGATCACTTACACCATCACCCTGACCAACAAAGACGGTCTGCCGATCGACAAGCACTCGGCCCTGACTTTCACCCTGAGCGACGGCACCACGGTCATTACTGTGCCGGCCAACAGCACCTCGGGCTTCGTCACCGTTACTGCGCCTGACAACGTCTACACCGGCACCAACGACCCAGTGATCAAGTCGATCGCTTCGGTTGATGGCGCCGATGTCGGCAAGTTCGAGAACCTGGTCCTGGACAAGACCCCGGTCAGCACTACGGTCACTGACGAGCCAGGTACTCCGGGCAACGAAGGCGATCTGGTCAAAGTCACCATCACTGCCGACCAGGTCTCGGTCGCTGAAAACGTTAAACCGACCTTCACCGTCCACATCAATACCGCCCTGGATCACGACCTTGTCGTGACCCTGAGCAACAACGAAGTTGTGACCATCAAGGCCGGCGAAACCAGCGCGCCGTACAGCCATGCTGCGCAAGGCGACGACGTCTATAAGGACGCCGGTGAAATCAGCCTGGGCATCAAGTCGGCAGCAGACATCGACGGCCGTGCCTTCGAGAACCTGCAGCTGGGCGATGCGGCGTCGGTCAAAGTCACCGATACCACCGATGACGTGGTGGCCAAGCTGACCGCTACTCCTTCGGTCACCGAAGGCGGTGTGATCACCTACACCATCACCTTGACCAACAAAGACGGTCTGCCGATCGACAAGCACTCGGCCCTGACCTTCACCTTGAGCGACGGCACCACCGTCATCACCGTGCCGGCCAATGGCACTTCGGGCTTCGTGACTGTCACTGCTCCGGACAACGTTTACACCGGCACCAACGATCCAGTGATCAAATCGATCGCCAGCGTCGACGGCGCTGATGTCGGCAAGTTCGAGAACCTGGTTCTGGACAAGACTCCGGTCAGCACCGCTGTCACCGACGAGCCGGGTACTCCAGGCAACGAAGGCGATCTGGTCAAAGTCACCATTACTGCCGACCAGGTTTCGGTCGCTGAAAACGTCAAACCGACCTTCACTGTGCACATCAACACCGCCCTGGCGCACGACCTGGTCGTGACCCTGAGCAACAATGCTCAGGTCACCATCAAGGCCGGCGAAACCAGCGCGCCGTACAGCCACGCTGCACAGGGCGACGACGTCTATAAGGACGCCGGTGAAATCAGCCTGGGCATCAAGTCCGCCGTCGATGTAGACGGTCGCGCCTTCGAGAACCTGCAGCTGGGTGGGGCCGCGTCGGTCAAAGTCACTGACACCACCGACGACGTGGTGGCCAAACTGACCGCTACTCCTTCGGTCACCGAGGGCGGTGCGATCACCTACACCATCACGCTGACCAACAAAGACGGTCTGCCGATCGATAAACATTCGGCCCTGACCTTCACGCTGAGCGACGGCACCACGGTCATTACTGTGCCGGCCAACAGCACCAGCGGTTTCGTAACCGTGACTGCTCCGGACAACGTTTACACTGGTACCAACGATCCAGTGATCAAATCGATCGCCAGCGTCGACGGCGCCGATGTCGGCAAGTTCGAGAACCTGGTTCTGGACAAGACCCCAGTCAGCACCGCTGTCACCGACGAACCAGGCTCGGGCACCCCGGGCACCGGTAACCAGGGCGACAAGGTCGAACTGAGCATCGTTGCCAACCAGGCCTCGGTCTTCGAGAACGAGAAGCCGACCTTTACCGTCAGCATCAAACAGGCCTTGGATCAGGACCTGACCGTACAGCTGACCGAAGGCAAGTCGGTGGTGATCAAGAAGGGCGAAACATCGGCCATCTTCACCCACGACGCACAAGGCGAAGACGTGTACGTCGATGCCGGTTCGCTGACCGTCAGCATCACCGGCACCAGCGTGCCGGATGGCCGTCAGTTCGAGAACCTGGTCGTGAGCAAGCCTTCGGCCTCGGTGGACATCAAGGACACCTCGAACGAAGTCATCGCCAAGCTCACGGCAACCGAGTCGGTTACCGAAGGTGGCTCGATCGTCTACACCGTCACCCTGACCAGCAAGGATGGCCTGCCGGTCAACAACCACGGCGCGCTGACCTTCACCCTGAGCGATGGCAAGACCGTCATCACTGTGCCGGCCAACGGCACCGTGGGTACGGCTACCGTCGCTGCACCGGATAACGTCTACATCGGCCAGAGCTCCGTCAGCCAGACCCTGCAGTCGGTAGGCGGCGCCGGCGCCAGCAAGTTCGAAAACCTGACCCTGGACAAGGCCCCGGCCACCACCACGGTCAACGACGAGCCAGGCGTGGGCACCCCGGGCAGCAACAACCAGGGCGACAAGGTCGAACTGAGCATCGTTGCCAACCAGGCCTCGGTCTTCGAGAACGAGAAGCCGACCTTTACCGTCAGCATCAAACAGGCCTTGGATCAGGACCTGACCGTACAGCTGACCGAAGGCAAGTCGGTGGTGATCAAGAAGGGCGAAACCTCGGCCATCTTCACCCACGACGCACAAGGCGAAGACGTGTACGTCGATGCCGGTTCGCTGACCGTCAGCATCACCGGCACCAGCGTGCCGGATGGCCGTCAGTTCGAGAACCTGGTCGTGAGCAAGCCTTCGGCCTCGGTGGACATCAAGGACACTCAGAACGAAGTCATCGCCAAGCTGACTGCTACCCCTTCGGTTACCGAAGGCGGCGTGATCACCTACACCGTGACCCTGACCAGCAAGGACGGCCTGCCGATCAACAACCACGGCGCGCTGACCTTCACCCTGAGCGACGGCAAAACCATCGTCAACGTGCCGGCCAACAGTGCGACGGGCTTCGTCACTGTGGCTGCACCAGACGACGCCTACATCGGCCAGACCTCTGTCGGCCTGTCTCTGCAGTCGGTAGGCGGCGCCGGTGCCAGCAAGTTCGAGGCGCTGACGCTGGACAAGACCACGGCCACCACCGTGGTCAACGACGAGCCAGGTGTTGGTACACCAGGCACTGGCAACCAGGGCGATGTGACCACCATCGGCATCACCGGCACCACCTCGTTGACCGAAGGCGAAACCGGCCGCTACACGCTGACCCTGAGCAACCCGTCCAAGGCAGAAGTCACCGTTACCCTGACCTACAGCGGCACCGCCAACGGCCAGGATTACACCGCAGTCACCACCGTGAAGATCCCGGCCAACAGCAGCAGCGCCACGTTCGATATCAAGACCCTCGACGACAAGCTGGTTGAGGGTACCGAAAACTTCACCGTCAAGATCGAAACCGCTACCGGTGGCAACTTCGAGAACTTGCAGGTCGATGGCAGCAAGGCGAGCGTTACCACCAACATCCTCGACAACGACCATCTGCCGGTCTCCACTGGCGGTGCGGTCAATGGCGTGGAAGACACCGACTACCTGTTCGCCTGGAACGACTTCAAGGTCACCGATGCCGATGGCAACACCGGCCTGTTCGTGACCATCACCTCGCTGCCGGTCGACGGTAGCCTGAAGTTCTTCAACGGCACCGCGTGGGTCGATGTGACCGTGGGCCAGGTGGTCAGCCAGGCCGATATCGGCAGCAAGTACCTCAAGTTCGTCCCGACGCTGAACCAGTCGGGCACCGATGGCTACGGCGGCTCGGGCGTCGGCAACAAGCAGGCTGACTACGCGCAGTTCAAGTACAAGCCGAACGACGGCACCAACTCGGGCAGCGAAGTGACCATGAAGGTCGACATCAGCCCGGTGGCCGACAAACCGACCCTGAGCTTCGGCAGCAGCGATGTCGAGTCCAAAGGCCTGACCAAGGACGTCTGGACCACCTTGAAAGGCCTGGGCACCGACGGCAACGGCATCACTGGCGATGCGCTGAAAACGGTGTTTGCCAACTCCGGTAATGCCGCCTCCAGCGCCACCACCACCAACGTGCAGTCCGATGGCAGCGTTACGGCTGGCAGCGGTTCGAAAACCTCGGGCCTGCTCTTCCTGGAGGCCGGCAAGACCTACACCTTCAGCGGCATCGCCGATGACAGCATGGTCGTCACCATTGGTGGCAAGACCGTGGTGACCGCGACTTGGGGCGCAGGTGGCCAGATTTCCGGCACCTTCACCCCAACGTCCAGCGGCTACTACCCGATCGAGGTGTACCACGCCAACCAGTCTGGCCCTGGTAGCTATGACCTGAACATCCAGGTGGGCTCCGGTGCTGTCACCGACCTGAGCAGCAGCAACATCCCGATGTACCAGAACGTGACCGAGATGGCCAACGCTGGCCTGGGCGTGTCCGACCTGCACAACGTCAATGGCCAAAGCTACTACGACGGCTACAAGCTTAACGAAGGGCCGGAAGGTGGCTCGGTCAAACTGGTTGGCATCACCACCAACCTGACCGACACCGATGGCTCCGAGACCTTGAGCGTGACCCTCAGCGGCATTCCGAAAGGGACTGTGCTGAGCGATGGTGCGGGCCACACCGTGACTGTCGGCGGTACGCCGGTGGACGTGACAGGCTGGAAACTCAGCGGCCTGACACTGACCCCGCCGGCCTACTACAAGGGCTCGTTCGACATCACCGTCACGTCGACCGCCACCGAAAGCCTCGGCGGCTCGGACAGCATCACCGGCAAGATCCCGGTGACTGTCTACGGCGCCAACTACAAGGCCACGGTGGGCACCTCGGGTGATGACACCATCAATGGCAGCGAAGGCAACGACATCATCGTCGCCGACGTCGCTGGCCTGAACGTGGTGGCGGGCAAGAACTACAACATTGCCTTCATGGTCGACAGCTCGGGCAGTATGAGCACCCAGTCCGTCAATGCCGCCAAGGCGCAGTTGGCTGCGGTATTCCAGACGCTGAAAGCCAGCCTGGGCTCGGATACCTCGGGGACGGTGAATATCTTCATCGCCGACTTCGACACCCAGGTAAACAAGAACGTGGCGGTCAACCTTGCCGATACCGACGCACTGGCCAAGCTTCAGGCGGTGCTGGACTCAATGGTGGGTGGTTCAAGCTACGGCGGTGGTACCAACTATGAGGATGTGTTCAAGACCACGGCCAACTTCTTCAAGAGCACCATGGCTACCGGTAACAGCAGCGCGGAGAACCTGACCTACTTCATCACCGACGGTAAGCCGACCTATTACCAGGCCAATGAGACGACCAATTACCGCCTGTGGAGCGGCGGCAAGTACCTGGATGACGTGGTCAACGTCAACAACTACAAGGTGGGTGACACCTTCAGTGTCTGGGCCGACGCAACGCACAAAGTTGAAATCAATAGCGAAGGCACCCTCAAAGTGCTGACCTACACAGAAAACCGTTGGGGCAGCCTGGTGCTTGATTCCACCCGCACTGTCGGGACGATTCATGCTCAAGGGGATGGCACCTACGAGTTCTCCGGCCTGGGCGGTACCGGTTATGCCGATTCCTGGAACTACTGGGATTCGGCGAACAACACCTCTGCCAGCTTCGCCCTGTTGGGCGGGACTAACGGCGTAAGCAAGGTCCAGGCAATTGGTTTGAACAACGATGTCAGCCTGACCGACCTGAAGCCATACGACAGCGCCGGCAAGCCGCAGGCCAATATCGACCCATCCAACCTGGCCAGCGCGATCCTCGGGCATTCCGAGGCGACCCTGCCAGGCGCCGACAAGGTCGATGGCGGCAACGGCAACGACATCATCTTCGGTGACCTGATCAGCCTCAACGGTGTCGTCAGCGAGGGCTACCAGGCCCTGCAGGCGTACGTTGCGCAGAAGAGCGGTGTCGAGGCCAGTGCCATCACCACCAACAACGTTCACCAATACATCACCGAGCACTACACCGAGTTCGATATCTCCGGCGCCAACGACGGCAAGGACTTCCTGTCGGGCGGCAATGGCAACGATATCCTCTTCGGCCAAGGCGGCGATGACACCCTCGATGGTGGCAGAGGTAACGACATCCTCCTGGGCGGTACTGGCAAGGACATCCTGATCGGTGGCCAGGGCGACGATATCCTCATCGGCGGTAGCGGTGCCGACACCTTCGTGTGGAAGTCGGGCGACCTCGGCAATGACGTGATCAAGGACTTCAAGGTGGCCGAAGGCGACCGTATCGACCTGAAGGATCTGCTTCAGTTCGAGAAGGGCAGCACCATCGACAACTACTTGAAGATCACCACGGTGGACGGCTCCTCGACGCTGCAGGTCAGCAGCGAAGGCAAGCTCAACGCCGCCGGTGGCCTGGCCAACGCCGATGTGACGATCAAGCTGGAAGGGGTGAACTGGTCCAATACCTCGATCAACTCGTTGATCAGCGGTGGCGACCCGACCATCCGTATCGACAACAAGGACAGCTGATGCCCAGCCCACCCGGGCGGTCTGTATGACCGCCCGGGTGGGCGCCGGCTCTTTCCTGCCTTCCCGTGACAGCGCATACTCCTGCGCCGGGCCTGCGCGCCCGGAAATCTTTGCCTATGCTGCTGTCTACCAACAAGGAATCAACGTGACGAGGGACACCGCCATGTTCTACGTGCAACGCGACGCCACCGGCCAGTTGCTGCGGGTAGAAGCCGCTTCATACGAAGGGTTCAGCGAGATACTCCCCGCCGACAATGCCGAAATCCAGGAATGGTTCGGCGATGACGAAGTGGAAAACAGCCTCAAGCAGCTCAAGCAAAGCGACCTGGACATGATCCGCGTGCTCGAGGACTTGATCGATGTGCTGACCGCCAAGGGCGTCTTCAGCATCACCGACCTGCCTGCCGGGGCACAGGCCAAGTTGCTCAATCGTTCCAAGGCGCGCAAGGCGCTCGGCAGCTTGAACAACCTGATCGATGAAGAAGAGCAGGGCGGGTTGATCTGATACTGGATCAGCCCCCGATCCTCGGTGATATGGTTATTCAATAAAGGTATTTAAAATATCCTTCTTATGACTTTATAGTCACTCCCACTGCGTACCCGTCGACCAATCGATGCGCCGCACGACTTGAACCCACACGGGAAATCCCCGTGCGTTTCTGATCGTTGCGCGTACTTTGACGTCGCGCACTGCGTGGGAGTGAACCATGTCCGCCGCCTCGAACGCCTTGTCGTCCATCGACAGCGCCCAGCCGCAACACTTTGAAATCCGCCCGTTCTCCGGTGCCGTCGGGGCCGAGATCATTGGCCTTGACCTTGGCAAACCCGTCAACGCCGAGGATTTCACCCGCATTCATCGTGCCCACCTCGATCACCATGTACTGGTGTTCCGCGACCAGCGCATCACCCCTGAACAGCAAATCAGCTTCAGCCGCCGCTTCGGCGAGCTGCAGATCCATGTGCTCAAACAGTTTCTGCTGGCCGGGCACCCCGAGATCCTGATCGTTTCCAACATCATCGAAGATGGCCACAACATTGGCCTGGGTGATGCTGGCAAGTTCTGGCATTCGGACCTGTCGTACAAGACGCTCCCCAGCCTCGGTTCCATGCTGCATGCCCAGGAACTGCCCAGCGAGGGCGGCGATACCCTGTTCGCCGACATGCACAAGGCCTGGGACGCCGTACCCGAAGCCCTGCGCACCGTGATCGAGGGCCGCGCGGCCGCTCATTCCTACACGGCGCGTTATTCCGAAACCAAGTTCGAGGGCAACTGGCGCCCGACCCTGAGCGCCGAGCAGTTGGCCCAGGTGCAGGAAGTCATCCACCCGGTGGTACGTACCCACCCGGAAAACGGCCGCAAGGCGCTGTTCGTCAGTGAAGGCTTCACCACCCGCATCGTCGGCCTGCCAGCGGATGAAAGCCACGACGTGCTGCAACAGCTGTATGCCCTGAGCGTGCTCGAACAGAACATCTACCGCCATCAGTGGCAGCCCCACGACCTGGTGTTCTGGGACAACCGCTCGCTGATCCACCTCGCCACCGGCTGCCCCGCGCACCTGCGGCGCAAGCTGTACCGCACCACCATCCAGGGCGATGCCCCGTTCTGACGACTGAGGAAACACATCATGCGCAAATCCATCAGCCGCCTGGCGGCAAGCATCGGCCTGGGCGCGAGCCTGGTCGTCGGCAGCCTGGCGGCCCCTGCCGTGGCCCAGGCCGAAGGCGAGATCCGCATCGCCGAACAGTTCGGCATCGTCTACCTGCTGCTGAACGTGGTGCGTGACCAGCACTTGATCGAGAAGCACGGCAAGGAGCAGGGCATCGACATCAAAGTCGATTGGGCCCAGCTTTCTGGCGGTGCAGCCATCAACGATGCGCTGCTGTCCGGCTCGGTGGACATCGCCGGCGCCGGCGTTGGCCCACTGCTGACCGTCTGGGACCGTACCAAGGGCCGGCAGAACGTCAAGGCCGTCGCCTCGCTTGGCAACTTCCCGTATTACCTGGTCAGCAGCAACCCCAACGTGAAGACCATCGCCGACATCTCCGAGAAAGACCGCATCGCCGTGCCGGCGGTAGGCGTCTCCGTGCAGTCGCGCTTCCTCCAATACGCCGCAGCCCAGCAGTGGGGCGACAAGGACTACAACCGCCTCGACAAGTACACCCTGGCCGTACCGCACCCCGATGCCACGGCCGCATTGATCGCCGGTGGCACCGAGCTTAACGGGCACTTCTCCAACCCGCCGTTCCAGGACCAGGCGTTGGCCAACAAGGACGTGCACGTCGTGCTCAACAGCTACGACCTGCTCGGCCCCAACTCGCCGACCCTGCTGTTCGCCACCGAAAAATTCCGCAACGAAAACCCCAAGACCTACAAGGCCTTCGTCGACGCCCTGGCCGAGGCTGCGGACTTTGCACAGAAGGACAAGGCTGCTGCTGCCGATACCTACATCCGCGTGACCAAGGCCAAGATCGACCGCGACGTGCTGATCAAGCTGATCGACAACCCGCAGTACGAGTTCACCGTCACGCCGAAGAACACCTACAAGCTGGCAGACTTCCTTTATCGGGTCGGCGCCATCAAGCACAAGCCTGAGTCGTGGAAGGATTACTTCTTCCAGGATGAACGCCCGCTGCAGGGGAGCTGATCGATCATGACCGCCCCATTGCCAGGCCACGCGGCCAGCAACCTGAGCCGTGTCGCCACGCCACCCTTGCTCAAGGTGGATAACCTCAGCCTCGAATACCGAACCGCGCAGCGCGTGGTGCGGGCCACCCACCAGGTCAGCTTCGAAGTTGACCGTGCCGACCGTTTCGTCTTGCTGGGGCCTTCGGGCTGCGGCAAGTCCACCTTGCTCAAGGCCGTGGCCGGGTTCATCAACCCCCAGGAAGGGCAGATTCTGCTGCAGGGCAAGCCCGTCAAAGGCCCAGGGCCGGACCGTATCGTGGTGTTTCAGGAGTTCGACCAGCTACCGCCCTGGAAGACGGTAAAGCAGAACGTCATGTTCCCGCTGCTGGTCTCGGGCCAGCTCAAGCGCGCCGAGGCCGAGGAACGGGCCCTGCATTACCTGGACAAGGTTGGCCTGGCGGCGTTTGCCGATGCCTATCCCCACACCCTGTCTGGCGGCATGAAGGCGCGCGTGGCGATTGCCCGGGCCTTGGCCACCCAGCCGAAGATTCTGCTGATGGACGAACCGTTCGCCGCGCTCGACGCGCTGACCCGGCGCAAGATGCAGGAAGAGCTGCTGCTGCTGTGGGAAGAGGTGCGTTTCACCTTGCTGTTCGTCACCCACTCCATCGAAGAGGCGCTGGTGGTCGGCAACCGCATCTTGCTGCTGTCGCCGCACCCGGGGCGGGTGCGGGCCGAGGTGCACAGCCATCAGTACGATCTTGGCAGCCTGGGCGCAGCGGATTTCCAGGCCAGTGCCCGCCGCATTCATCGGCTGCTGTTCGATGAGGCCCAAACGCCCGAGCAAGCCGACGAACTCGGCTTCAACGATATCCGTATCGCCTACTGACAGGAGCTTCAGCCATGACCACTACCCCTGTACGTCAGGAATACGAGGTGCAGCTGGAGCCGCTGCGCAGTGTGCCTCTGGAACGCCAACTGCCATTGGCCCAGCGTTTGTGGCAGCTCGGCTGGCTGCGCAAGGCGGTCATCCTGGTTGTGATCGCCGCGCTTTGGGAGGCCGCAGCCCGCTATCAAGGCAACGACCTGCTGCTGCCGAGCTTTCTGCAAACGTCCGCTGCGCTATGGGATGGCCTGATCAGCGGTGAACTGCCGGCCAAGGTCGGCGTGTCGCTGGTGATCTTGCTCAAGGGCTACGTGCTGGGCATCGTGCTGGCCTTTGGATTGACCAGCCTGGCGGTGTCGACCCAGCTCGGTCGTGACCTGCTGGGCACCTTGACCTCCATGTTCAACCCCCTGCCAGCAATCGCCTTGCTGCCGCTGGCGCTGCTGTGGTTCGGCCTGGGCGACAACAGCCTGATCTTCGTGCTGGTGCACTCGGTGCTGTGGGCGCTGGCGCTGAACACCTACGCGGGCTTTCTCGGGGTGTCCGAAACCCTGCGCATGGCCGGCCGCAACTATGGCCTGAAGGGCCTGCGCCTGGTGTTGCATATCCTGGTTCCGGCGGCCTTGCCGTCGATCCTGTCGGGGTTGAAGATCGGCTGGGCGTTTGCCTGGCGTACCCTGATTGCCGCCGAGCTGGTGTTTGGCGCCAGCAGTGGCAAGGGCGGCCTGGGTTGGTACATCTTCCAGAACCGCAACGAGCTGTACACCGACAAGGTGTTCGCCGGGCTGGCCGTGGTGATCCTGATCGGTTTGCTGGTCGAAGGGTTGGTGTTCAATACCCTGGAGCGGCTGACGGTGCGGCGTTGGGGCATGCAGCGCTAGCAGGCAAGCCTGCACCGGCTGCTGTGGGGGCGGGGTTATCGGGGTGCCGAACCGCCACGCAGAGGCCGGTACAGGTTATGGGTTCTGGTACTGGGCAGCCGCATTGCTCAGCATCTTGCCAATCTCTTCGCGTAGCCCTTCCGGTTGCTCCACCACTACCCCATCCCCCTGGCTCAGCAGCCACCAGCGCAACGGCCAGCCATCGCTCACCGTGGCACGTACCCGATGCCCATGCTCCTGCGCGGTCAGCTGCATGTCGGTGCTTAGTGGCGTCTCGCGCAGCTGCCGCGCCAATGTGTCACTGATCCGCGCCACCAGCTCCACCCCCTCGCCCTGGGCCGGCTGCAGCGCGTCACCGCGCAGGTAGGTCAACAGGTCGAAATTGCCGCGCAGCTCACCCACGGCAGTCGACGACCAGTGCCAGCCGAACGGTATGCTCTTGTCATTGCGCTCCAGCGGAAAAATCAGCGACAACTCGTTGAGGTCGCGCTCAACCGTGCGTTTGCTGACATTGAAGCCCACATCACGCAGGCGCCAGACCAGCTCGGCGCTGGTGATGCCTGGGGAGCGGCTGGGCAGCTGACGCAGCAGCGCCCACTGACGGCTGAGGGTGGCGCGAGTGGTGGCGAACGGCAAAAGATAACGTCCTTGTCTAGGCTTGCCGCAATAGGATGGCGGCACGAGCGGGGCATGGCAATTGGCCACAGCCTGCTCAGATCAAGGAAGTCGCATTTGGTTGCCTCGTGCCGAATCGTTCGCGACAGGTTTTGTCGTGACGTCACGCAGAATCACGCCTCATCACAGCTGAGGTTGGGGTTGTGTGTCGTTCAATGAGGATGAACATGTCTGCTGCCAGCAATATCCATTCGCTGCTCGCCCGTCTTCTGCCAGAGCGGGTCATCGCCCCACCAGCCCCTGCGGGGAGGCGTCATCGGTTGTTTGCCGGGGTCGGGTTGCCCAGCCAGCGGTCGCTGTTGGTCAGCCGCCTGGATGAGGCCAGCGATTTGCAGGTGGTGTATGCCGACCTGCGCCGCCAGGCGTTGCAAGGCAGCGTAGCGGCACTCAATGACCTCGGCTGGATCTGGCTCAATGGCAAGTACTGGCGTGCCGACACGGTGCTGGCCGGCCACCTGCTGCGCATGGCGGCCTTGCAGGGCAACGCCGCGGCCTGGTTCAACCTGGGCCAGCAGCACTATTTCGGCAAAGGCATCGAGGCATCGTACGTGCAGGCGGCCGAGTGTTATCGGCAGGCATTCGACCGCGGCATTTTGCATGCTGCCGCTGCGCTCGGTGACTTGTATGAAGAGGAAGTGTGCGATGGCGACCTGGACTGGCAGGTCGACCTGGTAGAGGCCTACCAGTGGTTTCAGCGCGGCGCCCAGCGGGGCGAAGCGCGATGCCGGTTTGAAGTCGGTTATCGGCTGATGCATGGCCTGCACGTCGAAGCCGATATCAAAGGCGCGCTGTATTGGCTGGAACTGGCGGCTGCGGCGGGCGTGATGCAGGCGGCCGAGGAGCTGGCGGTGCATTTCAGCAGCCGCGACGGCACACGGTACCTGGAATGGCGCGACCGGGCAGTGCAGATGGGCAGCACGCTGGCGCTGACGATGAAGCTGGAAGACCAGGTGCAGCCCTGACCGTTGCCTCATATTCGCGGCAAAGTGCAGCCCCTTGTGGGGGCGGCTTTGCGCCGCGAAAGGGCATTACATGAACAACCATTCATCGACGCTATCCGTCGCCCGCTGTTGACGACAGGGGGAGGGCCAGGCGTATATTGATAGTTAGCAAACTATGAATATCCTTGGTTCCTTTCATGACCCTTGATCTCCTGCGCCTGCAAGTCAGCAGCGGCATGGTGGTTGCCGCACGCCATTGGCGGCGCATCTGCCATGCGGCCCTCACCAGCTACGGCATCTCCGAAGCCTGCGCCGCGCCGTTGCTGATGATCGTGCGCCTGGGCGACGGCGTGCATCAGGTGGCGGTGGCCCAGGCCGCCGGCCTCGAAAGCCCGTCGTTGGTGCGCTTGCTCGACCAACTGTGCAAAGCCGGGCTGGTGTGCCGCAGCGAGGACCCTCTGGACCGCCGCGCCAAGGCCCTGAGCCTGACCGCCGAAGGCCGCGCCCTGGCCGAGTCCATCGAAGCCGAGCTGGTGCGCCTGCGCCGTGATGTGCTGCAGGGCATCGACCAGGCCGACCTGGAGGCCACCTTGCGCGTACTGCGCGCCTTCGAAGCCGTCGGCCTCGGCACACCAGGCGGGGCAGCATGAACGGATTCTTCAGCTCGGTGCCCCCGGCCCGCGATTGGTTCTACGGCGTGCGCACCTTCGGCGCGTCGATGATCGCCCTGTACATTGCCCTGCTCATGCAGCTGCCACGCCCTTACTGGGCGATGGCGACCGTCTATATCGTCTCCAGCCCGTTCGTCGGCCCCACCAGCTCCAAGGCCCTGTACCGCGCCCTGGGCACATTGCTCGGTGCCGGCGGGGCGGTATTGCTGGTGCCACCGCTGGTGCAGTCGCCGCTGTTGCTGAGCGTGGCCATCGCCTTGTGGACCGGCACCTTGCTGTTCCTCTCGCTGAACCTGCGCACAGCCAACAACTACGTGCTGATGCTGGCCGGCTACACCCTGCCGATGATTGCCCTGGCGGTGGTCGACAACCCTACGGCGGTGTTCGATGTGGCCTCGTCGCGGGCCCAGGAAATCTGCCTGGGCATCGTCTGCGCGGCGGTGGTCGGCGCAATCTTCTGGCCGCGGCGCCTGGCCCCGGTGGTGGTCGGCTCGACCGGCAACTGGTTCGCCGAGGCGATCCGCTACAGCGACACCTACCTGGCCCGCGACGTTGCCGCCGACAAGGTCGGCAGCATGCGCGTCTCGATGGTGGCCACGTTCAATACCCTGGAAATGATGATCGGCCAGCTCGGCCACGAAGGTGCCGGCCCCCACACCCTGAAAAACGCCAGTGAACTGCGTGGGCGCATGATCCACCTGCTGCCGGTGATCGACGCCCTGGACGACGCCTTGGTCGCCCTCGAAGGCCGTGCGCCGGCCCAGTTCGCCCAGCTGCAACCGCTGCTGGCCGAGGCCCGCGAATGGCTCAAAGGCACCGCTGATGATGCCTCCCTGGCCCCCTGGACCGCATTGCACGAGCAGATCACCCGCCTGCAACCCAGCGCCACCGCCCTGGACCAGCGCGCCGGCCTGCTGCTGTCCAACGCCCTGTATCGCCTGACCGAATGGGTCGACCTCTGGCAAGACTGCTGCACCCTCCAGCACGCCTTGCGCAAGGACGACGCCACGCCCTGGCGCGCCGCCTACCGCCACTGGCGCCTGGGCCGGCTGACGCCGTTCTTTGACCGTGGCCTGATGCTCTACTCGGTGTTTTCCACGGTTACCGCGATCATTGTCGCCAGTGGCCTGTGGATTCTGCTCGGCTGGAACGACGGTGGCAGTGCGGTCATCCTCGCCGCCGTGGCGTGCAGCTTCTTTGCCGCGATGGACGACCCGGCGCCGCAGATCTACCGGTTCTTCTTCTGGACACTGATGTCGGTGATCTTCTCCAGCGTCTACCTGTTCCTGGTGCTGCCCAACCTGCACGACTTCCCGATGCTGGTGCTGGCCTTTGCGGTGCCGTTCATTTGCGTCGGCACGCTGACCGTGCAGCCGCGTTTCTACCTCGGTACTTTGCTGACCATCGTCAACACCGCCACCTTCATCAGCATCCAGGGCGTCTATGATGCGGACTTCCTGACCTTCATCAACGCCAACCTGGCAGGCCCGGTGGGGCTGCTGTTCGCCTTCATCTGGACCTTGCTGCTACGCCCGTTCGGCGTGGAACTGGCGGCCAAGCGCATGACCCGCTTCGCCTGGCGCGATATCGTCGAAATGACCCAGCCCGCGACATTGGCCGAACACCGCCAGGTGGGCGTACAGATGCTCGACCGCCTGATGCAGCACCTGCCACGCTTGTCGCAGACCGGCCAGGACAGCGGTGTGGCGCTGCGTGACCTGCGCGTGGGCCTGAACCTGCTCGACCTGCTGGCCTACCTGCCACGCGCCAACCCGCAGGCCCGCGAGCGCCTGGCTTTGGTCATCGAAGAAGTCGGCGCCCACTACGCCGCCTGCCTGCGCGCCAACCAGCGCCTGCACGCCCCGGCGGCGCTGTTGCGCAACATGGAGCGTGCGCGGCAAGGGCTGGCGCTGGACGATCACAACGACCGCGGCGATGCCCGTGTGCACCTGCTGCACGCCTTGAGCGGCCTGCGCCTGGCCTTGCTGCCCGGTGTCGAAGTGATGCTCGAACCCACCGAACAACCGCAACTGCCCCCCGGCATCGATGGAGCCCCACTGTGATCGGTGATCTGGATATCAGCGGGGTGTTTCTGCCCACGCTGTTGGTGATGATGTTGTTCACCTACCTGTTGTTCCTGGGCGTGCACGCTGTACTGGTGCGCCTGCACTTTTACCGCCTGGTCTGGCACCGGGCCTTGTTCAACGTTGCCCTCTACGCCGTGATGCTGGGCGCGGTCGACCACTTTTGCCGAAACCTGATGCTGCCATGAAAAAACCTTTGCTGACCCTGGGCCGTGTGGTCCTGACCTTGCTGGTCGTGAGTTTCGCCGCCGTGCTCGTCTGGCAGATGGTGGTGTACTACCTGTTCGCCCCCTGGACCCGCGACGGCCATATCCGCGCCGACGTGATCCAGATCGCCCCGGATGTGTCCGGGCTGATCCAGAAGGTCGAGGTGCGTGACAACCAGGTGGTCAAGCGCGGCGACGTGCTGTTCACCATCGACCAAGACCGCTTCAGCCTGGCCCTGCGCCAGGCACAGGCAACCCTGGCCGAGCGCGAGGAAACCCTGGCCCAGGCCGCCCGTGAAACGCGCCGTAACCGCAAACTGGGCAACCTGGTGGCGGCCGAGCAGCTGGAAGAGAGCCAGTCCCGCGAGGCCCGCGCCCGCTCGGCGGTCAACGAGGCGCAGGTGGCGGTCGATACTGCCCAGCTCAACCTCGACCGCTCGGTGGTGCGCAGCCCCGTGGACGGCTACCTCAACGACCGCGCCCCGCGTAACCATGAGTTCGTCACCGCCGGCCGCCCGGTACTGTCGGTGGTCGACAGCGCCTCGTACCACGTCGATGGCTACTTCGAAGAAACCAAGCTCGGAGGCATCCATATCGGCGATGCCGTGGACATCCGCGTGATGGGCGACAACACCCGCCTGCGCGGCCACGTGCAAAGCTTCGCCGCCGGTATCGAAGACCGCGACCGCAGCAGCGGCGCCAACCTGTTGCCCAACGTCAACCCGGCCTTCAGCTGGGTGCGCCTGGCCCAGCGGATTCCGGTGCGTATCGCTTTCGATGAAGTGCCGGAAGACTTCCGCATGATCGCCGGGCGCACCGCCACGGTATCGATCATCGAGGACAAGCGCCCATGAAACGCCTGATGCTGGTGGGCATGGCCTTGTCCCTCGGTGCCTGTGCCCTGGTTGGCCCGGACTATGAAGTGCCGAAAGACGCGGCCGTGCAGCGCAGCGACCTCAACGGCCCGCTGCGCCAGGATGCCGACAGTGTGGTGTCGGCGCCGGTACCTGAAGACTGGTGGCAGCTGTACCAGGATCAGCGCCTCAACGCACTGGTACGCCAGGCATTGAGCGCCAATACCGAGCTGCGCGTGGCCGCAGCCAACATTGCCAAGGCCCGTGCGCAGGTTGAAGTGGCCGAATCGCAGGGCGGCTTCAGCGGTGGCATCAAGGCCGGCGCGCAGCGCTTGCAGGAGTCCGGCGAGGCCTTCCTGCTGCCTGAGAAGGTGCCCGTGGCCAATATCGGTGAGGCCATCATCAGCGCCTCCTACCAGTTTGACCTGTGGGGCACGTTCAAGCGCGGCACCGAAGCGGCCAAGGCCAACGCCGACGCGGTGCAAGCTGCCGCAGACACCGCGCGCATCACCCTGGTGGCCGATGTGGTCAAGGCCTACACCCAAGTGTGCTCGGCCAACGAGGAATACCACATTGCCCGCGAGTCGCTGGACTTGCAGGAGCAAGGCGTGAAGCTGAACCAACGCCTGCGCGATGCCGGCCGTGGCGATGAAACCCAGGTCACCCGCTCGCAGACCCAGTTCAAATCGTTGCGCGCCGAGTTGCCGCGCTTCAAGGCCGAGCGCGAGACCGGCCTGTATACCCTGGCTGCACTGCTGGCAAAACCAGTTGAGCAATTGCCTGCCGGCACCGCCGACTGCGCCGAGCTGCCGCACCTGGCTCAGTTGGTCCCGGTGGGCGACGGCGCCGCGTTGCTCAAGCGCCGCCCCGATGTGCGCCAGGCCGAACGCCAACTGGCGGCGGCTACCGCCAACATCGGCGTGGCCACCGGCGCGCTGTACCCGGATATCAGCATCGGCGCCCAGGTCGGCACCATTGGTATTCTCGAGAACCTTGGCGAGCCGGCCACCAACCGCTGGGGCTTTGGCCCGCAGATCAATTGGAGCATCCCGACCAATGGCACCCGTGCCCGCATCCGCATGGCCGAAGCCTCGACCCAGGCGGCGCTGGCGCATTTTGATGGTGTGGTGCTGAACGCCATTCGCGAGACCCAGACCCGATTGGCGCAGTACAGCGCCTTGCTGGACCGGCGTGATGCTCTGGCCGAGGCGGAGCAGTCGGCCAAGGAAGCGGCAGACCAGACGCATCGGTATTACCAGGCTGGGCGTGAGTCGTTCCTGGCGGATTTGCAGGCGACGCGGACGTATACCGATATGCGGGCGCAGTTGGCGGCGGCGAATAGCCAGGTGGCGATGGGGCAGATTGGGGTGTTTCTGGCGTTGGGTGGGGGGTGGAAGGGGGGTGGTGGCAAGCCTTGAGGGTTGTGGGTAGGGTTTGACGACAGAGCCGCGGCGCCCTTGAGATCGAGCGCCGCCCGCGCGGCGCTCGATCTCAAGGGCGCTGAAACTCTCACGGTGAACACCTTGAAGCCGTAAGACATTTCCGAACCTGAAAGCTGCGGCCTGCTGATCCGCGCCCTGACCCTGACCGTGGAACAGACCACCACCGCCCTGCCTGCTATGCGCAATGATCAACGCCCTGTGCGACCACTCCCGCGCCACCGCCTGAAGCGAGGCACGACAGATGCGCGACGAGCCCAGAGCGTCTTCCACCGCAGGCGGGGAAACCTTCGACCTGTTCCGCCTGCAACCCTGTATCCGCCACCTGAATAGCTACTGACATGGGCAGCAGTAAGCCATTGTCCAATGCTCCAGCACGGCATAGTGCTTGGTGGATCAAAAGCGCTTTCATTTCACGATCAATCCCCTCCTGTTTTGTCACAAGATTTTTCATGAAATCTGCCCGCACACCTTGAGAGAAGAAGAGTGGAAGTGAACAATGTTCTCTTTCGCATTCCCTCCGAGACTGGCCATGAATACCCATTCCCGTCTGCTTGCCTGGCTGCCTGCTTTACTGCTGGGCCCAATGCTGGCGCTGTGCAGCACCCTGGCGTTGGCCGAAGCCCCTGCCGAAGCTACCAAGGCCCTGCACTTGCTCGACTACATGGGCGCCGACTACCCGCCGACCGTGCGCGAAGGCAAGGTGATCGACGAGGGCGAGTACCGCGAGCAACAGGAGTTCAGCGCGGTCCTGGCCGACCTGGTCAAGAACCTGCCGGCGCATGCCGAACAAGCCGCCCTGGTACAGGGCGTGCAGGCGTTGCGCCAAGCCATCGACCAGCGTCAGGACGGCGCCGCTGTAGCCCGTCAGGCCCGTCAGTTGGGCGCACGCCTGGCGGTGGCCTACGAGGTCAGCCAGGCCCCGGTGATTACTCCGGACCCGGCCCGTGGGGCTTCGCTGTACGCGCAGAACTGCGCGATCTGCCATGGCGATAGCGGCGCCGGCGATGGCCCAGCCGGCGTTGGCCTGGAGCCGCCTCCAGCCAACCTGCGCAGTGTCGAGCGGCTAGACCAGCTGAGCCTGTTCGACCTGTACAACACCCTCGGCCTGGGCATCGAAGGTACCGAGATGCCATCGTTCGCCGACCAGCTCGACGAGCGTCAGCGCTGGGACGTGGCCGCCTTTGTGGCCAGCTTCACTGCCAACCCCGAGGCGGCCAAGGGCGATAAAGCCTGGAACCTGGCAGACCTGGCGCGCCAGACCCCGGCCGAAGTCGCGGCCAACGAAGGCGCCGATGCAGTAGCGGCGTTCCGCGCCCAGCGTGCCCAGCCGCCGCAAGCCAAACGCGGCCCGGCGCAGTTGCTCGAATACACCGCCAGCACCCTGGACAAAAGCCTGGCGGCCTACCGCGAGGGCGATCACGACCAGGCCTATGACCTGTCGGTAGCCGCTTACCTGGAAGGCTTCGAGCTGGTGGAAAGCTCGCTGGACAACATCGACACCCAGGCGCGCAAGGACACCGAAAAAACCCTCATGGCTTACCGCCAGTCCCTGCAGGACGGCTTACCTGTGGCCCAGGCCGAGCAACGGCTGGCCGAAGCCAAGGCTAAGCTCGACCAGGCCGCCAAGCTGTTGGGCAGTGATGGCCTGAGCTGGTCGCTGAGCTATATCTCCGGTTTGTTGATTCTGCTGCGCGAAGGCCTTGAAGCGATTCTGGTGCTGGCGGCGATCCTCGCCTTCCTGCGCAACACCGGCCAGCAGTCGGCGGTGCGCAGCGTCAACGTCGGTTGGGGCCTGGCGCTGGTCGCAGGTTTTGCCACCTGGGCCTTGGCGGCTTACGTGATCGACGTCGGCGGTGCCCAGCGCGAGCTGCTGGAAGGCTGCACAGCGCTGTTTGCTGCGGTCATGGTGCTGTGGCTCGGGGTGTGGATGCACGACCGCCGCCACGCCGCTGCCTGGCAGGACTACATCAAGAGCAGCCTGGTCAGTGGTGGCGGGCGCTTCGGCTTTGCCATGCTGGCGTTCTTCTCGGTGTACCGCGAACTGTTCGAAGTGATCCTGTTCTACGAGACCCTGTGGCTGCAGGCCGGGCCTTCCGGGCATCAAGCCGTGCTAGCGGGGGGCGCCACGGCATTGGTGCTGCTGGTGGGATTGGCGTGGGTGATTCTGCGCGGCTCGGCCAAGCTGCCGCTGTCGCTGTTCTTCAGCATCAACGCCGCGCTGCTGTGCGCGCTGTCGGTGGTGTTCGCCGGGCATGGCGTGAAGGCGCTGCAGGAAGCCGGGGTGCTGGGCACGCGGCCGGTGGCGTTCTTCGAGTTTGACTGGCTGGGCATTCATGCCGATGCCTATTCGCTGGCAGCGCAGGCAGTGGCCTTGCTGGCCATCGTGTTCCTGTACGGGCGCTCGTGGCTGGCAGAGAAACGCAGGGCGGCGGCCAACTAGCAAAGGTGTGTAAACCCCCTGTAGGCGCGGCCTTGCCGGGGCGCCGGACCGGTCGGAACGGGCCGCGAAGCGGCCCCAGGATTTCAGCAGTGCTGCACAAATTGCCGGGGCCGCGTTGCGGCCCTTTCCGACCGGTCCGGCGCCCCGGCAAGGCCGCTCCTACAAGGATTGCGGCAGTCTGTCAGGCCGGTTGTGGCGCCTTGAGAATGTTCTGCAGCAGTTGCACACTTTCGACGGCGTCATGACCCAGGCTGGTCAGGTAGCCACCATCGGGTTGATCGGTCAGCCCTTTTTCGTGCAGGCGTTTAGCTGCCGCGATGAGTTTAGTGGGGGCTTGGCTGTTTATCTTGATGCCTTCCTGGCTGCTGTCGTGCTTGAACAGCGCAAGTACTTCCAGTTCATCGATCAGCTCGGGGGTAAAGGACATGGCGACTCCTGACTTCCAGACGAGGATGGCGGCACCTTCATGGGTGCCTGACCTTCGAGTGTAGTCGGGTTATTCGTCGTCGCCTTGATCCATCTCAGGTGGCAGCTCGGGCAGGGCACGCAGGGCGTTTTCATACCATTCGCTGTTGAACGCGCGGTCTTCCACCAGCATGTTGTCGATCTCGAAGGCCAGCACATGGGCCATCAGGTTGAGGATTTCCTCGCGCGCATAGCCAACCAGGGTGAGTTTGTTGAAGGTGGCCTTGGCCGCTGGCGGCTCGTCGCTTTCGATCTGGTTCTCGATGGCCTGGGTCAGCGTTGCCTCGGCGAAGGCTTCGTCGTCATTGTCGATGTCGGTGGGCTCGCTCATGGCGGTACTCCTGTGATTGGGCATACAGTTTGCCACGCCTGTGGCGGCAATGTCCGGTCATTGACCGGGTGCATGACGCTGGTCAGGCGCAGGCTTAGGGGCTATAAAAGCCGGGCCATCCCCATACGGCCTGGAGGCTGTTACCCCATGCTCAAGCTTCACGGATTCTCAGTCAGCAACTACTACAACATGGTCAAGCTGGCACTCCTGGAAAAAGGCCTGCCTTTCGAGGAGGTCACCTTCTATGGCGGCCAGGCGCCGCATGCACTGGAAGTCAGCCCACGGGGCAAGGTACCAGTGCTGGAAACCGAACACGGCTTCCTCAGCGAGACCAGTGTGATTCTCGACTACATCGAGCAGACCCAGGGCGGCAAAGCGCTGTTGCCTGCGGACCCGTTCGAGCAGGCCAAGGTGCGCGAGCTGCTGAAAGAAATCGAGTTGTACATCGAGCTGCCGGCACGCACCTGCTACGCCGAGTCGTTCTTTGGCATGGCGGTAGAGCCGTTGATCAAGGAGCGCGCGCGGGCCGACCTGTTGGCGGGCTTTGCCACGCTCAAGCGCAATGGTCGCTTCGCGCCGTATGTGGCGGGTGAGCAGCTGACGATTGCCGACCTGATGTTCTGCTTCTCGGTCGACCTGGCTTACGCGGTGGGCAAGAAGGTGCTGAACGTCGACTTCCTGGCGGATTTCCCGCAGGCGAAGGCATTGTTGCAGCGAATGGGCGAGAACCCGCACATGGCGCGGATTTTGGCAGACAAGGAGGCGTCGATGCCGGCCTTCATGGAGATGATTCGCAGCGGCAAGCGCTGAGGTTTGCACAAGCGTCAAGCCTGCCCCCACAGGGTTCCGTTAAATCAATGAGTTAGCGGTTTCTCTGTGGGGGCGGGCTTGCCCCGCGAACGAGGGCAAAGCCCTCGCCATGGTCTTAGCGCGAAGCCAGCAAGGCTTGGCCGCGTACCACCGCCGCACGCACTTGCGCCGGCGCGGTACCACCAATGTGGTCACGGGCATTGACCGAGCCTTCCAGGGTCAGCACGGCGAACACGTCCTGCTCGATCTGGTCGCTGAACTGGCGCAGTTCTTCCAGGCTCATCTCGGCCAGGTCCTTGCCGGTGTCCACACCATACTTCACGGCATGGCCGACGATTTCGTGGCAATCACGGAACGGCAGGCCACGGCGTACCAGGTAGTCGGCAAGGTCGGTGGCAGTCGAGAAGCCACGCAGGGCCGCTTCGCGCATGATCGCGTGCTTGGGCTTGACCGCGGGGATCATGTCGGCAAAGGCACGCAGCGAGTCGCGCAGGGTATCGGCGGCGTCGAACAGCGGTTCCTTGTCTTCCTGGTTGTCCTTGTTGTAGGCCAGCGGTTGGCCTTTCATCAGGGTCAGCAGGCCGGTCAGCGCGCCGAACACGCGGCCGCTCTTGCCACGTACCAGCTCCGGTACGTCCGGGTTCTTTTTCTGCGGCATGATCGAGCTGCCGGTGCAGAAGCGATCAGGCAGGTCGATGAACTGGAACTGCGCGCTGGTCCACAGCACCAGCTCTTCGGAGAAGCGCGACAGGTGCATCATGGCGATGCTCGCGGCAGCGCAGAATTCGATGGCGAAGTCGCGGTCGGAAACGCCGTCCAGCGAGTTGCCAGACACGTCCTCGAAGCCCAGCAGCTTGCAGGTGAGCTCGCGGTCGATCGGGTAGGTGGTGCCTGCCAGCGCGGCGCTGCCCAGGGGCATGCGGTTGGTGCGCTTGCGGCAGTCGACCAGGCGCTCGTAGTCGCGGCTGAGCATTTCGAACCAGGCCAGCAGGTGGTGGCCGAAGGTGACCGGCTGGGCCGTCTGCAGGTGGGTGAAGCCGGGCATGATGGTGTCGGCTTCACGCTCGGCCTGCTCCAGCAGGCCCTTTTGCAAGCGGGTGATTTCGGCCAGGATCAGGTCGATCTCGTCGCGCAGCCACAGGCGGATGTCGGTGGCCACCTGGTCGTTTCGGCTACGGCCGGTGTGCAGTTTTTTACCGGTGATGCCGATGCGATCGGTCAGGCGTGCCTCGATGTTCATGTGCACGTCTTCAAGCTCGACGCGCCAGTCGAAGTTGCCGGCCTCGATTTCGCCCTGGATGGTCTTCAGGCCATCGATGATGGTGTCGCGCTCAGCATCGCTGAGCACGCCGACCTGCGCCAACATGGTGGCGTGGGCGATCGAACCCATGATGTCGTGGCGGTACAGGCGCTTGTCGAAATCGACCGAAGCGGTGAAACGGGCGACGAAGGCGTCGACGGGCTCACTGAAGCGGCCGCCCCAGGACTGATTGGTCTTGTCGGTGCTCATGGATTCACTCATTGCAGGCGTGAACGAAAAAGTGGCAACGATGATAGCAGGGTTGGGCTTGCTGCCGCAGGGCGCCGGTCGAGAGAAATGACCCGAAAACGGCAGGCAGACACGCACACAAGGATTTGCAGGATTGAACGGCAGTGTTCCATGGACCGTCTACAGTTGGACAGAGGACTGGCAGTGAATCTGCCGGCCGAGTGAATCTTTGGCCATCGCACCGGTCTAGAGCGTGACCGCAGTGTCGCTCGAACCACATCTGTCTACGCTATACCTGTGCGAGACTCATTCAGGAATCCAGCGCAATTATGAATGTCCTGATCGTTGATGACGAACCCCAAGGCCGTGAACGCCTCAGTAGGCTGCTCGGCGAACTGGAGGGTTACACCGTGCTGGAGCCTAGCGCCACCAACGGCGAGGAAGCCCTGGCGCTGATTGAAAGCCTCAAGCCTGATGTCGTCCTGCTCGACATCGGCATGCCCGGCCTGGATGGCCTGCAGGTTGCCGCTCGCCTGTGCGAACGCGAGGCGCCGCCGTCGGTGGTGTTTTGCACCGGCGACGACGAATACGGCACCGAGGCTTTCAAGGACAGCACCCTCAGCCATGTGACCAAACCCTTCCAGCCCCAGGCGCTGCGTGATGCCTTGCGCAAGGCCGAGAAGCCCAACCGCGCCCAGTTGGCGGCGCTTACCCGGCCTGCCAATGAAGGCGGAGGCCCGCGCAGCCATATCAGCGCGCGAACGCGAAAAGGCATCGAGCTGATTCCGTTGCCCCAGGTCATCTATTTCATTGCTGACCACAAATACGTGACCTTGCGCCACGAGACCGGGGAAGTGCTGCTCGATGAGCCGCTCAAGGCCCTGGAAGATGAATTTGGCGATCGCTTTGTGCGCATCCATCGCAACGCGCTGGTGGCCCGCGAACGTATCGAACGCCTGCAGCGCACGCCGCTGGGGCATTTTCAGCTGTTTCTCAAGGGCCTTGACGGTGATGCGCTGACCGTCAGCCGGCGCCACGTGGCTGGCGTGCGCAAGATGATGCAGACGCTCTGACCCGCCGTGCGCTGCCTGTTGTAGGAGCGGCCTTGCGTCGCGAAAGGGTTGCGCAGCAGCCCCAGGTTTTCAGCTTCACCGCACAGATTGCCGGGGTCGCAAAGCAGCCCCAGGTTTTCAGCTTCGCCGCACAGATTGCCGGGGCCGCTTCGCGGCCCTTTCGCGACGCAAGGCCGCTCCTACAAACAGCCATCCGTGGGCACAAACACAACAGCCACCCCCACCGCACCGCCTTTGACCCGTATCTGCTAGCGATGCCATCGGAGCTGTTATCATCGGCGGTATTTCTCTGCATCGGGGCGTTCCATGTCCACTCGCGAAATCCGCATTGCCACCCGTAAAAGTGCCTTGGCCCTGTGGCAGGCCGAATACGTCAAAGCCCGCCTCGAGCAGGCTCACCCTGGGCTGATCGTGACCCTGGTGCCCATGGTCAGCCGCGGTGACAAGCTGCTCGACGCGCCGCTGGCGAAAATCGGCGGCAAGGGCCTGTTCGTCAAAGAGCTTGAAACCGCCCTGCTGGACAACGAAGCCGACATCGCCGTGCATTCGATGAAGGATGTGCCCATGGACTTCCCCGAAGGCCTGGGCCTGTATTGCATCTGCGAGCGCGAAGACCCGCGCGATGCGTTCGTTTCCAACCGTTTCGAAAGCCTTGAAGCCTTGCCCGCCGGCAGCATCGTCGGTACCTCCAGCCTGCGCCGTCAGGCCCAGTTGCTGGCGCGCCGCCCGGACCTCGAAATCCGCTTCCTGCGGGGCAACGTCAATACCCGCCTGGCCAAGCTCGATGCCGGCGAATATGACGCGATCATCCTCGCTGCGGCCGGCTTGATCCGCCTCGGTTTCGAAGACCGCATCACCTCCAGCATCAGCGTCGACGACAGCCTGCCAGCGGGCGGCCAAGGCGCGGTGGGCATCGAATGCCGCAGCGCTGACAGCGAAATCCATGCGCTGCTGGCGCCACTGCACCATCTCGACACCGCCGACCGGGTGGTGGCCGAACGGGCATTGAACAAACACCTCAATGGCGGCTGCCAGGTGCCGATCGCCTGCTACGCGGTACTTGAAGGCGACCAGCTGTGGCTGCGTGGCCTGGTCGGCCAGCCCAGCGGTGGCACCTTGCTGGTGGCCGACGCCCGGGCGCCGCGCGCAGCGGCTGAGGCGTTGGGCGTGCAGGTTGCTGAAGACCTGCTGGGCCAGGGCGCCGAAGCCATCCTCAAGGAAGTCTATGGCGAGGCCGGGCACCCGTGAGTGATTGGCGCCTGTTGCTGACCCGGCCCGCCGATGACTGCACAGCACTGGCGCAACGGCTGGCGGCGGCGGGGGTGGCTAGCAGTTGTCTGCCGCTGCTGGCGATAGACGCTGTCGCCGTGGACGAGCGGCAACGCCAGTTGCTGGCTGGGCTGCAGG
This sequence comes from Pseudomonas sp. HN2-3, assembly GCF_020691745.1. Taxonomy (NCBI): domain Bacteria; kingdom Pseudomonadati; phylum Pseudomonadota; class Gammaproteobacteria; order Pseudomonadales; family Pseudomonadaceae; genus Pseudomonas; species Pseudomonas sp. HN2-3. Next base: position 186,610 of record NZ_CP085704.1, read on the forward strand.
GCTTTCAGGCAATCATCGTGGTCAGCAAGCCGGCAGCCAGGTTGCTGCTCGAACGGCTGGACCAGGCCGGGCTACAGCCACCGGCTCAAGGCTGGTTCACGGTGGGCGAGGCGACCGCAGCGGTGCTGCAGGGCGCGGGCCTTGAGGTGGCCTGCCCAGCGCAAGGTGACGACAGTGAAGCGTTGCTCGCGCTGGCGGCCCTGCGCGAGGCTATCGGCGTGCCTGCGCCGCGTGTCTTGATCGTCCGCGGCGTCGGAGGTCGCGAACTGCTGGCAGAGCGTCTTGCAGAGCAAGGTGCTAGTGTCGATTATCTGGAACTGTATCGTCGCAGCCTGCCGGAATACCCGGCGGGCGCCTTGATGCGTCGCATCGAAGCGGAACGCCTCAATGGCCTGGTGGTCAGCAGTGGGCAGGGCTTTGAACACTTGCAGCAGATGGCCGGCGCCGATTGGCCGCAGGTAGCGCGTCTGCCGCTGTTCGTGCCGAGCCCGCGGGTTGCCGAGCAGGCCAGGGCCGCCGGGGCCCAACAGGTTGTGGATTGCCGTGGCGCCAGTGCCACGGCCTTGCTGGCAGCTGTGCAGCGCCGCGCTGCACCTGCCTCTTAAGGCGCTAAGCTGAACGCCAAGCGCCCCCATGCAAAGGATGGATACGTGAGCGAAACTGTCTTGTCCAATAATGATCAGCCGTCGGCCCAGACGCCGGCGGACCCCATCACAGCCCCACCTGCCAAGCGCTCCGGCAGTGGTCTGGCAGCACTGGCCCTGCTGCTGGGAGCGGCCGGGGTCGCAATAGGTGGCTGGGGTGTCTGGCAGGTGCGTCAACTGCAAGGCAACGAGTTCAACCAAGGGCAGCACCTTGAAGCGCTGAACCAGCGCGCCGAAGCGCTGCAGCAGCGTGAGCAGCAGATCAGTGCACAGTTGGCCAGCCTGCCGGCCGCCAGCGAGCTGGAAGACCGCCGCCGGCTGGTCTCGCAGCTGCAAGGCGACCAGCAGCGCCTCAGCCAGCGCCTGGAAACCGTGCTTGGCGAAAGCCGCAAGGAATGGCGCCTGGCAGAGGCCGAGCACTTGCTGCGCCTGGCCACCCTGCGCCTCTCGGCCCTGCAAGACATCACCAGTGCCAAGGCGCTGGTCGAAGGCGCCGACGAAATCCTGCGCGAGCAGAGCGACCCAGGCGCCTTCGCCGCCCGCGAGCAATTGGCACGCAGCCTGGCAACGCTCAACAGCACCCAGCAACCCGACCGCACCGGCCTGTACCTCAAGCTGGCCGCGCAACGTGAACTGGTGCAGCAGCTCAGCGCCCAGTCGCCCGAGTTCGACAGCAACGCCGATGCCCTTGGCGCGCTGACTGCCGACGGCGATGGCGCCAGTCGCTGGTCGCAGTGGTGGGCGGAAATCTCCAAGTACTTCCAGATCGACTTCAATGCCGATGACAACGTGCGGCCGCTGCTGGCCGGGCAGTCGCTCAACCAGTTGCGCCTGGCCCTCAGCCTGACCATCGAGCAGGCCCAGTGGGCGGCGCTCAACGGCGAGGCCAAGGTCTACACCCAGGCGCTGGATGATGCGCGCTCTGTGCTGTTGGCCAACTTCAACGCCGACAACCCGCAGAGCAAGGCCATGCTCGACAGCCTCAACGCCCTGGCCGAGCAGCCGGTGTCTGTCGTCACCCCTGACCTGAGCGAGAGCCTGGCCTCGGTGCAGGCCTACATCCAGCGCCGTCACCTGCCGGCCGAGGGTGAAGGGGGCAAACCATGAAGCGGGTCTACCTGCTGGCCGTGCTGGCGATCGTGATCGCCGCCGCGCTGGGTATCGCGGTGGCCAAGCACAGTGGCTATGTGTTGATCTCCTATGGCAGCTTCCGTTACCAGTCGGGACTGTGGGCGGCGTTGGCCGGGCTGATCGCCGTAATCGCCGTGCTCTGGTTGCTGCGCTACCTGGTCGGCCTGGTGCTGACCTCCAGTGGTGTGGTCAACCCGTGGTCGCGACGCAACCGCAGCCGTCGCATCCGGGTGGCCATCGAGCAAGGCCAGTTGGACCTCGCCGAGGGCCGCTGGGCCAGCGCCCAACGCCATCTGCACCGCGCCGCCGAAGCCGAGCGCCAACCCTTGCTGTACTACCTCGGTGCCGCCCGCGCGGCCAACGAGCAAGGCCGCACGGCAGACAGCGACCAGTTGCTCGAGCGTGCTCTGGAGCGTCAGCCGCAGGCCGAGCTTGCCATTGCCCTGACCCATGCCCAGTTGCAGATGGACCGCGGTGATACCGACGGCGCCCTGGAAACCCTGCTGGTCATGCACGAGCGACACCCGCACAACGGCCAGGTACTGCGCCTGCTGCAGCGCCTGCACCTGGGGCGCGGCGACTGGTCGGCGCTGATTCGTCTGCTGCCTGAGCTGCGCAAGGGCAAGGTGCTGCCGGCCGATGAGCTCGCCGAACTGGAAAAACGCGCCTGGGGCCAGAACCTGAGCCTGGCGACGACCCGGGGCGAAGATGCGCAAAGTGCGCGTCAGGCCTTGGAGCGCGCCTGGCAACAGCTTACCGCCGCCCAGCGCCAGGAACCGCAACTGGTGCTGGCCTATGCCGAGCAACTGCGGCAGGTGGGCGCCCAGGGCGAGGCGGAGCAGGTGTTGCGCACCGCCCTCAAGCGCGAATACGAAAGCCACCTGGCCCGTTTGTATGGCCTGGTGCGCGGTGATGACCCGGCACGTCAGCTACAGGCTGCCGAAGGCTGGCTTAAAGCCAACCCTCAAGACCCGAGCCTGTTGCTGACCCTCGGCCGCCTGAGCTTGCAGAACCGCCTGTGGGGCAAGGCGCGTGACTATCTGGAAAGCAGCTTGCGGATGGAACGCAACCCGGAAACCTGCGCCGAGCTGGCCCGCCTGCTCGCCGGCCTTGGCGAGACCGAGCGCAGCAACCAACTGTTCCAGGAAGGCCTTGGTTTGCTGGATGAGCGTCTGTTGGCGCTGCCGTTGCCAGAAGCCGTACGCGCCTGAACCTTTGCCTGAGCCACCCCTGAGCCCGCGCCGAAGTGCGGATTCAGGGGCTGGGTAACTTGTCTGGCAATGTAAGTTAGATCTGCAATCCACTTCTTAAGACGTTTCCTACTTACAGAATGGAAACTTCCTTTGCTATTCAGCGACTTGTCGTCCCTGTAGTGCCTTGAAACAAAGCGGTTGTTTCCTCTACCGTTTCAAGCCACTTCATTCCCCGGGACCACCATTGCCCATGCTGCCGGCCCGTTTACGCACTTTCTTTGTCCCTGCCTGCCTGGCCTCGTTGGCGGTGCTGGTCGGGTCCTATTACCTGGAATATACGCTGGGGCTGATACCGTGCCCGTTGTGCTTCACCCAGCGCCTGCTGTTGGGCCTGTACGCGATGCTTTGCCTGGGCGCAGTGGTACAGGCGCCTTCGACCAGCCGCGGTTACACGCGGGCGCTGCTGGCCTGCTCGCTGACGGGGGCGCTGCTGGCCGCCCGGCATGTCTGGCTGCAAGGGGCGAGTGGGGCGGTCCATGTATGCCCGGCGCCGATCTGGCGGGTGTTCGAGCAATCCTGGCGCGAGGCTGCCCGGCAGTTACTGCTGGGTGGGCCGGATTGCCACTCGCTGACCTGGAGTTTTTTCGACCTGACGCTGCCTGAATGGAGCCTGTTGGCGTTCCTGTTGCTGGCTGCGCTGCCCTTGAGCCACCTGCTGGCGTATCGTTTCCGCACCCTGGCCGGTACTTGACCTGGCGCACGCCTGGGGCGCCATCGCGACCAATGGCGTTGCCAGGGGGTATTAAACACTTGTATGAACTTTGTCTGCTGAGTACCTTGATGGTCAGCACGCGCGGGAATAATCTCCCAGCACGCATACCGAAAATACAACTGCTCGATGCCGTCCTGCTGATGTCACCTTTGTGCTGCGCGGTCGTGGTGCGAGGTGCAGCGGCATCTACCCAGAAGGGAAGAGATCGCCATGCTCGATAGTTGTCAGAACGCCCAGGAACGCTGGGGCGGGGTTCATAAGCTGATCGACCGTTGGCTTTTGGAGCGCCAGGAGCTGGTGCAGGCTTTCCGCGCGTTGCGCGACGCCAAGCCGGCCTTCGCCGACAAGGACAAGAACCGCGATTTCTGTGCGGTCCTGGTCGACTACGTGTCGGCCTGGCACTTCGAGGTCAGCGAACAGTTGGTCAGCGAAGCCAAGGCCTTCGGTGATACGCGTGGCCTTGAACTGGCCACACAGATCAACCCACGTATCGATGACAGTACCCAGATCGCCCTGGCATTCAATGACCATTGCGAGAAGGGCGAGTGCAAGGACCCTGAGCGCTTCGCCGAAAAACTGGCCAAGCTGGGCGGCCTGCTGCACGAGCGCTTCGAGCTGGAAGATTGCCTGATCGAGGTGCTGCACAACGCGCACAAGGAAGAGGGCGCAGTCGAAGCCTGAGGCTTGGCGTCAGTCGCCAACTGCCAGCAGTTCGATCTCGAATACCAAAGGCGTATAGGGTGCGATCAGGTCACCCGCGCCCTCTGCGCCGTAGGCTTGTGCCGACGGAATCACCAGGCGCCATTTGGCGCCTGCATGCATCCGAGGCAAGGCCACCTGCCACCCCTCGATCACCGAGCCCAGGCTGAACCACTGCGGCTGTTGGTTCTGATCGAACACCGAGCCGTCCGGCAACCTGCCTACGTAACGAACCTGTACCTTGCCCCCCGCTTTGGGCTGTGCCCCGGCGCCACTTTGCAGTTCGCTGTAGAGCACGCCTTCGGGTAGCTCATGCACACCGGCCCGTGCCCGCTCGTTGGCCATGAAGCGTGTTTCCACCGCCTTGAGCTTGTCTGCCTCGGCCTGCTCCGCCGTGCTGTCTGCCTGCGCCTCATGCTGCTGCAGTACGGCCTGCATGCGTGCCTTGTCGAGCTTCAGCGGCTGCCCTTGATAGGACTGGCGCAGGCCTTCGACCAAGGCGTCCAGTTGCAAGCCAGGCATCTCGGTGCGCAAGCGCTCGCCCAGGCTGGCGCCCAGGCTGTAAGCCAGGTCGTGGTCGTCCGCATTGGCCAGGGCAAAGGGCGCCACCAGGCACAAACCTAAAACAAGAAAACGAGGCATGGGCAGTTCCTGCGCAATGAGCGGGCCGTTACAGCCAACATCGGGGTGGGCCAGTATCAGCCAAATATGAGCAACGCTTAATTCAGCAACTACACTTTCACGGAGCTGCAAGATAACAACTTTGCCCAGGCATGCAACGCGGCGTAAATATTACTGTCAACATGCCCTAGCGGCGGTAGCAGCAGAAGCATAGTATGAGCCGCAATCTCGTCAGCCAGGAGGTAAACCATGTCGGCCAAAAAGAAGCCAGTAAGTACGCCGTTGCACCTGCTCCAGCAACTTTCGGGCAGCCTGCTCGAACATTTGGAAGATGCCTGCTCGCAAGCGCTGGCTGATGCGGAAAAACTGCTGGCCAAGTTGGAAAAGCAACGGGGCAAGGCACAAGAGAAACTGCACAATGGTCGCCTGAAAATGCAGGACGCGGCCAAGGCAGGTAAAGCCAAGGCGCAGTCCAAGGCCCAGAAAGCCATTGGTGAACTTGAAGGGTTGCTCGACTCGCTCAAGGACCGCCAGACCCAGACCCGCACCTATATCCAGCAACTCAAACGTGATGCTCAGGACAGCCTTAAGCTGGCCCAGGGTGTGGGCAAGGTGCGTGAAGCCGCCAGCAAAGCACTGGACCAGCGCGCCGTAGCCGCCAAGGCTGCAAAACCGGCCGCTGCCAAAGCCCCGGCGAAAGCCGCCGCTACCAAGCCAGCCGCTCGCACCGCCGCCAAGCCAGCCGCCAAAGCCGCCACTGCCAAGGCGCCAGCCAGAGCTGTCGCTAAACCCGCTGCCGCCAAGGCGCCAGCCAAAACCGCCGCCGCCAAGCCTGCGGCCAAGCCAGCCGCCAAACCAGCCGCTGGCAAAGCTCCGGCCAAGGCTGCTGCTGCCAAACCCGCAGCCAAGCCAGCTGCTGCCAAAGCCCCGGCCAAGGCTGCTGCTGCCAAACCCGCAGCCAAGCCAGCTGCTGCCAAGGCACCCGCCAAGGCCGCTGCCGCCAAGCCTGCAGCCAAACCAGCTGCTGCCAAAGCCCCGGCTAAAACAGCAGCGGCCAAACCTGCGGCCAAGCCTGCGGCGAAACCGGCCGCTGCCACCAAGGCACCCGCGCGTGCCGCCGCCAAGCCCGCTGCAAAACCGGCGGTGAAAGCAGCCGCCAAGCCAGCAGCCGCCAAGCCAGCCGAAACCAAGCCGGCCACGGCTGCCACCAGCACGCCTGCTGCCGCGACCAATTCGGCCGCCCCGGCCCCGGCCGCTTCGGCACCTGCCAGCACCCCGGCTCAGGCGCCGTCTTCGGCCTCCTGAAGCGCTGCCGCCGCGACGCGCAATTGATGCAGCGCGCGGTGTTCTCGGGCCTGGTCCGGCGCTAGCCGGGCCAGCCAGTCGTCCGTGGGCTCGTGAGAGTCTGCGGGCCACTGTTGCGAAAGCGCCTGCAAGCGTGCCAGCAAGGTCTTCTCGGCCTGCAATTCCAGCCCCTTTACCTGCTCACGCAATGCCGCCAACAGCGCATCGTTGTGCGCTGCCGTGCGCCATTGTTGACGCAGGCCACGTAACGGGGCCACCACCTCACGCTGCCAAGGTTCGGCGATATCAACCAGGGCCTGCGCGCGCTGCTCAGTCACGGCCACGCCGCGTGCTTGCAGCCAGGTCGCACAGAGCAACAGGCAAACGTCGCCGCCCAGCGCTTGCACGCCAAGGCAGGCCTCTTCCACGCCGGGCCTGGCATACAAGGCCAAGGCGTGATTCCACAGGTCGGTGCACATGATTCCACTCACGCTACGGGCCGAGGAAGCTGGTAGACTCCGCGACCATCATGATCAGACTATCCAACCTCACTTTACAGCGTGGTCCGCAGCGCTTGCTAGAAGGCGCCGAGATGACCTTGCACGCCGGCCACAAGGCCGGTTTGATCGGCGCCAACGGCGCCGGAAAATCCAGCCTGTTCGCCTTGCTGCGCGGTGAGCTTTCGCCCGATTCCGGCGACTGCCAGCTGCCCGGCGACTGGCGCATAGCCCACATGCGCCAGGAGGTCGACACCCTCGACCGCTTGGCCGTGGACTATGTGCTCGATGGCGACGTGCGCCTGCGCAAGGTGCAGGCCGAGCTTGCCGTAGCCGAAACGGCGCATGACGGCACCGCCCTGGCCCGCCTGCACAGTGAGCTGGAAAGTGCCGACGGCTATACCGCCGATGCCCGCGCGCGCAAGCTGCTGGCAGGCCTGGGTTTCACCAACGAGCAGATGGACCGCCGTGTCGGTGACTTCTCCGGTGGCTGGCGGATGCGTCTGAGCCTGGCGCAGGCGCTGATGTGCCCGTCCGACCTGCTGCTGCTCGATGAGCCCACCAACCACCTGGACCTGGATGCGATCCTCTGGCTGGAAGACTGGCTCAAGGGTTACCCCGGCACCTTGCTGCTGATTTCCCACGACCGCGATTTCCTCGATGCTGTGGTCGACCACGTGCTGCACGTCGAGCAGCGCAAGCTCAACCTGTACAAGGGCGGTTACAGCGCGTTCGAGCGCACCCGTGCCGAGCGCCTGGCGCAACAGCAGCAAGCCTACGAGAAGCAGCAGGCCCAGCGCGCGCACATGGAAAAGTACATCGCCCGCTTCAAGGCGCAAGCCACCAAGGCCCGCCAGGCACAGAGCCGAATCAAGGCCCTGGAACGTATGGAAGAACTGTCGGCGGCGCATGTCGATTCGCCGTTCGATTTCGTCTTCCGCGAATCGCAGAAAATTTCCAGCCCGCTGCTGGACATGTCCGAGGGCTGTCTGGGCTATGGCGACAAAGCCATCCTGGAGAAGGTCAAGCTGCAGCTGGTGCCGGGTGCGCGCATCGGCCTGCTCGGCCCCAATGGTGCGGGCAAGTCGACCCTGATCAAGAACCTCGCCGGCGAGCTGGCACCGCTGTCGGGGCGCCTGGTCCGTGGCGAGAACCTGGCCGTGGGTTATTTTGCCCAGCACCAGCTCGACTCCCTGGACGACAAGGCCAGCCCGCTGCTTCACCTGCAGCGCATTGCCCCCACAGAGCGCGAGCAGACGTTGCGCGACTTCCTCGGCGGCTTCGATTTTCATGGCAACCGTGTCGACGAACCGGTGGTGAATTTCTCCGGCGGCGAGAAGGCCCGGCTGGCCCTGGCGCTGATCGCCTGGGAGCGGCCGAACCTGTTGCTGCTGGACGAACCGACCAACCACCTCGACCTGGAAATGCGCCTGGCCCTGACCATGGCCCTGCAGGAGTTCGCCGGTGCCGTGGTGGTGGTTTCCCACGACCGTCACCTGCTCAAGAGCACCACCGACGACTTCCTGCTGGTGGCCGACGGCAAGGTCGGTACCTTCGATGGCGACCTGGAAGACTACAGCCGCTGGCTGCTCGACTACCGTCAGCGCAGTGCGCCGGCCAGCAACGCCCCAGCCAACCCGGACAAGACTGACAAGAAGGCCCAGCGCCAGGCGGCAGCGGCCTTGCGTCAGCAGTTGGCACCGCACAAGAAAGCGGCCGACAAGCTGGAGGCCGAGCTCAACCAAGTGCACGGCCAGCTGGCCGAGATCGAGACTGCGCTGGGTGACAGTGGCGTCTACGAGGCGGCGCGCAAGGATGAACTGCGTGACCTACTGGCCCGCCAGAGCAAGCTCAAGCAGCGTGAAGGCGAGCTGGAAGAGGGCTGGATGGAAGCCTTGGAAACCCTCGAAAGCATGCAGGCCGAGCTCGAGGCGCTGTCCTGATGGAGGAGTTGCGCTCGCTGCTGCCGGGGCAATGGATGGATACCTTCTGGCTGGGGTTGCAGATTCTGCTGATCCTGGCCGCCGCCTTCGTGCTGCAGCGCGTCATCGCCCGTGGCCTCAGCCGTCTGGGCCAGCGTTATCCATTGCCGCCGGAGTTGCTGGTGCCGGTGCGTGGCAGCCTGCGCTGGTTGATCATGGGCAGCGCACTGCTGTTCGTGCTGGAGCGCATGGGGGTTTCTGCGACGGTGCTGTGGACGGCGCTGTCCGGTTTCGTCGCGGTGGCCGCGGTGGCCTTCTTCGCCATGTGGAGCGTGCTTTCCAACCTGCTGTGCGCAGTGTTGATCTTCACCGTCGGGCCGTTTCGCATCGGCGATGTGGTGGAGTTGGTCGATACCCTGGACAAGCCTGGGGTCAAAGGCCGGGTCATAGCCATCAACCTGCTGTTCACCACGCTGATGGAATTGCCCGAGGCGGGCGGGGCGCTGGTGCAAGTGCCCAACAGCCAGTTCTTCCAGAAGTCGGTGCGGCGCTGGCGGGGGGCTGAAGTGCAGGGCCTGAACAGGGACTTGTCGAGCGAGTCTGACTGACCCCCTGACATTGGCCAGCAAAGAGGCCGCTACAACCCCCGCACACACTCAAAAAATCGCTGGTTATTTTTTCACCAACACCTTAGCTTAACGTTTTGCAACATATGTTCGAGCGAGGTGTGTGATGTCGATGGAAGTGTGGTTGGGCTTCTTTGCTGCGTGTTGGGTGATCAGCCTTTCACCGGGGGCCGGGGCGATTGCCTCGATGTCCAGCGGCCTGCAGTACGGTTTCTGGCGCGGTTACTGGAACGCCCTGGGCCTGCAGATTGGCCTGATTGTGCAGATCGCCATCATTGCCGCCGGTGTCGGCGCCATCCTTGCTGCGTCCGCCACTGCCTTCACGATCATCAAGTGGTTTGGCGTCGCCTACCTGGTGTACCTCGCCTACAAGCAATGGCGTGCGTTGCCGATGGACATGAGTGACGAGCCTGCCGTACGCCCCATCGGCAAACCGCTGAGCCTGGTGTTCCGTGGTTTTCTGGTCAACGTCAGCAACCCCAAGGCCTTGGTGTTCATGCTGGCGGTGCTGCCGCAGTTCATCAATCCCCATGAAGCGCTGCTGCCGCAGTACGTGGCAATCACCGTGACCATGATCACCGTCGACATGCTGGTGATGGCGGGTTACACCGGCCTGGCTTCGCGCGTGCTGCGCCTGCTGCGTACGCCCAAGCAGCAGAAGCGGCTGAACCGTACCTTTGCCGGGTTGTTCCTCGGCGCGGCGACCTTCCTGGCGACCCTGCGCCGCGCGCCTATCTGAAAAAAGCCCGCGAGTGATGGCACCGGCTTCGCCGGTGTTCGCGGGGCAAGTCGGATCGCCGCACCGCCGCTATTTCGGTTTTTCCACAAACCCCTTGAGCAAATCCAACGGCAGCGGAAACACGATGGTCGAGCTCTTGTCCCCGGCTATCGCCCCCAGCGTCTGCATATAGCGCAATTGCATGGCCCCCGGCTCCTTGCTGAGCATCTGCGCCGCCTGCATCAGTTTCTCGGACGCCTGCAATTCCCCTTCGGCATGGATCACCTTGGCCCGCCGTTCACGTTCGGCCTCGGCTTGGCGTGCGATGGCACGCACCATCGATTCATTGAGGTCGACGTGCTTGATCTCGACATTGGCCACTTTGATGCCCCAGGCATCGGTTTGCGCATCCAGCACTTGGCGTATGTCGGCGTTGAGCTGCTCGCGTTCGGCCAGCAGCTCGTCCAGTTCGTGCTTGCCGAGCACTGCGCGCAAGGTGGTCTGGGCAAGCTGGCTGGTGGCGACGAGAAAGTCCTCGACCTGAATGATTGCCTTCTGGGGGTCGAGCACGCGGAAGTACAGCACCGCATTGACCTTTACCGAGACGTTGTCGCGGGTGATCACATCCTGCGGCGGCACATCCAGCACGACCGTGCGCAAGTCTACCCGGACCATCTGCTGGATGACCGGGATCAGCAAGATCAGCCCCGGCCCTTTGACCTGCCAGAAGCGCCCGAGCTGGAACACCACGCCGCGCTCGTACTCTCGCAAGATACGGAACGCCGACAGCAACAGCACGCCCAGCAGCATCAGCAGGGCGCCGAAACCCAATTGCATGAACATCGTCATTCTCCTTGCACCGAAGGTGCAGCGGCGCTTACCTCCAGCATCACGCCGCGACGCGCCATGACGCGCACGTGTTGGCCAGGTTGCAGTGGCGTCGCGCACTGTACCTGCCACTGTTCGCCCTGCGCCTGTACCGAGCCGCAGTACGGGTTGTCTGCCAGCACCTGGGTGACGGTGACCAGGCTGCCGACCAGGCCGGCATCACCGCTGACCAAGGCGCGTTTGCGCGTTTTCAGCGCCATGCCCAGCACGCCACCGATGAACAGCGCCGAAAGCAGCGCCAGGCTGGCGATCAACGCCAAGGGGATGCCAAAGCCGGGGGCATCGGTATCCATCAAGATGACCGCACCGACCACGAACGCAACGATGCCGCCAAAACCGACCACGCCAAAGCTGGGCAAGAACGCTTCGGCGATCATGAAGGCCAGCCCAAGCAAAATCAGCGCGACCCCGGCGTAGCTCACCGGCAGCAACTGCAGGGCATACAGCGCCAACAGCAGGCAGATGCCGCCGATCACGCCGCCAACGGCGGAGCCAGGGTTCATGAACTCGAACAGCAGGCCGTACACGCCGACCATGATCAGCATCAGCGCCACGCTGGGGTTGGTGATCACCGCCAGCAAGCGCGTGCGCCAGTCCGGCAGGTGCTCGACCAGGCTGGCATCGCGGGTGTGCAGTTGCCGTGGTTGGCCGGCAACCTCCAGCGTCTTGCCATCAAGCTGGCGCAGCAGGTCGGGCAGGTCGTTCGCCACCCAGTCGATTACCTTCAGTTGCATGGCCTCGTTGGCAGACAGGCTGACCGCTTCACGCACCGCCTTCTCCGCCCAATCGGCATTGCGCCCGCGCAGCTGCGCCAGGCCCCGTATGTAGGCGGCGGCGTCATTGACCTGTTTGCGGGCGAGGGTTTGCGCATTGTCACCGGGCCTGGCCTTGTCGTCCTTGGGGGCGCCGCCGATCTGCACCGGTGTGGCAGCCCCCAGGTTGGTCCCTGGGGCCATGGCTGCAACATGGCTGGCATAGAGGATATAGGTGCCGGCACTGGCAGCCCGCGCCCCGCTGGGGGCGACGAAGCTTGCAACTGGCACGGGGCTGGCGAGTATTGCCTTGATCATCTGGCGCATGGCGCTGTCCAGGCCGCCGGGCGTATCCATGCGAATGACCACCAGTTGCGCGCCCTGCGCCTGGGCCTGGTCCAGGCTGCGCACCAGGTAGTCTGCACTGGCCGGGCCGATGGCATCGTCGATGCTCAACACCCAGACCGCTCCGGGCGCGGCCTGGCCGCTCGGCGTCAACCCGAGCAGCATCAACAGCAACAGCCAGCGCCACCAGCGAGCGGCCACCTGTCGTCACCTCGTTCGCCTCTATTACACAAGTTTAGTCATGGCTGGCGGCCCAAGGCCTAAAATTGAAGATTGGGGGTAACTGCGGAGGTGCATCATGCGCATGGCAAAGACGCTGCAGGCTCGCCTGGACAAGGCCAACTGCGACTACGACATCATTCCCCATCCACATTCGGCCACCAGCCTGGAATCGGCCCGCACGGCTGGCGTACCCGCCGAGCGTGTCGCCAAGTCGGTGATGCTCGATGACCGGCATGGCAACTACATCATGGCCGTGCTACCGGCCAACCGGCACCTGGACATGAGCAAGGTACGCATGTCCGGCGCCTGGCAACTGACCCGCGAAAGCGGCTTGCCGAGCCTGTTCGGTGATTGCGAACGGGGCGCGGTACCGGCGCTTGGCGATGCCTACGCGATAAAAATGATGCTCGACCCGACCCTTACCCGCCAAGGTGATGTCTACCTGGAGGCAGGTGACCACGATCACCTGATCCACATGAGCATGGAGCAGTTCATGAAGCTGGTGCCGCACGCCGAAGTGCGTGAGCTGTGCTGATGTTCTCAAACCAATGCCGGGCGGGCGTCGTAGACGGCCTGGCCGGCTTTCAGGAGGAACCATGGAAGCACCTACCCACCCATTTGCAGACCTTTTCAAACAGCTGGGCTTGCCTGACGATGCCTTGAGTATCGATCAATTCATCACCAGCCATTCACCGCTGCAAAACGAGATCAAGCTGGTGGATGCCCCGTTCTGGACCGACGCCCAGCGCAGTTTCCTGAAGGACAGCATCAATGAAGATGCCGATTGGGCGGTGCCCTTCGACCAACTCAACGAAGCGTTGCGTCGCCCCCGAAAATAAAGCGCCGAGCGGCACCTGACGAGTGATTGGCCGTTGCTATGCTCAGGAAAACAATAAGGGGATAGCGCGATGAAAGATCCCTACGCACCAGGCTTCTGGTGCTCCGTGACGATCCTGGGCACGCTGACGGCCAGTTACTTCTATGGCATCAGGCAGACGCAACAGATGAACCAGGCGGTGCAGTTTCTCTACGCCGCCGCCGCGGTCACCGTGGCGGTTGCGCTGGTGGCGCTGACCTGGATCGCCTGGCAGCACTTGCACCTGAACAAGCGCGAAGTGATTCAGGGGCGAACGTTGCTGACCATCTGGAACACCAAGGTGGCCCTGCGCCGGGTCGAAACGGTGTTCGACCGCTATTTCTGGGGTAGCTACTGGCATTCCGGGCGTACGTTCGAAGAGGTCATGGGCGAGCTCAAGGGCACGCCCCTGGAGCAGAGCCTGGATGCCCTCAAGCGCCAGTGCCGGGCGCTCGACCGCGAAATCCACGATCACCAACACCATTGGCTGGCCAACGCGCGGGACTTATCCAGTGTGGCGGCGGCCATGGCCCGTGAGCGCTACCAGCTCGACCTGGGCGAACCCACCTGTACCGGCAACGGTACCACCGCAGTGCTCAATCGCGACCTTGAAGTGCTGGTGTATACCTGGTCGGCGCGCCTGCGCAGCTTCGACCATCAACTGGACGAACTGGAGCGCGCCTACCATTGACGCGGTTCATTCGCCGCGGATGTACTGCTCCAGCTGCAGTATCAGGTTGGCCTGCTCGGCAATGGTTTCCTTTACCAGGTCGCCGATCGACAACAGGCCGAGCAGCTCGCCGTTGCTGACCACCGGCAGGTGACGCAAATGCAGGTTGGTCATCTGGTTCATGCAGTATTCCAGGTTGTGCTTGGGTTCGACCGTGATCACCGGGGCGCTCATGATCTCGCGCACCGGTGTTGCCGCTGACGAACGGCCCTTGAGCACCAGCTTGCGGGCGTAATCGCGTTCGCTGACGATGCCCACCACCTGGTTGTTCTCCACCACCGGCAGTGCGCCGATATTCTTCTCCGCGAGCAGCTTGAGCGCCTCCAGCACCGAGTCGTCAGGGCCGATGGTGTAAACGGTCTGGTGTTTCGACTTGGTTTTGAGGATTTGTTCGACGTTTTTCATACGGGCCTCTGCGGTGGAAAAAGCGTTGTCTCCAAGTAAATAAAGCATCCGGCACGGCGCTCTGCACGGCAATGCAGGAAACGGCATGGAGGCGATTGAAAAACGTCATGGTTGAGCCGATTGCGTACTTCGCGCAGGAGGCAGGCCAGATTTAGTGTGCTGGGGACCTTCCTGGGGGCGGCAATGTTCCCAATAATCTGTGACAATGCATGTCAAGTTGCCATCATCTAGACCTCGTTCGGCAAGGAGCCGCAATGCAAAGTATGTTTCGCCTTACAGCGCTAAGCTGCGCCTTCATGATCGCTGCCGGTTGCAGCAGCCAACAGAGGGAGAGTATTTCCAAGACTGTAAAAGACATTGGCAAGGACTACGGCCTGCCAGTGCTCTGTGGTGTCGGGGCCGTGGCCGGGGGGGCTGCCGGTTATGCCCTCAAAGGCAAGGACGGCATCTTGCCCGGCGCCGCAGCTGGCGGCGCCTTGGGTTGCGTCGTCGGTTATGTGTGGCAGTCCCGCCTGCAGGAGCTTGACCGCATCGCCAAGGAAGAAAACCTGAAGATCACCACCGAGCAGTTGACGGTCGCCTCGGCCGCCGTGGTAACGGCGGTGCCTGAACAGGCAGGCCTGGTGACTCAGATCGAGGACACCGGCATGTTCGCCACCGGTTCCGACCAACTGACCGCAAGCGGCCAGCGGGCCGTGGCCAAGCTGGCGCAGATGTATGCCAAGCCTGCGGCCAGCGACAAGCAGGCTGCCGCCAAGGAGGCGCAAGCACGTCGCCTGCTGATCGTTGGCCACAGCGATGCGGTGGGTAATGCCGAGTTCAACCAGAAGCTGTCCGAGCGCCGCGCCAAGACGGTCGGCAAGGTCATGCTGCAGGCCGGCATCCCGGCCGGCGCGATCTACTACCAAGGGGCCGGGGCATCGCGCCCGATCGCCGACAACAGCGACCCGCTGCTGCGTGGCAAGAACCGCCGCGTGGAAATCGTCGAGCTGGCAAACGAACAGGCCCTGGTAATGCGTGCCCAGGCCGAAGCGAGCAACACCCGCTACCTGCACTACGGCACCTCGACCGCCGCCAAGCCCCGTCAGGCGGCCACCACGGCGCAAGCGAGCAGCAAGCCTGCGCCGACCAAAGCCACCACGGCGCAGCGTACGCCTGCCGCGACCAGCACCAGCACCAGCACCAGCACCAGCACCAGCACCAGCACCAGCACTGCCAAGGCCGTTGCTGGCGCACGACCGCAAGTCGATTTCGCGGGTACGCCGGTTGCCAGCTACAACTGGACCATGGCCCAGAACATCAAGCCGAAACAGAGCGGTTTCACGCTGATCAGCAGCGCCTACGCGGCGCAGATGCCGATGTCCAGCTGCGAAGCCGACCGGCCACGCAATGCCGGTGAAGTGCTGAGCATGGCCAATGACCAGCCCTTGCAGCGGCGCGCCACCAAGGACTATCTGCCGGGCTACAACAACCGTGTCTGGGCCAACCTGGTCAACGGGCACCTGGTGACCGTGTCGCCGGTCTCGATCTTGCGCGAGAACGCCCGGGTCGATCGCCAGCCGATCCTTCAGCTGGTCGAAGACTACAAGCTGCCCACCCAGCACAAGACGCGGACGATGAACGCCGTGGCCAACACCTATGAAGGCGAAAGCGAAGTGCTGTACCGGGTCTTCGCCAGTGATGCCCAGGCCTCGATTTCCTGCATGGATATCGTGTTCAGCAAAGACAACGCCGAAGTCAACGAGGGTGCCTTGTTCTATGCCGCCGGCAGTGACGCGTATGTCGCTTCCTACAAGCCGATCCCGGCCAAAAAATAAATCCCCGTCAAGGACGTCCTGAATGGAAGACTTTTCGCTTGCTGCACTCAAATCGCTGATTCTCGCTAATCAGTTGCTTTCCGCTGGCCTGCTTTCGCTGCTGATCACGGCGGTGATCGTGCGTAACTACTGGGAAGAGGTGTCCTACTTTCTGATCCGTGTCTGGCACAGCTTCCCCTTGATCGGCACGGTGGCGCGCTTGTCGCGCAAGCCAGCTTCGGTCGACGGTGACGGCTGGATCAACCACGAAGTCAACCTGGCGAACGTGTACAACAAAAAATTCAAGCTGTACGCCAAGGACGCGAACGCCTACAGCGCCTACCTCGATTACCTGTCCAAGGCTGGTGAGGCCGGGCGTTCTGCGCGCCCGTGGTGGGTATTGGCGGTAGTACTGATGTTGGTGGTGGTCGAGGCCATGGGCTTCGCCTATGTGGTCGCCGGCTGGGTGAACATGGATGCCTCCACCAACGACCGTCATTGGCTGACCGCTTTTGTGGCGATCCTGCTGGCCGTCGCCTCGGCGTTTCTTGCCGAAGCCGCCGGGCACGCGTTGCACCACAACAGCCTGGTCGCCCGCGCCCGCCACTGGTGGCAAGGTGAAGAGCCCTCCAAGCGCTCCCGCTCCCTGAAGTCCAACAAAGCGATCAACCTGGAAGACTCGTTCGACGACTCGGACAAGCCTGACTACGAGCAGCTGCTGGCCCGCGTAAAGGATGTAAACGCCAACGTCACGCGCAAGTTCTTCTGGTTGATCACTTGTGGTGTGTTCGTGGTTGCCATGGCCATCGGCGCCTTCGTCATCCGTTCGGCCACCCTGGACAGCATCGAGACCGAAATGGTCAACGGCATGCGTGCCGAAGCGTCCTCGCAAAGCAGCACTGCAGGGTCGCCATTCGACCTGCCGGCAGAGTCCCAGGCCATCAACGATGAAGCGGATAACGCCACCATCGACGACAAGATGCAGGCGATCCGCAAGGCCAGCCTGACCACCTATGTGATGCTGTCGCTGATCTACGTGGCGATTCAAGGCATCAGCCTGTGGTTGGCGAGCCGCTACTTCTTCGCCGGTACGCACTCGCATACCGCCTGGCAGCGTACCCACAAGTACGCCACCTCCGAAGAGATGCTCGATGCAATGGATCAGCAGCGTTCGGCCATCGCCAGCCATGCCGATGACAAGCTGCGTCGCCTGCAGACCTTGTTGTCCAGCCGCGATCACACCGATGCCAACGTGCTGACTGCGCTGGACGGGGAAAATACCGCCCGCCGCAATTTCCTGAGTTTCGTCGAGCACAAGGCAGACAAAATCTCGGAGAAGCCGGAAAAGCCAGTTCGGCCCGTTGAAGCCGTTGCGCCAGCGCCAGCTGCGGTCGCCGTCGCCGTCGCCGCCGCCGCGCCGGTCGAGCCCCAGCCTGCCGTTGCCCCAGCTGCCCCAGTTGCGGCAGTGGTCGAGCCGGCCGCTATCAAGGCGTCTGACTTCCACGATGTCACCGGCCTGCCGGAAGAAAGCCTGGCCGCCGCCAGCCGTGCGCTGAATGTCAGTGAGGCGCAACTGCGTGATATCCGCGAGCAACAGCAGGCGCTGAAGGCGCTTGGCCTGTTCCCGGCGAACAAGGAGGGCATGCTGTCATGAGGCTTGCCAAGGCCCTGATCCTTGCGCTGGCGCTGCCGTGTGCAGCGCTGGCCGCCGAACGCAACGACCTGCAGAGCTGCTACACGCGCAACGGCCTGGCCGATATCAAGCCAGCAGGGACCGGCCGCGAGCTGGTGGTGATCATCGATCAGACCATCCCGATGCCTGAAGACCTGCAGCGCAGCAGCTGGGGCCAGATCGACCGGTTCGTGCAGCCGGGCGATCGCGTCAGGCTGTATACCTTCTCGGCGTTCCTGCCGGGTGAGTATCAGCGCCTGGTGTATGCCGGCGAGCTGGACATGCCGTTGCAGGGCGAGGTGCGTGACGATGTGAACATGCGCAAACTGCGTGGCCTGGACCAGTGCCTGGCGACCCAGAAAAAAGCCTTTCAGGCAGGCTTTGGCGGCTTGTTCGTGAAAGGCCTGCGTGAAGCCCGCCAGGACATCCCCAAGAGCGAGATCATGAACACGCTGCGCCGCGTGGGTGAAGACATGGGCAAGGAGCAGGGTGTCCAGGAGCGGGTGGTGTACCTGATTTCGGACATGCTCGAGCATTCCGACTACACCAGCTTCTACGCCGCCAATCAGATCAAGCAGCTGGATGTCGCCAGCGAGCTCAAGCTTGCGCAAAGCAAGGGGCTGTATGCGGACCTGCAGGGTGCACGGGTGTATGTGTCTGGCGCGGGCCTGGTCACCGACGCGGTGAAGCATGCCTACCGTTCCGGCAAGACCATGGATGCGCTTAACAACTTCTGGGCGCAGTACCTGAATGCGTCCAACGCGACGCTGGAAGGCTTTGGTACACCGAGCCTGAGCACCGACCTTCGGTAATCAGACACTGGGGCCGCGCTGCGGCCCCAGTGCGCTTGCTTACAGCTTCGGCATCTGCCCGATGCGCGCGACCATCTCGCTCACTACCTGCAGATCCAGCATGAACTGCTCCACGGTCTTGAACTCGTTGTCGTTATGCCCGGTGTACTTCACATCAGGCATGGCCAGGCCGAATTGCACGCCGTTGGGCAGGTCATGCACCGAGGTGGCACCCGCCGAGGTGCCGAACTCATGTTTCATGCCCAGGTTTTCGCTGGCCACGGCCAGCAGGGCCTTGACCCATTCGCCTTCCGGGTTGCGGAACATCGGCTCGTCGAGGCTGTAGTCGAAGGCGACCGGGACATGGCGGGTGCTGGTCCATTTGCCCAGTCTGGCTACCAGTTCCTGCTTGATCGTGGCGACCGGCTTGCCTTTCGGGATGCGCAGGTTCACCGCCAGTTTCAGCCCCTTGTCATCCACGCCGACGAAGGTCAGCGAGGCGGTCAGCGGGCCCATGAACGCATCTTCGAAGCCTACGCCCAGCTTCTTGCCCAGGTAGTCCAGGCCCCAGTTGTCGTTGGCATAGCGAGCGGCGTCGGTGAACTGGTTGTGCTTGAGCGGCACCTGTTGGCCCAGGCCATCGATGAACACCAGCATGCGCGCCACCGGGTTGACCCCAGACTCGGGCTCCGAAGAGTGGGCCGAGACGCCGGTGACGGTCAGCAGCACGTCCTTGCCGGCCACCTTGGCGTCGATCTTGAAGTCACCGCCATTGCCCTTCACGTACTCGGCACCGGCCTTGTTCAGGCTTGCTGCCAGTTCAGCCGGCTTGTCGCTGGCCAGGGTGGCTACCGAGGTGGTGGGGATCTGGTTGGTGGCCAGGCCGCCGGTGAGGTGGGTGATTTCAGCGCCCTGGCCGCTGGCGGCGCGTTTGTCGAAGCTGGCCATCACCGTGCCGTAGCCCTTCTCGGCTATCACCACCGGGTAGCCGCCATCGAGCGCCAGGTTGTAGTCGGGCGTCGGGTTGCGCTCGAAGTAGTAGGGGATGGCATCCCCGCTGGTCTCTTCGGTGGTGTCCACCAGCAGTTTCAGCTGCCGGGCCAGGGGCAGGTTTTCGTCCTTGGCCACCTTCAGTGCATACAGCGCCACGACGATGCCGTTCTTGTCGTCTTCGGTGCCACGGCCGTACATGCGGTCACCTACCAGGGTGACCTTGAACGGGTCGAGGCGGGTGCCATCGTCCAGCTTCCAGTTGTCCGGGTTGACCGGCACCACATCGGCGTGGGCATGAATGCCGACCACTTCCTTGCCTTCGCCGAGGGTGATCTCGTAGACCCGGTTGTCGACATTGCGGAACGTCAGGCCAAAGCCTTCGGCCAGGGCTTTGATCTTGTCGGCGATCTTCAGGAATTGCGGGTTCTCGTGCTGCGGCACACCGTCGACGCTGAAGGTGGGGATGGCCACCAGTTCACGCAGTGTTTCGGTGGCGGCCTTGCCGTACTTGATGCGGGTATACAGGCCCAGCAGGCGGTTGATCTCGTTTTGCTGTTCGACGGCCAGGGGTTTGTTGGCCAGGTAGGCGCTCAGCGTATCGCCGAGGTTGTCGGCCTTGGCCAGGTCGCTGCCGTTGAGCTTGCCGATGAACTGCTTGAAGTCCGCAGGGTCGGTGCCGTCGTAGGCCTTGATGATGGCCGCAGATTGTTGCTGGGAGAGGTTGGCCTGGGCCGGCACGCTGAACAGGCCGATACTGGCCAGCAGCAGTGAGGTTGCGGTGAGTTTTTTCAGGTGCATGGGTGCGCGCATTCCTTCGCGAATCGTTGTAGGGAGGTACCCGTTCGAAAAACGGGAAGGTGCCCACGCTAACACCAATGCTCTGCGGTACGGGAGTACCAGAAACGCGACATGTCGCACAAACGAAAAAGCCCCGGGAATAATCCCAGGGCTTTCGAAGATGGCGCACTCGGCGGGATTCGAACCCACGACCCCTGCCTTCGGAGGGCAGTACTCTATCCAGCTGAGCTACGAGTGCAACGCGCACGCATGATACCCATCTGTTTCGGTTGCGTCCATCGCCTTGATCTGTGGCTGTTTTTCCCCGGGGTGATCCTGTGGCAGCGCGCGCTAGCCATTCATAGCGCAATCAGTTCAGGCCGCAGCCCTTCGACCCGGCGCGCCGGTTGCGGCAGGTAACCACCGTCACCGGTGATCTGGTGCAGCACCTTTTCGCGCAGCCCATGCAATGCCACGCCCGTACGCAGCCGCGGGTGCGGCAGATCAATCTCGACCACCGACTTGATCCGCCCCGGCCGTGGTTCCAGCACCACCACCCGGTCAGCCAGGTACGTCGCCTCCTCGGCATCGTGCGTCACCAACAGGGTGGTGATGCCGGCGCGTTCACGAATCGCCAGCAGTTCATCCTGCAGTTGCTGGCGGGTCAGTGCATCGAGGGCACCGAAAGGCTCGTCGAGCAGCAGAATACGCGGGCTTGCCACCAACCCGCGGGCAATCGCGACGCGCTGGGCCATGCCACCGGAAAGCTGGTGTGGGTAAGCCGATTCGAACCCGCTGAGCCCGACCAGCAAAACGAACTCATGCACCCGCCTGGCGCGTTCGCCCTGGGTGAGCGACTCGTTGACCAGCCCCAGGGCGATGTTCTGCTCCACCGTCAGCCAAGGGAACAGGCGGTGTTCCTGAAACACGATGCCGCGCTCGCCACCGATGCCCCTGACCGGCTGCCCGTCGACGCGGATGCTGCCGCTGTAGTCGGTGTCGAGCCCGACCAGCAGGCGCAGCAGGGTGGACTTGCCGCAGCCGGACGCACCCACGATGGCGATGAACTCGCCTTGGTTGATCGCCAGGTTGAAATCGCGGATGGCCTCGAACGGTTGGCCATCGACGCTGAAGACTTTACCGACTCCCTCGAAGCTGACCAGCGGCGGGGAGACGTCGGCCTGGTTGGCGGCGGGCAGGTGCGAGGTGTTGAAGGCGTTCATGCAGTTCTCCAGCGCGTGGCGCGCGATTCGAGGCGTTGTCCGAGGGTGCCGAGCAGGGCACCGACCAGGCCGATCAAGACCATGGCAGCCATCACCTGGTCCATGCGAAACAGCTGTTGCGCACCGATCATCAGGCTGGCGATGCCGCCGTCTGAGGGCATGAAGTATTCCGCGCCGATGGTGCCCAGCCAGGCATAGATCAGCGACAGGCGCAGGCCGGCAAAAATCGCCGGTGCGGCGCCCGGCAGCACCAGCCGGTGTAGGCGTTCCAGCAGGCCCAGGCGCAAGGTGCGGGCCGCCTCACCCAGCTGTGGCGACAACCCGGCGATGCCACGCTGGGTAGCGATAAGCAGCGGGAAGAACGCAGCCAGGGCCACAAACACGGTCTTGGCGCCTTCGCCCAGGCCGAACCAGGCGGTGAGCAGCGGCACCCAGGCGAACAACGCCACCTGGCGCACGGCGGTCAGGCTTGGCCCGAACACGCGTTCGGCATGGTGTGAAAGCCCGAGCAGCACGCCCACCAGCAAGCCCGCGCCGCCGCCAAGGGCCAGGCCGCTCAGGGTACGTTGCAGGCTCAGCAGCAACGCCTCTGTCAGCGTGCCGTCCGCCAGCCCGCTGAACAGGGTCCGCAGCACGCCCAGGGGCGAGGTGAGAATGTTCTGGTCGACCCAGCCAAGGCTGCTGCTGGCCTGCCACAGGGCCAGCAGCGCGGCCGGCAGCAGCAGGCTCTGCCAACCCTTGGGGATGGGGCCGCGCTGTTGCTCGCCGGTAGCGGGTTGCGGCCAGAACAACAGGCGTTTTTCCAGGCGCGAGAAGCCTTGCTCCATCAGCGCTCCGACCAGGCCGATGACCAGGATGCAGAGCAACACCAGGTCGAGCATGAACAGTTGCCGGCCCCACACCATCAGGTAGCCGATGCCTTCGCTGGAGGCCAGCAGCTCCACGGCCAGCAACGACGTCCAGCCGGTGGCCAGGGCCAGGCGTACGCCAGTCAGAAAGGCGGGCAGGGCGGCAGGCAGCAGCAGGCGCAGGAACCACAAGTGGCGTGGCAGGCGCAGGGCCGCTGCGGCTTCACGCAGTTTGGGCTGGGCATCGCGCACGCCAACCAAGGTGTGCAGGGTGACAGGAACCACCACGGCTTTTACCAACACCACCAGCTTGAGCAACTCGCCGATGCCGAAGAACAGCATGAACAGCGGAATCCAGGCCAGGGTCGGGATTTGCGCCAGCGCCACGAAGGTCGGCAGCACCAGCGTCTGTGCCCGCCGCGACGACCCCAGCCAGGTGCCCAGCAGCAGCCCGCTGGCAATACCGACCGCCAACCCCCAGAACAGCCGCTGCAAACTTATCCACAGGTGCCCCCAAAGCTCCCCCGAACCAAACTCCACCGCGCTCTGCCACACCAGCGCCGGCGCCGGCAGTATCTGCTCGCTCATCCAGTGTTGCTGGCTGGCGACCCCCCACAACAGCGCGATCACCCCCGGCAATACCCACGAAAGGTATGCGCCCTTGTAGGAGCGGCCTTGCGTCGCGAAAGGGCTGCGCAGCGGCCCCCGACGCCGCCCCCGCCCCCAATTCAGAATTCCATTCATCGCCATCTCTCAAAGCGTTTTCACTTTATGCACTAATGGAATAAAAAATTAATCAGTGCGCATTTCAAGAGATAAGAGCACGCACACCCCGCCTACGGAAGCCCCCTGCCGTTGCGTTTTCCTCATATTTTCCATGCGTTCTCCACAAGCCCCCCGCGGCCCCGCACACCGCTTGGTTTATGCCTTCTGGTTACTAAAAAATGAAGTTTTGATCTTTGTATGTTCTAGCCAGTCCCGCCTAGCTTCTGCCCAAAGCGCCGGCCATCGTCGGTGGCAGCCTGCCAAGGAGCCTTGCCATGAACACCCCCATCCGCCACCTGATCACCGCCCTTGGGCTGGTCTTCACCCTCAACGCTCACGCGCTTGAATCGGCCAAGCCAGAGAGCATCCGCATCGCCGTCCCCGACCTGAGCGCAGGCAGCAAGCACAGTGCCGGCGGCGTGGTCGATGTGTTGCGTGACCAGCAACTTCTAGAGAAGGAGTTCGCCAAGGACGGCATCCGCATCGACTGGCACTTCTTCAAGGGCGCGGGCCCGGTGGTGAATGAGGCGTTGGCCAACGGCCAGGCCGACTTCGCCTACCTGGGCGACCTGGCTGCGATCGTCGGCAAGGCCAATGGCCTGGATACCCGCGTGCTGTCGGCCGGTGTGCGTGGGGTGAAAAGCTACCTGGGTGTGGTGCCGGGGTCTGGCATCAACACCCTGCACGACCTCAAGGGCAAGCGCGTGGCGGTGTTCCGCGGTACCGCCAACCAGCTGTCGTTCGCCAGTGCGCTGGCCAGCCAGGGGTTGTCCGAGCGTGACCTGAAGGTGATCAACCTGGACTTCAACGCCGCCAACGCCGCACTGGCCGCCAAGCAGATCGACGCCACCTGGGGCCTGTCCAACCTGCTCTCGCTGCGTGAACGCGGCTTGGTCGAACTGCCCGTCAGTTCGCGTGACCTGCAAGGCGCCGGCAGCACCCAGGCGGTACTGCTGGGTACCGGCGCGTTCATCCGCCAGCACCCCGACCTGGTGCAGCGCCTGGTCAATGCCCAGGAACAGGCCACCGAGTGGCTGCGCGACGAACACAACCGTGATGCCTACGTCGACCTGGTGGCGAATAACGCCAGCTGGCCGCGCAGCATTCTCAGCGACGACCTGGCCCAGGAAAGCCTCGCGCATTACTTCGACCCACGCCTGGACGCCGACTTCCTGGCCCAGCTGCAGCAGGGCGTCGACCTGGCTGCCAAGGAGCGCCTGATCCGCCGCGGCTTCCAGGTTGCCGACTGGGTCGAACCACGTTTTCTCGACGCCGCACTGCAACAGCAACAGGCCGTGCAGGCCGCCCGCTGACCTTCTGAACCGACAACAACCGTAAGGACCACGACCATGAGCAATGCCGCCCTGGCCACCGCGCCACTCGCCCTTGAACTCGATATTCACCCGGTTGCCGGCCGTATCGGCGCCGAGATCCGCGGGTTGAAGCTTTCTGCCGACCTGGATGCCGCCACTGTAGAGGCCATTCAGGCCGCCTTGGTCCAGCACAAGGTGATCTTCTTCCGTGGCCAGACGCACCTGGACGACCAGAGCCAGGAAGGCTTCGCCAAGCTGCTTGGCGAGCCGGTCGCGCACCCCACGGTGCCGGTGGTAGATGGCACCAGCTACCTGCTGCAGCTTGACGGTGCCGAGGGCCAGCGGGCCAATTCCTGGCACACCGACGTGACTTTCGTCGATGCCTACCCCAAGGCTTCGGTCCTGCGCAGCGTGGTGGCGCCGACGTCCGGTGGCGATACCGTCTGGGCCAACACGGCGGCAGCCTACCAGGAACTGCCCGAGCCGCTGCGCGAGCTGGCTGACAAGCTGTGGGCGGTGCACAGCAACGAATACGACTACGCATCCATCAAACCTGACGTCGACCCGGCCAAGCTTGAGCGCTATCGCAAGGTGTTCACCTCGACGGTGTACGAGACCGAGCACCCGGTAGTGCGCGTGCACCCGATCAGCGGTGAGCGGGCGCTGCAGCTGGGGCACTTCGTGAAACGCATCAAAGGGTATTCGCTGGCCGACTCACAGCACCTGTTTGCGGTGCTGCAAGGGCATGTCACGCGTTTGGAAAATACCGTGCGCTGGCGCTGGCAAGCGGGGGATGTGGCGATTTGGGACAACCGCGCGACCCAGCATTATGCGGTGGATGACTACGGCACCCAGCCGCGGATCGTGCGGCGGGTCACCTTGGCGGGTGAGGTGCCGGTTGGGGTGGATGGGCAACTGAGCCGCACCACGCGGAAGGGGTGAGCCTGTTGGGGCCGCTTTGCGGCCCTTTCCGACCGGTCAGGCGACCCGGCAAGGCCGCGTCTATAGGGGTATGCCGGTCATACCTCTGTATCACAGGCAATCAACTGCCTGACCAACCCCTGCGCCAACGGCGACAGCCCATACCCCACTCGGCTCACCACCCCATAGCGGGTATAGAACGCCTCTTCCTGCTCCGGCGCCAGGTCTGCAAGCTTCAGCGCCACCAGTCCCCCATCCCGCTGATACGGCCGCAGGTTGGCATTGCAGGCAATGCCGATGGTGTCCGAATGCATCACCACGTTGAGCAGCGCATAGCCGTGTTCGCATTCCACCGAGGGCAGAAAGTCCTGTCGCCCGCTGAGGTCGCTGAGGATCTTGCGAATGTTCGGTGGGCGCAAGGTGGTGGCCAGCGGGTACTCGAACAGGTCCCGTGCCTGCACGGCCGGGCGGGTGGTCAGCGGGTGCCCGGCGCGGCAGCAGAAGTGCCAGCGCTGCGGCGTCAGCTTGTGCACGCGGTAATCCGGGTCTGACTCGAACTGGCGCGTGTCGGCGACAAAGAATTCGATCTCTTCGGCAATCAGCCGACGGTTCAGCGCCTGCCAGTTATCCACCTGAAAACACGTGCGCGCCGCCGGGTATTCAGCCACGAAACGCGCCACCGCCCGCGGCACCAAGCCCCCGGCCGGCGCGGGGCCGGAGCCGAAGCGCACCACACCGGTGGTGGCACCGTTGAACTGGTGGATCTCGTTGACCAGGTTGTGCGCCCCGTGCACCAGCCGGCGCGAATGTTCCAGCACCAGCAAGCCTTGGCGGGTGGGGGCCAGCTCTTTGCTGGCGCGGTCTACCAGTCGGCAGCCGATGTTGTGCTCAAGGGTCTGGATGCTGCGGCTGAAGGCCGATTGCGAGAGGTTAACCGCGGCCGCCGCAGCCACGAAACTGCGGTGCTCGACCAGGGCAATGTAGTGGCGCAGCTGACGGAGATCGATATGCATTTTCTACATTAAAACCTTCGGTCAAATGCAATTGCTGACAAGGGTGAGTCCCCTTATAAAGGGTCTTACTTATTCCACTAAATATGAATTACAAATATTTATATCACTTAAAAGAATATAAGCCCGACTGACCGCGATTCGGTTCCGCCAACGGAAATGCTCGCCCAGGGCCCATGCCTCAAGGAGCATCAGCATGTCCCGAGTTTCCCGTTGGCCTGCGCGCGCATCGCGGTTCACCCTGCAACCCCTGGCCGCCGGCGTGCTGCTGGCGGCATCCAGTGGCAGCTTCGCCGAAACGCCTGCCACTACCGCCCCCGCCGTGGAGCAGGAAGCCAAACTTGGCACTGTTACCGTCAACGCCCGCCGGCGTGAGGAAACCGCGCAAAGCGTGCCTACACCGATCAGCGTGCTGAACAGCGAAACCCTGGAAACCCAGCGCATCTACCGCGTGCAGGACCTGCAGCAGCTGGTGCCGAGCACCAACGTCGCTTATGTGCATGCGCGTCAGTCGAGCATCTCGATTCGTGGCCTGGGCAACAACCCGGCCAGCGATGGCCTGGAAGGCAGCGTTGGCATCTACCTGGACAACGTCTACCTTGGCCGCCCCGGCATGGCGGTATTCGACCTGCTGGATGTCGAGCAGCTTGAAGTGCTGCGCGGCCCGCAAGGCACGCTGTTCGGCAAGAACACCACCGCCGGCGTGCTCAACATCACCACGCGCAAGCCGACCTTCCACCGCGAGGGCAGCATTCAGCAGTCCATCGGTGAGGACGGTTACCTGCAGACCCAAGGCAGCTTCTCGGGGCCGATCAGCGACACCTTGGCCGGGCGCATCAGCGCTTACCGCAGCGAAGACGATGGCTATGTGAAAAACATCCACAACGGCGACGACCTCAACGGCGGCAAGCGCCAGGGCTTTCGCACCCAACTGCTGTTCAAGCCCAGCGAAACCTTCAACCTGCGCTGGATCGGCGAGTACAACGAAGAAGACTCCAACAACGGCATACTCAGCCTGTACAGCACTGGCCCCACCCTCAATGGCGTCAACCGCTACGAGAGCCTGGCCGCCCAGGCCGGCGCGACACTGGTGTCGGGCAAGGACCGCAAGGTCAATTTCGACGCCGACCAGCAGGTAACGGTGTTCCAGGGGGGCACCTCGGTAGAGGCCAACTGGACCCTGCCCAATGATTTCACCCTGACGTCGATTACCGCCTACCGCTGGTGGGACTTCACCCCGCGCAACGACGATGGCCTGGACGTGCCGGTGTTCTACAGCGCCGGGGTGTCGGTGCGCGACAAGCAGTATTCGCAGGAAATTCGCCTGGCTTCGCCCACCGGTGGCGCCTTCGACTACGTGCTGGGCGCGTACTACTTCAAGCAGGACCTGGACAACACATCGTTCACTTACTACGGCCCCCAGGCAGATACCTGGAACCTCACTCCGGCTGGTGCCCTGAACAACGTCAACACCTTGGGTGACGGGCACATCGACACCGACAGCTATGCGCTGTTCGCCCAGGGCACCTGGCACGTCACCGACCGCCTCGACTTCACCGCCGGCATCCGCGGCACCTACGAAGAGAAGAGTGCCTGGGTGACCCGCGATGCACCAACCGGCGGCGCGGCGGTCACCGGCGCGGCAGCAGCGGCGCGTCAGGGCCGGGTGGGCGCCTATGACTCGGGCGACCTCAACCAGTACAGCTTCAGCCCCTCTGGCCTGCTTGGCCTGAGTTACCGCTTCAACGACCAGGTACTGGGCTACGCCACCCTGACCCACGGTGAGAAGTCCGGTGGTATCAACCTGACCGTCGGCGCCGCGCCGCGCCTGGGCACTGACTCGCTGCTGGTGGGGACCGAGCGGGTTAACAATGCCGAGGTCGGGGTCAAGAGCACGCTGTTCGACGATCGCCTGCAGCTCAACGCCAACCTGTTCTGGGCCGAAGTGCATGGCTACCAGGCCAACGTGTATGACCAGGTCAACCGCGTGCAGTACCTGGCCAACGCCGGGCGCGTGCGCTCGCGGGGCCTGGAGTTCGAGGCCACGGCGCTGCCGGTGCGCGGCCTCACGGTCAACTTCAACGGCTCATGGAACGACGTGCGCTACACCGAGTACGACGATGCGCCATGCCCGCCAGAGGTCAGCCTGGCCAATGCCACCGCTACCTGCGACCTGTCGGGCCACCAGGTGGTCGGCGCCTCCAAGTACATCGCCAACCTCAATGCCCAGTACAAGTGGCAGTTGGCCGAGCGCATCGAGCCCTATGTCACCGCCAGCTATGCCTTCCGCTCCAGGGCGGTGGGCACCATCGACGATTCCGATTTCGGCCAGATCCCCAGTTACGCGCTGGTCAACCTGTCCACCGGCGTGCGCCTGGACCAGGGCGACGGCGTGCTCGACCTGTCGCTGTGGGTGAAAAACGCCGGCGACAAGACCTACTTCACCAGCCTGTGGAACTCCGCCAACGGTGGCTATGCCGGGGTACTCGGCACGCCTCGCACCTTCGGCGCCACCGCCCGTTACGACTTCTGAGCACAAGGAGCTTTGCCATGAATGCCAAAACCGAAACCCCCGCACTGCCTGAAGGCGCCTGCCTCACCGCCAAGGTCCCTGCACCCGATGCGGCACTGTTGGGCGATGTGCTGGTCAACCCGTACCGCCTGGCCCCGCTGACGGCCATCATCCGCGACGGCGGGCGCGCACTGAGCGCGGCCCATGTGCGGGTGCTGGGCCGGGGCGAGCGGGGCGTGGATATCGCCTACGAGGTGTCCGACCGCTCGCTCTGGACCTATGGCGGCATCCCGGTGTTCGGCCTTTACCCCGACTACGTCAACCAGGTGGAAGTGACCTACAAGCTCGACGGCGAGCGCATCCGCGAGCGTTATCAGGTCTACGCGCCGGCGGTGCGTCTGCCGGTGGTGGCCAGGCAGACTGCGGCGTTGCCTGAGGTCGAGCCGGTCAAGGTCGCGCCAGGCTTCGAGCAGCGCCTGTACCTGTTCAACCACCTGCAGGGTGATATCCCCGGTGGCCGGGCCTTCAAGTGGAATGGCCTGGGGGGGGCGGCCGAGTGGGACCAGGTGGGCAACAACTGGATCGCCGACACTAATGGCGACGTGCGCTGGTACCTGGACATCGAGCAGATCCACGATTCCAACCGCCGTGACGGCCTGGGTGGCACCATGGGCTTCCAGCAGACCCGCGATGGCAAGTTGATCTGGGGCCAGGGCCAGACCTACTCCAAGTACGACCTGCTCGGCCGACGTATCTGGCAACGCAGCTTGCCGGACAAGTTTGCCGACTTCTCCCACGAAATCCGCGAGACCGCCAACGGCAGCTACCTGCTGCGGGTGGGCACCAGCGACTACCGCCGCCCGGACGGCAAGCGCGTGCGCTCGATCCGCGACCACATCATCGAGGTCAACGAGGCGGGGGATGTACTGGACTTCTGGGACCTGAACCAGATCCTCGACCCGTACCGTGGTGACCTGCTGGAAACCCTTGGCAAGGCCGCGATCCAGCTGCCCGACGGGGTGCAGAAGCAGGACGACCGGCTGGCCAACGAGCTGGCCGAAGGCGACCTGCCGTTCGGCGACACCCCTGGGGTGGGTACGGGGCGCAACTGGGCGCACGTCAATGCCATCGATTACGACGCAGATGACGACAGCATCATCGTTTCAGCACGCCATCAAGGGGTGGTGAAGATTGGCCGCGACAAGGCGGTGAAGTGGATCCTCGCCGCGCCCCAAGGCTGGCCGCAGCGGCTGCGGGACAAGGTGCTGACGCCGGTTGAAAGCGAGGGCTTTGACTGGTCGTGGACCCAGCACACGGCCTGGCTGACCGGCAAAGGCACCTTGACCGTGTTCGACAACGGCTGGGGGCGTGACTTTGCCCCGACCAAACTGACCGGCAACTACAGCCGCGCGGTGGAATACAAGGTCGACGAGGCCAAGGGCACGGTCGAGCAGGTGTGGGAGTACGGCAAGCAGCGCGGTGACGAGTGGTACAGCCCGGTGACGTCAGTGGTGGCGTACCGGCCCGAGACCGATACCCAGTTCATTTACTCGGCTTCGGTGAATTTCCTCACGCCAGAGAAACTGACCACTACGGTGCTGAACGAGGTACGGCGTGGGACGCAGGAGGTGCTGGTGGAGTTGAAGGTGCACAGCCGCCAGCCGGGGAGCGTGGGGTATCGGGCGTTGGTGATCGACTTGGCCACGGCGTTTTGAGGTTTGATCGTTTTGTGATCAGAGAGGTGTGGCTTTCGGGCGCTTGCCTTGGGTTTTGAGGTGGGGCGCAAATCGAGCGCCGCCCGCGCGGCGCTCGATCTCACAGGCGCTGAAAATCTCACGCCAAACACCCCCCTTTCACATTTCTCCCCGCCCGATCGTCTACCCTGTAGCGGCCGTTCTGCGGGCGATTTCAGATGGGCTGTTCAACCATTCGTTCTTTTTTTCGAACAGCCTATTGTCCTACACCCCAGCAGCCGCTTAGCATTCGTTTGAGATTTCAAACGCTCGATGCCCTGCTTTGGGCGCTTTTCAACAATCAACAATTCGGGAAGCCGACATGCAGCTCAAAGACGCTCAGTTGTTCCGCCAGCAAGCCTATATCAATGGTGAGTGGCTGGATGCGGACAATGGCCAGACCATCAAGGTGACCAACCCGGCCACCGGCGAAGTCATCGGTACCGTGCCGAAGATGGGCACCGCGGAAACCCGCCGCGCCATCGAAGCCGCCGACAAGGCCCTGCCGGCCTGGCGTGCCCTGACCGCCAAAGAGCGTTCGGCCAAGCTGCGTCGTTGGTTCGAACTGATGATCGAGAACCAGGATGACCTGGCTCGCCTGATGACCACCGAGCAAGGCAAGCCACTGGCCGAAG
Source organism: Pseudomonas sp. HN2-3 (assembly GCF_020691745.1). NCBI lineage: Bacteria > Pseudomonadati > Pseudomonadota > Gammaproteobacteria > Pseudomonadales > Pseudomonadaceae > Pseudomonas > Pseudomonas sp. HN2-3. The sequence continues at coordinate 217,904 of NZ_CP085704.1, forward strand.
CCAAGGGCGAAATCGCCTACGCGGCCTCGTTCATCGAGTGGTTCGCCGAAGAAGCCAAGCGCGTCTACGGTGACACCATCCCGGGCCACCAGCCCGACAAGCGCCTGATCGTCATCAAGCAGCCAATCGGCGTTACCGCGGCCATTACCCCGTGGAACTTCCCGGCGGCGATGATCACCCGTAAAGCCGGCCCGGCCCTGGCCGCGGGCTGCACCATGGTGCTCAAGCCTGCTTCGCAGACCCCGTACTCCGCCCTGGCCCTGGTCGAGCTGGCTCACCGTGCCGGTATTCCGGCTGGCGTGCTGAGCGTCGTCACCGGCAGCGCTGGCGAAGTCGGCGGCGAGCTGACCGGCAACTCCCTGGTACGCAAACTGTCCTTCACCGGCTCGACTGAAATCGGTCGCCAGCTGATGCAAGAATGCGCCAAGGACATCAAGAAGGTTTCCCTGGAGCTGGGCGGCAACGCTCCGTTCATCGTGTTCGACGACGCCGACCTGGACAAGGCCGTCGAGGGCGCGATCATCTCCAAGTACCGCAACAACGGCCAGACCTGCGTCTGCGCCAACCGTATCTACGTGCAGGACGGCGTCTACGACGCGTTCGCCGAGAAGCTGGCCGCCGCAGTGGCCAAGCTGAAGATCGGTAACGGTCTGGAAGACGGCACCACCACCGGCCCGCTGATCGACGGCAAGGCTGTCGCCAAGGTCCAGGAGCACATCGAAGACGCGGTCGCCAAAGGCGCCAAGGTGCTGGCCGGTGGCAAGCTGATCGAAGGCAACTTCTTCGAGCCGACCATCCTGGTCAACGTGCCGAAGACTGCTGCTGTCGCCAAGGAAGAGACCTTCGGCCCGTTGGCGCCGCTGTTCCGCTTCCAGGACGAAGCCGAAGTCATCGCCATGTCCAACGACACCGAGTTCGGCCTGGCTTCGTACTTCTACGCCCGTGACATGAGCCGTGTGTTCCGTGTTGCCGAGGCCCTGGAATACGGCATGGTCGGCATCAACACCGGCCTGATCTCCAATGAAGTCGCGCCGTTCGGCGGCATCAAGGCTTCGGGCCTGGGCCGCGAGGGTTCCAAATACGGTATCGAGGACTACCTCGAAATCAAATACCTGTGCATCAGCGTCTGATCACCGGTTAAAAGGCTTTACCTCTGCCAGCGGGGCGCGAGAGCGACGTCTCGCTGGCCTTTTTTACATGCAGTACCTGGTGGCCAGGGCGTTCACGGCAGTCGATCAACGAATACTGTGCGCGAGCACTCCCAGCCACCCCCGAATAAAAGCGCCATTCCGATCGGCGCAATGAGGGCATTATGAGCAAGACCAACGAATCCTTGATGCAACGCCGTGTAGCTGCCGTCCCACGTGGCGTCGGCCAAATTCACCCGATCTTCGTTGATACCGCGAAGAACTCGACCGTGATCGACGTTGAAGGCCGCGAACTGATCGACTTCGCCGGCGGCATCGCTGTACTGAACACCGGCCACCTGCACCCGAAAGTGGTTGCAGCTGTGCAAGAACAGCTTACCAAAGTCAGCCACACCTGCTTCCAGGTGCTGGCCTACGAACCCTACGTAGAGCTGTGCGAGAAGATCAACAAGCTGGTCCCAGGCAACTTCGACAAGAAGACCCTGCTGGTCACCACCGGCTCCGAAGCCGTTGAAAACGCCGTCAAGATCGCCCGTGCCGCCACTGGCCGTGCTGGCGTGATCGCCTTCACCGGCGCTTACCACGGCCGTACCATGATGACCCTGGGCCTGACCGGCAAGGTTGTGCCGTACTCCGCTGGCATGGGCCTGATGCCAGGCGGCATCTTCCGCGCACTGTTCCCGAACGAACTGCACGGTGTGAGCGTCGACGACGCCATCGCTTCGGTCGAGCGCATCTTCAAGAACGATGCCGAGCCTAAGGACATCGCCGCGATCATCCTGGAGCCTGTTCAGGGTGAAGGCGGCTTCCTGCCGGCGCCGAAAGAGCTGATGCAGCGCCTGCGCGCCCTGTGCGACCAGCACGGCATCCTGCTGATCGCCGACGAAGTACAGACCGGCGCTGGCCGTACTGGCACCTTCTTCGCCATGGAGCAGATGGGCGTCGCGCCTGACCTGACCACCTTCGCCAAGTCGATCGCTGGCGGCTTCCCGCTGGCCGGTGTGTGCGGCAAGGCCGAGTACATGGACGCCATCGCCCCAGGTGGCCTGGGCGGCACTTACGCCGGTTCGCCGATCGCTTGCGCCGCGGCCCTGGCCGTGATCCAAGTGTTCGAAGAAGAGAAACTGCTGGACCGCAGCAAGGCCGTTGGCGAGCACCTGGTTGCCGGCCTGCGCAAGATCCAGGACAAAAACCCGATCATCGGTGACATCCGTGGTATGGGCTCGATGATTGCTGTCGAAGTCTTCGAGAAAGGCACTCACACCCCGAATGCCGCTGCCGTTGGCCAAGTAGTTGCCAAGGCACGTGACAAGGGTCTGATCCTGCTGTCGTGCGGCACCTACGGCAACGTCCTGCGTATCCTGGTCCCGCTGACCGCCGAAGACGCGCTGCTGGACAAAGGCCTGGCCATCATCGAAGAGTGCTTCGCTGAACTGGCCTAATGTGACGCGCTTCTGAAAAAACCCGCTTCGGCGGGTTTTTTTTGTGCCCAGAAAACCTGAGGGGCGCTATGGTTGACGCAGGACTTGCCGAGGAAGCTGCGACGGATTGCGTGCCAGGGATATTCAGGAGTTGGCCATGAGCGCTGTAGACCCCACCCCACCTTGCGTATTGATAGTCGAAGGCGACCCGTGGGTGCGTGACATGCTCAAGGAGATGCTGCTCAGCGTGCGCTGCGACGCCCGGCTGCAGGTCTGCGCCGACGGCTCGCAGGCACTGACCGCGCTATCGAGCAAGCCCGACCTGATCATCGCTGCGCGTGAGCTGGCCGGCGTCGATGGCCTCGACCTGCTGCGCAAGGTGCGCGCCAAGGGCCCTGGGTTGCCGTTCATTCTGATGAGCAACCGCAGCGACAGCGCCAGTGTGCGCGAGGCGTTGCCGTTGCACCCCACGGCTTATCTGAGCAAGCCACTGAACCTGGAAAACCTGCGCAAGCGTCTTGAAGAGCTGCTGCTGGCCGTGGGCGAGGAAATCGCCTGCCCGGTGCCGCACTTGCAGCCGGGTGCCAGCCTGCCTGGTTACCTGGAACAGCGCCGCGCTACCGCCGATGGTGGGCCGCTGCTGGCCGATGTGCAGGTGGCGATCAAGCGGGCGCTGAACCCCCAGGGCCTGAACCTGAAGGTGCTCGAGGAGGAAGTGCGCAACGACCCGCAGGTCACTGCGGTGCTGATCGCCGCCGCCAACAGCGCTGCCCTGCACCGCGATGCGCCCGTGCAGACCTTGCTGCAGGCGTTGAACAAGCTTGGCAGTACCCAGAGCATGAACCTGATCCTGGGCATGACGCTCAAGCGCAGCGCACGGCTGAGTGACCCGCTGCTGGCGCAGCATGCGGCCCACTACTGGAACCTCTCGCTGCACTGTGCCGAATACGGTCGCAGCCTGGCGCGCAGGCTCGAACTGGACGAAGGGCGTTGCTACTGCGCGGGGCTGCTGCACTGCCTGGGTGACCTGGCGGTGTTGCGTTGCCTGCAGGAGTGGCGCCTGGCCGGTGGGGAGCTGGACGAGGGCAGGGTGCAGCAGTCACTGGATGAATACGGCGCAGCGTTTGGTTCGGCATTGCGCACGCGCTGGCGCTTGCCACTGGCGCTGCGCGAATTGATCGCGGCGGTTTACCAACTGGGCGGTGGCGTGTATTCGCGGGAGATCCTGGCGATGAACCTGGCCGGGCAATTGTCGCGGCTGCCGGCGGGTCATGGGTTGGAGCCGGTTGCCAGTAACAAGACTGCGCGGCTGCTGAAGATCGGCTTGCCGGAGCTGAGCCGGTTGCGCAAGGTGGAAAACCCTGAGGTGAAGCCGCAGGGTGAAGAATCACCTGCGGACGAAAATGGGGCGGGTGAGGGCGGTTAAGTGCTTGTCTTGGGCTTGGAGGTGCCGCGAACATCGAGCGCCGCCCTGAAAAAACCAAGCCAGGCACCCAGCGGCCCTAAGTACAATCTCCAGGCATCCACACCCCCCCAAATTTCACCTAACTACCCCCGTACGATCTGGTTCTTCCCCTGGCGTTTGGCCCGGTACATCGCCGCATCGGCGCGGGCGAACAGGCTGTCCAGGGACTCGTCCTCGTCGCTCAACGCCGTCAGCCCCTGGCTCACGGTCACGCCATATTCATGATCGCCATGGCTGAAGCTCAGCCGTTGGATCTCGCGTTGCAAACGCTCGGCAATCTGCTCTGCCACCTGCGCATTGCAGCCAGGGAACACTGCCGCAAACTCCTCGCCACCAATACGCCCGAACTGGTCGCCCCGGCGTAGCACGGCTTTGCCGCTGTCAGCGATGCGCTGCAGTACCTGGTCGCCTTCCTGGTGGCCGTAACTGTCATTGACCTGCTTGAAGTCGTCGATATCCAGCAGCAGGAATGCCAGGGGCGTGCCGTCCTCGCGGGCGCTTTCGAACGCCTGTTGGGCGCATTCGAAGAAGTGCCGGCGGTTGCTGCTTTGGGTCAGCACGTCGGTGGTGGCCAGGCGATGCAGTTCGCCTTCAAGCTGCTTCTTCTCGGTGATGTCCTCGGCGATGCCGACAACGATCACCCGCTGCTCGCCCTCGCGCTGCTGGTTGATGTAGCACTTGTCGCTCAGCCAGCGCACCTGGCCTTCGGCATTGAGGATGCGGTACTCGCGGTCTTCCACCGAACCTTTGAGCAGCACCTGGGCCAGGCTGCGCTCGGCGTATTCGAGGTCGTCGGGGTAGATGCTGTCGCGCCACTCGTTGTAGTCGGCCAGCACCAGGCTGGCCGGGCGGCCAAAGATGCGTTCGTAGGCAGGGCTGACGTACAGCACCTGGCGGGCTTCCCAGTCGAACGCCCAAAGCACGGCGTTGACGCTGTCGAGCAATGAACTGAACAGCTGTTCGCGCTCACTCAGGCGCGCGACTTCGCCTTGGGCGTGAAGCAGGGCCAGCAAGGTTTGGGCGGCTTCTGGACGTGGGGTGCCGGGCAGCGATGTTGGAAATTTTTTGGCCATGTGCACGGAGCGAGTCTCGACAAGGAAGCGTGCGGCCGGCATCAGGCCCGCCACGCGGGCGATGTGCCGGGTTGGAGTCGAAACCAGAGGGGGAAGTTCCGAGCGGCACACCCTGACAGCAGGGCGTGCCGATCAATGGCCTTCAGGCGCCGGTGGGGCGCAGGGAGTAGGTCTTGAGCTGTGCGGCGAAGTCGTGCAGGGCGTGAATACCGCTGGCTTCGGCCTCGTGCACCCAGTCCTTCATGGCGGCGAGCATGTCGTGGCCATTGGCGCTGGTGCGCGCCCAGATTTGCTGCAAGGCCAGGCGCTTTTCGTAGATGACCTTGAGCGCCTGGCTGTGTGCGAGCAGCGACTCGATGCGTACGTGGTGGCGGTCTTCCAGCAGGCTGGTCTCGCGCGACAGCAGGCGCTTGGCGCGGCGGAAGCGGTGGCGTACCGACGCATCGACTTTGGCCAGTTCCTGCTGGACCAGCGGGCCGATCACCAGCTTGCGGTACTGGGCCATGATCTGGAAGCGGTTGTTGAGGATGGCCATGGCGGTGTCCATGTCCAGGTTGGCCTTGCCTTCTACCCGGTGGGCGATCGGTGCCACGCGCTGCACCTTGGCCAGGCGCAACATGCAGAACAGGCGGATCCAGGCCCAGCCCATGTCGAACTCCCAGCGCTTGACCGAGAGCTTGGCCGAGTTGGGGTAGGTGTGGTGGTTGTTGTGCAGCTCTTCGCCACCGATGACGATGCCCCACGGCACCAGGTTGGTGGCGGCGTCACGGCATTCGAAATTGCGGTAGCCCACCGCATGGCCAAGGCCGTTGACCACACCGGCAGCCCAGAACGGAATCCACATCATCTGCACCGCCCAGACGGTGATGCCGAGGGTGCCGAACAGCAGCAGGTCGATCACTGCCAGCAGGGCAATGCCGCCCAGCTTGTAGCGCGAGTAGAGGTTGCGCTCGATCCAGTCGTCCGGGCAGTTCTTGCCGTAGATGCGCAAGGTTTCGGGGTTGCGCGCCTCTTCGCGGTAGAGTTCGGCGCCTTTGCGCAGGACCGTGCTCAAGCCCTTGTGAACCGGGCTGTGCGGGTCGTCCGGGGTTTCGCACTTGGCGTGGTGCTTGCGGTGGACGGCGGTCCACTCGCGGGTGTTCTGCGCCGTGGTCAGCCACAGCCAGAAGCGGAAGAAGTGCTTGAGCGCGCCATTGAGCTCCAAGGCCCGGTGCGCGGAGTAGCGATGCAGGTAAACCGTGACGCTGACGATGGTCACATGGGTCATCAGCAGTGTGATGCCGACCAGTTGCCAGGCCGACAAGTCGAGCAGGCCGTTGTACCACATAGGTGTTAAAACCCTCGAGAACACAGGGGAAGTGCATGATTATCCCTTGGCAGGGAAATAAAACCAGTCACCCATTCAGATAGGACGTCACGACATGTTTCAACCTTTATAATGCCTGATCTTCGTTCAAGGGCCACTCCCCCCGACATGTCTGTTTCCGTTCGCGACGCCTTGCGCATGGCAGCGCTCTATGTGGTGCTGTCGATCCTCTGGCTGGTGCTGGCCCAGGTACTGCTGCAGGGTATGACTGACGACCCGCTGGCGCTGACCGTGGGGCAGCAGATCAATGTGGTTATCTGGGTGTTGTTCAGCGCGGTGCTGATCTTCGTTTCGCGCGCGCGGCTGCTGAATTTCATCGGCATCGGCGTGCGTCTGCGCGGCGAGGACCGCGAGCGGCTGCGCATGGCGGCGGCGGTGTTCGACAGTACCCTCGAAGGCGTGCTGGTGACCGACCGCCAAGGCTTGATCGTGCACGTCAACCGCGCCTTCATGCGCATCACCGGCTACCAGCAGGACGAGGTCGTTGGCCAGCGCCCGAACAAGTTCAAGTCGGGCCGCCATGGCGTGGCGTTCTATCAGCAGATCTTCGCCACCCTGGCCGAGAAGGGCGAGTGGAGCGGCGAGATCTGGAACCGCCGCAAAAGTGGCGAGATCTACCCGCAATGGCAAACCATCCGTGCCATACACGATGACGCCGGCGAGCTGAGCCATTACGTGGCGGTGTTCAGCGACATCAGCGCGATCAAGCATACCGAGCAAGAGCTGGCCTACCTGGCGCATCACGACCCGCTGACCGGCCTGCCCAACCGCTTGCTGTTCACCGACCGCGTCGAACAGGCACTGGTGACGGCGCAAGCCAACAAGCGCGGTTGCGGCTTACTGCTGCTCGACCTGGACCATTTCCAGAGCATCAACGACGGGCTTGGCCACACCATTGGCGACCAGTTGCTCAAGCTGGTGGGCGAGCGCCTGGGTGAGGTGGTGGGCAGCGGTGTGACCCTGGCGCGCCTGGGCGGCGACGAGTTCGGTGTGCTGGCCGAGAACTGCCAGCAGGTCGGCCAGGCCGGCAAGCTGGCGCAGCGCATCATCGAGCGTATGCGCGAGCCGTTCGTGTTTGATGGGCATCGCCTGTTCATCAGTGTCAGCGTGGGCATCGGCCTGTTCCCCAGCGATGCCTTGAGCGCCGAGCAACTGCTGCGTAACGCCGACTCGGCGCTGTTCAAGGCCAAGAGCAGCGGGCGCGCCTGCTATGCGCTGTACACCGAGGAGCTGACCGCGCACGCCCAGCACCGGGTAGAAACCGCGGGGGAGCTGCGCCGGGCGCTGGAGCAGGACGAATTGCGGGCGTACTTCCAGCCGGTGCACGACCTGGCCACGGCGAAGCGGGTTGGGGTCGAGACGCTGGTACGCTGGCAGCATCCGCAACGCGGCCTGGTGCCCCCGAGCGAATTCATCCCGATCGCCGAACGCACCGGGCTGATTGCCGAGATCGACGCCTGGGTGCTGCGCCAGGCGTGCCGGCAGATGGTGCAGTGGCAGCGTGAAGGCCGGCAAATGGCCTTTGTGGCGGTGAATATCTCAAGCCGTCTGTTTGGCCAGCACGCGCTGTATCGGCAGGTAGCCGAGGTGTTGCACGAAACCGGCCTTGACCCGGCGTTGCTCGAACTGGAAGTGACCGAAAGCGCAGTGATGGAAGACCCGGAAGTGGCGCTGGAGCAGCTGCATCGCTTGCGTGAGCTGGGGGTCACCTTGGCTATCGACGATTTCGGTACAGGCTATTCGTCGCTGCTGCGGCTCAAGCGCTTGCCGGTGCAGAAGTTGAAGATCGACCAGGGTTTTGTCGCCGGGTTGCCGCATGACGACGATGACATTGCGATTGTGCGGGTGATCATCGCCCTGGCCCGCAGCATGGGCATGCAGGTGCATGCCGAGGGCATCGAGCAGCAGGAACAGGCCAGCTTTTTGCTGCAGGAACAGTGTCAGTTGGGGCAGGGGTACTGGTTTGGGCGGCCGGTGCCGGCTGGGGATTTGGATTGGGAGTGATGGGTCAACGCCGCAGCTTTTCCGTCATATCGCGAATCACGCCATGGACGATGCGCCTGATCAGCCTGCTTTCACCGGCACTCCAAGTATGAGCATGCTTTTCCAGAAGCGCTCTTGCCGCATCCTCCACGCTCGGTACCAGTCCATCAATGATCTTGTTGCCTAGAGGCGCACGAACTCCAATGGCCTCACCGAGGCTGAGAACACTGGCCCTGGTTACGTCGGCATGGGTGCGGATACCCTCGGGTTTCCACACCAGTTCTGCCTCAAGCCAAGGCGCAGCAGACTCCCCGTAGACGGCCGTGCACAAGAGATCATAGTGCGGCGCGAGGTAGTAAGCATCGGGGCGAACGAAGAACGAAAGGTTCTTTAAATGGGCATCGTTGTTGCCGACCAGTACGTTGAAAACCAGCCATTCGAATAGCTGAATGCGTGTCTGGGCCACATTTCGGACCAGCCCCAGAATCCTTTGCAAGGTTTCTGCAGTCGCTTGTTGATACTTGAAGCTTTTGTCGAGTGTGAGCAATTGGCAAGCATCGAGCGTATGCACGCGCTCGAGCCCATCATTCACCTGTGTCCGGTCGAAGCGCTCTATCAGATAGGTTGCCTCAGGCACGCGGCGAACCGTAACCTCTGGAACTTCCAGCCCTACCTCGCGTGCAACACTCATCACGAACCATTCATTTACTGCGGTCGCATCATAGAGATCACGGTCAGGGTGGTCGGGCTTGAGAATATGGGTCGACGGCGTGCTGCCGACGGGCTCAAACAGCGCATCTTTCGCCATGACGATCGGTAGCTTGTGCTGAGCGCCGGCGAGTGACATTCGCTTCGGGGCACCCGTCGTCAGTGCAACTCGAGGCAGGTTGCGAATCCTTTCACTCAACTGAGCATTCGAGAGGGGCTTCAGTCCGCTGGCCTGTTCGCACTGAGCCTCAGGTAGCAATGTGATCGCACCTGCAGACTCTGAGCCGTAGTAGCCTAGCAGGCCAAAAGCGTCTGCGAAGTCAAGCTTTGCATCGTTGGCCAGTAGTGACCGTGCTTGCTCTTCGGGAAGCAGGTTGTCAAAGAACCACTGCACGGGGCGCTCCGATGATCCGTCAACAAGCAATCCTTTGGCTCGAGGAAGTGCAGGCGACAGGTCGTAGCCATCGGCTCGGGCCATCCACTCTGGCGTATATTCAAGGCTCCAGACACCTGCATTGTCGGTGAGGGTTGCCACGTGGTGACTGTTGATCAGGATGTGGAGGGCTCTCATTTGCCAGGTACATCCACGTAGACCCGAATGCCGAGCTCCTGCATTACCTGCAGTACGCTTGCGAGCGAGACACTGCCTTTGCCTCGTTCAATGTCTCTGAGCAGAACGTGGCTCTTGCCGACAATGAGGGCTAGATCCGATTGGGTAATTGCCTGGCTTTTCCGTACCTGACGTATTGCGTTACCCAAATCGGTTGGCGTCTGGATCTGTTGAAGGATGCCCATGGAGTGTTCAACCGGGTCGAAGGAATAATTTCGATTATGGCTCCGAACAGGCATCATTCAAGGAAAACTAAGGTTTTATTTCGTTTTTCTTGTTTATGAAGATTTCAAGATAAAAACGAAAGTATTGTTTCGCTAGCCTGCTTTCAACATGCTCTGGCGACCTAGGCTAAAGGATAATTTAGTTCAGTTGTAATGGGGCCGCACAGCGGCCCCCAAAATGGCTCACCGCTTGTTCAATCCCTTCGCCAACCGATCCCCACCCAGCTGAATCACCGCTACCAGCGCCACCAGCATGGCAATCACGGTCAGCATGATCTGGCTGTCAAAGCGCTGGTACCCATAGCGATAGGCAATATCCCCCAGCCCACCGGCGCCAATCGCCCCGGCCATGGCCGACGAGTTGATCAAGGTCACCAGGGTGATGGTGAACCCGCCGACGATGCCCGGCAGCGCTTCGGGCAACAGCACATGCCAGACGATGTGCCAGCGCCGGCAGCCCATGGCTTGCGCGGCTTCCACCAAGCCATGGTCGACTTCGCGCAAGCTCACTTCGGCAATGCGTGCAAAGAAGGGTGTGGCGGCGATGGTGAGCGGCACCACGGCCGCCCACACGCCGTAGGTAGTGCCGACCAACAGGCGGGTGAACGGTATCAGCGCGACCATCAGGATCAGAAAGGGGATCGAGCGGAACAGGTTGACGAACGCGCCCAGCACCCGGTTAAGCAGGCGCGCCTCGAATATCCCGCCTTTGTCGCTGGTGACCAGCAGCACCGCCATCGGTACCCCGACCAACAGGGCGATCAGCGAAGACACGCCGACCATCAGCAGGGTATCGAGCAAGCCTTCAAGCAGGCGATCAAACCACATGGCCCAATACCTCCACGTCTTCGGCCCAACGGCGGGCGCGCGCCAGCAACTGGTGGGTTTCGTGTGGCGAGTGCTGCACCGACAGGATCAACTGCCCGAGCGCATGCTCACCGATGGTTTCAACACCCCCTTGCAGCAGGCGTACACGCCCGCCCAGGTCGTTGAACAGGGCAGACAGCTCCGGCTCGCCGAGCAGGGTCAGCTTGAGTACCACGGCGCTGTCGCGGCTCACCGGGCTGGCTTTGAGGCTGGCCTGCAAGCTAGCCGGCAGCTTGGCCTGCAACGGCGCGAGCAAGGTGCGGGTCACCTCGTGACGTGGCGCGCCGAATACCCGCCAGACCTCGCCCTGTTCGACCACTTCGCCACGCTCCAGTACCACCACGCGGTGGCAGATATCACGGATCACCGCCATCTCATGGGTGATCAGTACGATGGTCAGGCCCAGGCGCTGGTTGATGTCGCGCAGCAGCTCCAGGATCGAGGCCGTGGTTTCGGGGTCCAGTGCCGATGTGGCCTCGTCGCACAAGAGGATCTCGGGGTCGTGCACCAGCGCCCGGGCAATACCGACCCGCTGCTTCTGCCCGCCGGAAAGCTGCGCCGGGTAGACCTGGTGCTTTTCCTGCAGGCCAACCAGCTCCAGCAGTTCGCGGACCTTGCGTTGGCGTTCGGCCTTGGGCACCCCGGCCACCTTCAGCGGCAGCTCGACGTTCTGCCACACGGTCTTGGCCGACATCAGGTTGAAGTGCTGAAAGATCATGCCGATGCGACGGCGCAGCGTGACCAGGCGGTCCTCGTCGAATGGCGCGATGTCCACCTGGTCGATCAGCACGCGGCCTTGGCTGGGCTGCTCCAGGCGGTTGATGGTACGCAGCAGCGATGACTTGCCGGCGCCGCTGCGGCCGATGATGCCGAAGATCTCACCCCGGCGGATGTTCAGGTCGATGCCGTGCAAGGCGGGCTGCGCCTGGCCAGGGTAGGTCTTGCCCAGGCCGATGAAGCGCACATGGGCTTCATTGACCTCGGGGCGCAGGGCCTGTTCCTTGGCCGTTGGCGGCAATGGTTGTGGTGTCGGCGCCCTGAGTGCGCTGGCCTGGCTCATGTCAGCCCTCCCAACCGGCCTGGTAGAGGTTGCCGTGGGCTTTGTTCAACGCCGCGCGCACGGCGGGCGAGTGCTGGTAGATGTCGACGAACTTGGCCAGGCGGGGGTCGTCCTTGTTTTGCGGACGGATGACGAACTGGATCACGTACTCCTTGTTTTCCAGGCCGTCGAACAGCAGCGCCGAGGTGGCGTCGAAGGTGTTGGCCAGGCGGATGTAGGCCGGGTAGCCCTGGACCAGATCGGCGTCGTCATAGGCGCGCACCAGTTGCACCGCCTCGACCTGCAGAATCTTCAGTTTCTTGGGGTTGGCGACGATGTCGTCCTCGGTGGCCTTGTAGCCGACCCCCGGCTTGAGCGTGATCAGCCCGGCCTTGGCCAGCAGCTGCAGGCCACGGCCGCTGTTGATCGGGTCGTTGGCGATGGCCACGCTGGCGCCTTCGGGAAGCTCGGCGAAGCTTTTGTATCGCTTGGCGTACAAGCCGACGTTGTTGATGATGCCCGGCGCGTAAGGCACCAGGTTGAAGCCTGCGGCGGCCTTGGCGTTTTCCAGGAACGGGATGTGCTGGAAGTAGTTCACGTCGATGTCGCCGCTGTTGAGGCTGACATTGGGTGCGATCCAGTCGCTGAACTCGATCAGCTTGACCTCCAGGCCCTGCTTGTGAGCCTCTTCCACGGCGGTTTCCAGTGGGATGGCGAAGGCTGAGGTGGTGCCGATCTTCAAGGGCTCGGCGGCGATCGCGCTGGCGCACAGGCCGAGGGTGAAGGCCATGGCCGCGACGGGCCGGAACAGTTTCTCAAGCATGGTGCAAGGCTCCAGTCGGGGCAGGGGTTGGGGTGAAGCGGTAGGCCGAGCCGGGGTGGCTGGCGGGCAGGTGCGGGTGGTCGGTGTCGAACAGCTTCGCGCGCAGGGTGCCTTCGGCGTAGGCGGTCTTGTAACGGCCACGCTGTTGCAGTTGCGGGATGACCAGGTCGATGAAGTCTTCAAAGCTTTCCGGGGTGACGGTGCGGGTCAGGTTGAAGCCGTCCAGCCCGGTTTCGTCGAGCCAGGCGATCAACGCATCGGCGACCTGCTCGGGTGTGCCGACCAAGGTCACGTAGCGGCCGCCCAGGGCGTGTTGCTCAAGCAGACGGCGGCGGGTCCAGGCGTTTTCCTGCAGCTGGCGGGTGGCCGACTGAATGGCGTTGCCCTTGCTGAAACCGATCGGCTCGTCCAGCCCATAGGTCGCAAAATCGATGCCGGTGGAGGCGGCGAAGTGCGCAACGCCAGCCTCTGGGCTGGCATGACGCAGGTACTCGGCATGCTTGGTCTGGGCCTGTTGCTCGGTGGCGGCGACGATCACCGTGATGCCCATGAACACCTTGATGGCCTGCGGATCGCGGCCGGCTGCCTGGGCGGCGGCGCGTACCTTGTCGACCTGGGCGCGGGTGGCGGTTTTGTCCTGGCCGCTGATGAACACGCATTCGGCATGGTTGCCGGCGAACGCCAGGCCACGCGTGGAGCTGCCCGCCTGGAACAGCACCGGTGTGCGCTGCGGTGACGGTTCGCTCAGGTGGTAGCCCTCGACGTTGTAGAACTCGCCGTGGTGGCTGACCTTGCGCACCTTGTCGGGCTGGGCGTAGATGCGCTGCTCGCGGTCGGCGACCACGGCATCGTCGGCCCAGCTACCTTCGAGCAGTTTGTACAGCACCTGCAGGTATTCGTCGGCCTGGTCGTAGCGGCGGTCGTGCTCGGGTTGCTGCGCCAGGCCCATGGCGCGGGCAGCGCTGTCGAGGTAGCCGGTGACGATGTTCCAGCCGACCCGGCCATTACTCAGGTGGTCGAGGGTGGAGAGGCGGCGGGCGAACAGGTAGGGCGCTTCGTACGTGAGGTTGGCGGTAAGGCCGAAGCCCAGGTGGCGGGTGACTGCGGCCATGGCCGAAACCAGCAGCAAGGGGTCGTTGACCGGCAGCTGGATCGACTCCTTGAGGGTCACCTCCAGCGACTGGCCATAGATGTCGTAGGTGCCGACGATGTCGGCGATGAACAGCCCGTCGAACAGCCCCCGTTCCAGCAGGCGGGCCAGGTCGGTCCAGTACGCGAGGGTCTTGTACTGGGTCGAGGTGTCCCGCGGGTGGGTCCACAGGCCATGGTTGATATGCCCGATGCAGTTCATGTTGAAGGCATTGAGCAGCATCTGCTTGGCCATCAGATGGTCCCCCGGCGCGGCGGGTTTTCGTTGTTGAGGTAGTAGTTGCCGATGGCGTGGTACTTCCAGCGCACCGGGTCGTGCAGGGTGTGCACCCGGGCGTTGCGCCAGTGGCGGTCGAGGTTGTGCTCGGCCAGGGTGGCCTGGCTGCCGGCTAGTTCGAACAGCGTGGTACCGGCGGCGAGGGAGATTTCGGTGCTGATGGCGCGTGCTTCGGCCACGGCGATGGAGGCGGCGGCGACGTTGTCGGCGCTGCTGTCCTGCTGGGCGCGGTCGAGGTATTCGCCCGCGCGTTCCAGCAGGGCTTCGGTGGCGTGCAGGCGGATTGCGAGCTGGCCGAAGCTCTTCAGGGTCAGTGGGTCTTCGCTGGCCTTGTCCAGGCCCGAGTCGACCCAGGGGCGGCTGCGGGTGCGCACGAAGTGCAGGGCATCCTCGTAGGCGGCGCGGGCGATGCCGGTGTCGATGGCAGCGTGGAGGATCTGTGCCAGTGGGCCGACCGGGGTCGGGCGGTCGAAGGCGCTCTGGAACGGCACGACGTCTTCGGTGCGCACCCACACGTTGTCGAATACCACCGAGCCACTGCCGGTGGTGCGCTGGCCAAAACCGCTCCAGTCGTCGATCACCTGCAGGCCCTGGCTGTCGGCGGGGACGAAGGCCAGTTGCTGCACGCCGTCTTCGTCGATCACCGAGGTGGGGATGCGCTGGGCGTAAAGGGCGCCGGTGGCGTAGAACTTGCGGCCATTGATACGAAAGCCGTCGCCATCTCGGGTCAGGCGGGTGGTGCGGTCGTTGGCGGTTTTCGTGCCCAGCTCGGCCAAGGCATTGCCGAAGCGCCGGCCCGCCAGCACTTCGGCGTACAGGCGCTGTTGCTGCTCGGGGCTGCCGTTTACGCGCAGCACTTCCAGGGCGTAGAAATGGTTTTGCGGTATTTGCCCGAGCGAGGCGTCGGCCTGGGCAATGCGGGCAATGACCTTGGCCAGGGTAACGTTGGAGACACCGGCGCCGCCGAAGGCCTTGGGTACGCTGATGGCCCACAGGCCAGAGCGGGTGAACAGGTCGAGTTCGGCGAGGGGCAGGCGGCGCTCGCGGTCGCGCAGGGCGCTGTCGCGGCGCAGTTGCTGGGCGATGTCTTCGGCGATGGCCAGGGCTTGGGTGTCGTGGGTGATGATGTTTGTGGTCATGGTGTTTCTCCGGGGCCTCTGGGGCCGCTTCGCGGCCCTTTCGCGACGCAAGGCCGCTCCTACAGGGATCGGGGGCTGTCTGTAGGAGCGGCCTTGCGTCGCGAAAGGGCTGCACAGCAGCCCCCAGGGCCAAAAAATCAGATCCAGGAATGCCGAGCAGGCAGGGTGCCGTTGAGGTGGTAGGCCCCCACCGCGTGGTACTTCCAGCGCACCGGGTCATGCAGGGTGTGCACCCGGGCATTGCGCCAGTGGCGGTCGAGGTTGAACTCGGCAAGGGTGGCGCGGCTGCCGGCCAGCTCGAACAGCTTCTCGCTGGCCTGCAGGCTGATTTCGGTGGTCAACACCTTGGCCTCGGCCACGGCGATCGACGCGCGGGCCGCAGCGGCTGCGTCCACTGGCGTTGCATTGACCTCATCGAGTACCCGCGCTGCCTTGCGCAGCAGCGCCTCGGCAGCGTGCAGCTCAAGCTTGAGGCGGCCGATATCGGCAATCACATACGGGTCGTCGCTGGCGCGCTCGACCTTGGCCTCGATCCACGGCCGCGACTTCTCCCGCACAAAGCGGATGGCCTCTTCGATGGCTGCTTCGGCGATGCCGGCGTCGATGGCGGCCTGGATCAACTGCGAGGCTGCCCCCTGGATATTGGGGATGTCACGCTGGCGCCAGTTGTCGATCACCAGTTCCGCGTCCACCGGCACCTGGTCGAGCAGCACGGTGCCGCTGGCAGTGGTGCGTTGGCCGAACCCGGACCAGTCATCGACGATGCGCAGGCCCGGGCTGCCACGGCGGACGAAGGCCAGGCGCTGGCGGCCCTCGTCATCCAGCGCCTTGACCGCCACCCAGTGGGCGAACAGGGCACCGGTGGAGTAGAACTTTTCGCCACTGATGCGATAGCCGTCGCCCGTGAGGGTGATCTTCGCCTTCAGGGTCAGGGTGTCTTTGGTGCCGCGCTCGGGGCCGGCGTTGCCGATGCGCCAGCCGTCCAGCACGCTGCGGAAGATCACCGCCTGCTGTGCCTCGGTGGCCGTCAGGCGCAGCAACTGCAGCATGCCGAACTGATTCTGCGGGATCTGCCCCAGGGCCGGGTCGGCGGCACTGATCAGGCGGAATACTTCGGCGACGGTTTCGAACGAGACATCAGGTCCGCCGTGGGCCTTGGGTACGCTGATGCTGCCCAAGCCGCTGCGGGTGAACTGCTCGATCTCTGCCCATGGCAGCTTGCGTTGCTGGTCGCGGCGCGCGGCCTGCTCACGGGCCACATCGGCCAGCTCGCGAGCAGCTTGCAGGGCTTCGGCGTCGTTGCGCAGCACCTTGGCTGGCAGCAGCAGGGGCGAGCTGTCGAGGTCGCTATGGAAAAGGGTATTTGGCTGGCTGGACATCAGTACCGCTCCTTGGCTGCACTCAATGCCCTGGCGATACGCACTGGGGTGATTGTGATCCTGACCATTCCTAACCTCACAAAAGTAGTTGTGTCGCTTCAGCTGATGGCGACAGACGTTTGCTGGTCCGGTGGTCCGGTGTATATACCCTAATAGCTTATTAAAAGATTATGAACTAACCTTTTGGAATATATATAGAAGTCGAGATGTGCAGCGGGTGTGCCGGCCCTATCGCGGGCAAACCCGCGAAGAGGCCGGTGCAGGCTTACTCGGAAGCCGCAGTACCGAGAAACTTGCGCAAGAACTGCCGAGTACGTTCTTCCTTGGGCGCGGCAAACAACGCCTTGGCCTCGCCCTGCTCGACGATCACCCCCTTGTCGAAGAAGATCACTCGGTTCGCCACATCCCGCGCAAAGCCCATCTCGTGGGTGACGATGATCATGGTGCGCTTCTCTTCGGCGAGGCCGCGGATGGTGGCGAGCACTTCACCGACCAGCTCGGGGTCGAGCGCCGAGGTGGGTTCGTCTAACAGGATCACCTCAGGCTCCATGGCCAGGGCACGGGCAATGGCTACCCGCTGCTGCTGGCCACCGGACAGGCGCCGGGGGTAGGCATCTTCCTTGCCCGCCAGGCCGACCTTGGCCAACAGCTTACGCCCCAGCGCCACGGCTTGGTCGCGGGGCGTTTTCTTGACGATCACCGGCCCCTCGATCACGTTCTCCAGGGCAGTGCGGTGCGGGAACAGGTTGAAGTTCTGGAACACGAACCCGGCCTGCTGACGCAACCGGCGGATCGCACTTTGCTGACCGCCCAGCGGGCGATTGGCATCGATGCTGATGGCGCCGATCTGGATCTGCCCCGCGTCGGGGGTTTCCAGCAGGTTCAGGCAGCGCAGGAAGGTGGTCTTGCCAGAGCCGCTGGGGCCGATGATGGCGACCACTTCGCCTGGCTGCACGGTAAGGTCGATGCCGTTGAGCACGGTCTGGCCCTTGAACTGCTTGGACAGGCCATTGACTACGATCATGCTCAGTGCTCCTGGTCATGTTGGTTGACCCGCGCTTCCATGCGGTTCTGGAAGTGCGCGAGGATACTGCAGAGTATCCAGTAGATAACGGCCACAGCCAGGTACATGGTGAAGACTTCGAAGGTGCGCGCAGTAATCAGCTGGGCCTGGCGGAACAGCTCGGGCACCTGAATGGTCGCCGCCAGGGCAGTGTCCTTGACCAGCGAGATGAAGCTGTTGCCCAGCGGCGGCAAGGCTGTGCGCAAAGCCTGCGGCAGGATTGCCCGGCGCATGGCCTGGGTGCGGGTCATGCCAATGCTGGCGGCGGCCTCCCACTGGCCACGGTCGATCGAGGAAATCGCCGCCCGCAGGATTTCGCAGATATAGGCGGCCATGTTCAGCGACAGGCCGATCAGCGAGGCCGGGATCGGGTCGAGTTCGATACCGATCTGCGGCATGCCGAAGTAGATCACGAACAGCTGCACCAGCAGCGGCGTGCCTCGGAAGAACGACACGTAGATGCGTGCCAGCCAGTCCAGCGGCAGGATCTTCGACAGCCGCATCAGGGCCAGGGCAAAGCCCAGCACCAGGCCGAAGAACATGCCGCCGACACTGAGCAGCACCGTATAACCCGCGCCCTTCAGCAGGAAGGGCGTGGAATCGACAACGAGTTGCAGGCTTTCAGCGATCATTTGGTGACATCAGCACCGAAGTATTTTTCCGACAGCTTGGCCAACGTGCCGTCGGCTTTGAGCTTGTCGATGGCCTTGTTGATTGCCGCCAGCAGTTCAGGCTCGCCCTTGCGCAGGGCCACGCCGCTTTCCAGACGCGAGAAGGCGTCACCGGCCAGTTCCGTGTCCTTGGCTTTTTGCGCGTATTCCAACGCGGCCAGGCGGTCGATCAGGATGGCGTCGATGCGGCCGTTGCGCAGGTCGGCGAACTTGCTCGGGTCATCCTCGTAGGTGCGCACGTCCGCTTTCGGCACGTCCTGCTTCACCCATTGTTCGTAGTTGGTGCCCAGGCCCACGCCGACCTTCTTGCCTGCCAGGTCCTGCGCGGTCTTGATGTTCAGCTGTTCGGCCTTCTTCTTCAGGATCAGCGCCTGAATGCCAGAGACGGTGTAGGGCTCGGAGAAGTCGTACTTCTTCTTGCGCTCTTCGGAAATGGTCACCTGGTTGATCACCACATCCAGCCGCTTGGACTCCAGTGCCGCGAGGATGCCATCCCATTTGGTCGGTTGAACTTTAGCCTTGACCCCCAGCTCCTTGGCCAGCAGCTCGGAAAGCTCGACTTCGAAGCCGCTCAGCTTGCCGTTTTCGTCCTGGAAGCTGAAGGGCGGGTAGGTGCCTTCCAGGCCGACGTTGATCACGCCCTTTTCCTGGATGGTCTTCAACTGCTCGCCGGCGAACGCCTGGCTGAGCAGGCCGGCACCCAGCAGGATGGCCAGGCTGGCGTTGAGTAGCGGTTTGGCGAATTTCGACATGTCAGGCCCCGCGCTTGTTGTGGAAGTGGTGGGTGGCGACTATAGAGTTGGCCGCTTAGGCCAGGAAATAATAAAAAATTATCTTATTATTCCTTTTTTGTTTTTCTGTCGATGTAAGTCAGCTTTGAGGTTAGGCCAGGATGCTGGCGCCGTCATCGCGGCTTATGCCCTACTTAGCGCAGGATGGAATAAAGCGTTGTTTTTTCTAAGGGATGGATTTGCCGTAGAGTGGTTTGCATAACGACAGATTGGCCCCAGGCAGGAGAACACCGTGAGCGAACAACCAACATCCGCCCATTGGCAGCTGCACAGCATCGTCAGTGGTTTGCGCAGCGCCCGCGAGCAGTGGCGCAGCCGCAATGGCCGCAGCATTGGCGAGCAGGGCGGGCGCGAACTGCCTTCTCGCGAGGCCATGCGGCAAGTCCTCGAACAGTTGTGCGGGGCGCTGTTCCCCATGCGGCTGGGGCCGGTCGACCTGCGTGAAGAGAGCGAGGATTTCTACGTAGGCCACACCCTGGACGCCGCCTTGACCGCGTTACTGGCCCAGGCCCGCCTGGAGCTGCGCTACGCCGCTCGGCAAAGCCAGGGCGACCTGGCAGCCGTCGATGCCCAGGCCCTGCGCCTGATCCAGGCCTTTGCCGCGGCGTTGCCCAACTTGCGCGTGCTGCTCGACACCGACGTGCTGGCCGCCTACCACGGCGACCCGGCGGCGCGCAGTGTTGACGAAGTGCTGCTGTGCTACCCCGGCATTCTGGCGATCATCCATCACCGTTTGGCGCACCATCTGTACCAGGCGGGCCTGCCGCTGCTGGCCCGTATCAGTTCGGAGCTGGCGCATTCGGCAACCGGTATCGACATCCACCCCGGGGCGCAGATCGGGCCGAGCTTCTTCATCGACCATGGCACCGGGGTGGTGATTGGCGAGACGGCAATCATCGGCGAGCGTGTGCGTATCTACCAGGCAGTCACCCTGGGCGCCAAACGCTTCCCCAGCGATGAGTCGGGGACGCTGCACAAAGGCCTGCCGCGCCACCCCATCGTCGAGGACGATGTGGTGATCTATGCGGGGGCGACGATCCTGGGGCGCATTACCATCGGCAAGGGCTCGACCATTGGCGGTAACGTGTGGCTGACCCGCAGCGTGCCGGCCGAGAGCAACATTACCCAGGCGAACCTGCAGCTCGATTGCCAGGA
Organism: Pseudomonas sp. HN2-3; assembly: GCF_020691745.1. Taxonomy (NCBI): domain Bacteria; kingdom Pseudomonadati; phylum Pseudomonadota; class Gammaproteobacteria; order Pseudomonadales; family Pseudomonadaceae; genus Pseudomonas; species Pseudomonas sp. HN2-3. The sequence goes on from NZ_CP085704.1 coordinate 238,255, forward strand.
CAAGAACTGACCTAAGCTATCTACGGTCTTGGCCGTCCCTTTCGCGGGGCAAGCCCGCCCCCACATGAGCCCCCCAATCTCGGGTCTGGTGGGGCACCTGTGGGAGCGGCCTTGCCCCGCGAAAGGGACGGTACAGGCATAAACCGATCAGCACCCCGGTTCGCATCAAATCCCGATCCATGTTTAACTTGAACGCTTGTTCAATGATAAACGCTGGTCCGCTGCCGGTGTTCAACAGGAGGATTCCTTTGCTGAACCCGTTCATTCCGAACCTTTCGTCACTCGACGAGGTGCATGCCCGATGAGTGCACCGAACCCATCCCTTGCCAATGGCAAGATCCGCATGAACCCCCCGGTGTTCTATTTCGCGGCAAGCTTCATCCTTCTCTTCGGCCTGGTGGTCATCATCAACCCGCAAGCTGCCGGCGACTGGTTGCTGGCGGCGCAGAACTGGGCGGCCAACACGGTCGGCTGGTACTACATGCTGGCGATGACGCTGTACCTGGTCTTCGTGGTGGTCACCGCCTTGTCCGGCTACGGCAAGATCAAACTCGGTGCCGACCACGACGAACCCGAGTTCAGCTACCTGTCCTGGGCCGGCATGCTGTTTGCCGCCGGCATCAGCATCACGCTGTTCTTCTTCTGCGTGTCCGAACCCCTGACCCACATGCTGCAGCCGCCCCAGGGCGAAGCGGGCACGGCAGAGGCCGGGCGCCAGGCGATGCAGATCCTGTTCCTGCACTGGGGCCTGCACGGCTGGGGTGTGTTTGCCTTCGTCGGCATGGCACTGGCCTACTTCGCCTACCGGCATAACCTGCCACTGGCCCTGCGCTCGGCGCTGTACCCGCTGATCGGCAAACGTATCAACGGGCCGATCGGCTACGCGGTGGACGGCTTCGGCATCATTGCCACGGTGTTTGGCCTGGGCGCCGACATGGGCTTTGGCGTGTTGCACCTGAACGCCGGCCTCGACTACCTGTTCGGTATCAGCCACAGCCAGTGGGTGCAGGTGGCCCTGATCACCTTGATGATGGGTGCGGCGGTGGCCGTGGCGGTCGCCGGGGTGGAGAAGGGCGTGCGGGTGATGAGCGACATCAACCTGTTCCTGGCCTGCGCCCTGCTGCTGTTCGTGCTGTTCGCCGGCCCCACCCAGCACCTGTTCAATACGCTCATCCAGAACCTGGGTGATTACCTCGGCGCCTTGCCACGCAAGAGCTTCGACGTCTATGCCTACGGTGAAAACCGCGACTGGCTGGGCGGCTGGACGGTGTTCTACTGGGCCTGGTGGATTGCCTGGGCGCCCTTCGTGGGCTTGTTCATTGCGCGCATCTCGCGTGGCCGCACCATCCGCGAATTCGTCTTCGGCGTGTTGCTGATCCCCCTGGGCTTCACCCTGGCGTGGATGTCGATCTTCGGCAACAGCGCCCTGGACCAGGTCATCAACCACGGCATGACCGCGCTTGGCCAGTCTGCCCTGGATAACCCGTCGATGAGCCTGTACCTGCTGCTGGAAACGTATCCCTGGAGCAAGGCGGTGATCGCGACGACGGTGTTCATCAGTTTCGTGTTCTTCGTCACTTCGGCCGACTCGGGCACCGTGGTGTTGTCGACCTTGTCGGCCAAGGGCGGTGACCCGGATGAAGACGGGCCTAACTGGTTGCGGATCTTCTGGGGTGCGATGACCGCGCTGATCACCAGCGCACTGCTGTTTGCCGGCAGCATCGATTCGCTGAAGTCGGCGGTGGTGCTGACCTCGCTGCCGTTCTCGCTGATCTTGCTGTGCATGATGTGGGGGCTGCACAAGGCGTTCTACCTGGAGTCCCAGCGGCAGATCGCGCAGATGCATTCGTTGGCCCCGTTCGCCCAGTCACGCCGCGGGCGTGGTGGCTGGCGTCAGCGCCTGAGCCAGGCGGTGCACTTTCCGTCGCGTGATGAGGTGTACCGCTTCATGGACGACGTGGTGCGCCCGGCGATTGCCGATGTGCGTGAAGTGTTCGAGCAGAAGGGCCTGGTGCTGATTACCCAGGACGACCCCAGCCATGACAACGTCAGCCTGAAGATCGGCCATGGTGAAGAGCAACCGTTCATCTACCAGGTGCAGATGCGTGGCTATTTCACGCCGTCGTTTGCATTGGGTGGGCTGGGTACGCAAGAGTTGAAAAACCGCCGCTATTACCGGGCGGAGGTGCACCTGAGCGAGGGCAGCCAGAACTACGACCTGGTGGGCTACAGCAAGGAGCAGATCATCAACGACATCCTCGACCAGTACGAGCGGCACATGCAGTACCTGCACCTGGTCCGCTAGACCCCAAGGGCCGCTCCCACAGATTCCGCACAATGCCTGAGAGCAGCGGGGTACTTGTGGGAGCGGCGGTGCGGCGAGCCGACTTGCCCCGCGAAGAGGCCGGTGCAGGCCCCATCAATTTTCAGAACGGCGCATCCCCCAGGATCGTCGCCCGGTGCATCACCCGCCGCTCAGGCCGGTAATCATCCACCGCAAAATGCTGGGTCACGCGGTTGTCCCAGAACGCCACATCATTTTCCTGCCAGCGCCAGCGAATGCTGAACTCCGGCCGTGTCGCATGGGCGAACAGCAGCTTGAGCAACGCTTCGCTTTCATACTCGTTCAACTCGTTGATGCGCGTGGTGAACCCCTCGTTGACGAACAGCGCCTTGCGCCCGCTCACCGGGTGGGTGCGTATCACCGGGTGCGACAGCGGCGGGTTGTTGCGCCGTGTCGCCTCCCAGCGCGCCAGGTCTTCGGGCGTTGTGCCAAACCGTTCGAGCGGGAATGACTTGGTGAAGTCGTGGGTAGCGGTGAGCCCGTCGAGCATCGCGCGCAACGGCGCCGACAAGGCTTCCAGCGCGGCAATACCACTGGCCCACAGGGTGTCGCCGCCATACGCCGGCAGCTGCTTGGCGCTGAGTACCGCGCCCAGGGCCGGGGTCGGCAGAAAGGTCACGTCGGTGTGCCATACCGCATTGTCGCGCACGTCGGTGACCGCCGTGTCGAGTACCAGCACCTGCGGGGTTTCGGGCACGTTGGGGTAGATCGGGTGGATGTGCAGGTCACCAAAGCGGGCAGCGAAGCTGGCCTGCTGCTCCGGGTTGAGCGGTTGCTCGCGGAAAAACAGCACCTGATGCTTGAGCAACGCCTGTTCGATGGCATCGCGCTGCTCGGCGGTGATAGCGCGGCTGATGTCCACGCCGCTGATCTGCGCGCCGAGCGCCGGGCTGAGAGGGGTGATGGTCAGGCTCATGTCGGTCTCGATCTGTTCTATGGGCGCCGAAATGCCGGCGTGGTCAGTGGCTTTGCCCGTGCCAGGGCACCAGTTTGCGTTGCAGGGCGCGCAGGCTCATCTCCAGGGCAAAGGCGATCAGGGCGATCAGCAGGATGCCCAGCACCACCACGTCGGTGACCAGGAACTGCGCCGCCGACTGCACCATGAAGCCCAGGCCGCTGGTGGCGGCGATCAGTTCTGCGGCCACCAGGGTCGACCAGCCCACGCCCAGGCCGATACGGATGCCGGTGAGGATGTCGGGCAATGCGCTGGGCAGGATCACGTGACGGATCAACTGCGCCTTGCTGGCGCCCAGCGACTGCGCGGCGCGCAGCTTGGTCGGGTCGACAGTGCGCACGCCGGTAGCGGTGGCGATGGCAATCGGGGCGAAGATCGCCAGGTAGATCAGCAGCACTTTCGACAGCTCGCCAATGCCGCACCAGATGACGATGAGCGGCAGATAGGCCAGCGGCGGGATAGGGCGGTAGAACTCGATCAGCGGGTCGAGAATGCCCCGCGCCACGCGGTTGTAACCGATGGCGATACCGACCGGAATGGCGGTCAGGGTCGCGGCCACCAGGGCCAGGCCGATGCGGCCCAGGCTGGCGCCCAGGTGCTGCCACAGGCTGGCATCCATGTAGCCTTGGGTTAGCAGGGTCCAGGCCCTGGCCAGGATGTCGCCGGGCGAGGGCAGGAACAGCGGCTCGATCCAGCCAGCTGCCGTCACCAGCCACCAGACCAGCAGCAGGCTGGCCAGGGTCAGGGTGCTGATCCAGCGGGTGGAAAGCGGGCGGCGTGTCTTTTCGGCAGGCCGGGTGTGGCTATCGTGCTTGCCGTTGACCGGCAGATCCAAGCTGCTCATGCGCGCTCCTGCAGGCTTTGGCGTTGGGAGAAGACCCGCGCCAGCACATGCTCGCGGGTTTCGATGAAGCGTGGGTCGGACTTGATCGCCCGGGCCGACTCGCCAGCGGCATAGCGCTGGCCGAAGTCCAGTTGCAGGCGCTCGACCACACGGCCGGGATTGGGGGCCAGCAACACCAGCTCGCTGGCGAGGAATACGGCTTCTTCGATGTCGTGAGTAATCAGGAACACCGGCTTGGCGGTGCGCTGCCAGACCTGCAGCAGCAGCTCTTGCATCTGCTCGCGGGTGAACGCGTCGAGTGCGCCGAACGGTTCGTCCATCAGCAGTACCCGTGGGTCGGCCGCCAGCGCGCGGGCAAGGCCCACACGCTGCTTCTGGCCACCGGACAATTGCCAGATGCGCCGCTCGGCGAACCCTTCCAGGTCGACCAGGGCCAGCATCTCGCGGGCCTTGGCTTCACGTTGCGCGCGCGGCACGCCGGCCAGCTCAAGGCCGAAGGCGACGTTGCCCAGCACGTTCTGCCAGGGCAGCAAGGCGTCGTCCTGGAACACCACGCCGCGTTCGGCGCCTGGGCCTTTGACCGGCACGCCGTCCAGGCTGATGCGTCCGCCGCTGGGGGCCACGAAGCCGGCGATCAGGTTGAGCAGCGAAGTCTTGCCGCTGCCGGACGGCCCCAAGGCCACCAGCAGTTGGCGTGGCCCCAGGCTCAGGTTGATGTCGGCCAGTACCGGGGTGCTGGCGCCGGGGTACTGTGCGCTGATGCGCTCCAGTTCAAGCAAGGCCATGGCTGGCTCCGGGTCAATTAGGCAGGAACTTGGCGCTGACGTACGGCGAGTAGTCCGGCAGCACGGCGTCGACCTTGCCTTGCTGCTTGAGGAAGTTAGCCGTGTCGGTCAGTGCTTTGGTGGTTGGCGCACCCAGGGCGTTGGCCTGGTCTGCGGCCAAGGGGTAGACGTTGCCTTCCAGCAGTACCGGGATATCGCTGGCCTTGGCGCCGGACAGCTTGACCAGCTTGGCCACGTTGTCTTTGTCGGCCAGCCAGGCTTGCGGGTCTTTGCGGTAGTCGGCGTAGGCGTCGAGCGTGACCTTGGCGAAGGCCTTGACCACGTCGGGGTGCTTGTCGGCGAAGTCCTTGCGCACGATCCAGGCGTCGAAGGTAGGTGCGCCTTTTGCGGCCAGTTCACCCGAGGTGATCAGCACTTTGCCGTTTTCCTTGGCCACGCCCAGGGCCGGGTCCCAGACGTAGGTGGCGTCGATGTCACCGCGCTTCCAGGCCGCAATGATGGCCGGTGGTGCGAGGTTGAGGATCTGCACCTTGGTGGGGTCGATGTTCCACGCCTTGAGCGCCGCCAACAGGCTGTAGTGGCCGGTGGAGACGAAGGGCACGGCGACTTTCTTGCCGATCAGGTCGTGTGGCGTCTTGATGGTGTCGCGCGCCACCAGCGCTTCGCCAGCACCAATCTGGGTGGCGATCAGGAAGGTTTCGACCGGCAGCTTGCGGGTGGCGGCGGCGGCCAGGGGGCTGGAGCCGAGGTAGCCAATTTGCACGTCACCGCTGGCCACGGCGGTGATCACATCGGCGCCGTTATCGAATTTGCGCCAGTCGATGCTGGCCTTGCTGGCTTTTTCGTAGTCGCCATCGACCTGGGCCACTTTGGCCGGGTCGACTGTGGTCTGGTAAGCCACGGTCAGGTCAGCAGCCTGGGCCAACCAGCTGGTGCTGGCGAGAGTCAGGGCGGCGAACAGGCGCAGCGGAGCGTGCGGGATCATGGTGAACCTCTCGTCAGGCAATCGATGTGATGGATGGCGAGAAGACTAGATGATCTAAGAAATCGAAAATAAATAACTTTTTAGAATTAGCTTAGGAGCCAATTGCTGTAAGGCAGGTGCGGCCCGAGCAGGGAATGGAAGGTGACCTGTCGCCATGGCGAAAACCGAGAGCACTGCTAGGCTCTTTGACCCTTAGACCGTGATGGAATTAGGTTATGAGCAAACGTTTGCAAATAACTGAAAGTTATGAATGCTGCGCCTGGCTACAACAAATGGCAGTAAAGGTTCCTAATATATTCCGGAATAATCTTACAAATTCATAAAACGGTCATTTTGGATTTATAGGATTGTCATTATCCTGTAGCGCAGGTGGCCTTAGACCAAAGTCGCGAAACGTTTAGAAATGATTGACTTCATGGTCACGCTTTGGGACTAAATCGCCAATCCACGGTGAGCAGGGCAGCAGATCCCGCCGCCAGAGATACACAAGAATTAGAACGTAGAGGAGCAAAACATGTACAAGTCCAGCCTGGCTCTGGCCGTGGCACTGGGGGTTCTCGCCCAACAAGCAGGCGCTGCCGGTTTCGTTGAAGACAGCAAACTGTCGCTCAGCTCGCGCACCATGTACTTCAACAACGACAACCGTGACGGCGGTGCTGACAACCGCGAGTCTGGTCAGGGCTTCAAGCTCGACTACCTGTCCGGTTTCACCGAAGGCACCGTTGGTTTCGGCGTCGATGTCCAGGCCCTGTGGGGTATTCACCTGGATGGCGGCCGCGGCAAGCACCCTGACAACAGCAGCTTCTTCCCCAGCGATACCGACGGCTCTGCTGTGAGCCAGTGGGCGCGCGTGGGCGGTAACGCCAAGGCTCGCTTCTCCAAGACCGAGGTTCACTACGGTAGCGCCCTGGCGCCGAACCTGCCGATCCTGGTTGCCAACGATGGTCGTCTGCTGCCGCAGACCTTCGAGGGTGGCACCATCCAGTCGAAGGAAATCGACAACCTGACCGTCAACGCCGGTCAGCTGACCCACGCCATGGGCCGTGCTTCGAGCAACCGTACCGGCCTGTCCGTGGCGGGCGCTACCCAGGACAGCAACAAGTTCCGCTACGGCGGCCTGGACTACAAGCTCACTCCAGACCTGACCCTGCAGTACTACTACTCGAACCTGGAAGACTTCTACAAGCAGCACTTCCTGGGCGCGACCCACGTGTTCAAGATCGCTGACGACCAGTCGTTCAAGACTGACCTGCGCTATTTCGACAGCAGCAGCGACGGCAAAAACGGTGAAGCCGGCTACCGCTTCAGCAACAACGGCGGTTATGCCAAGAACGCTGGCGAGGTCGACAACAAGACCTGGACCGCCATGTTCACCTACACCCTGGGTGGCCATGCGTTGATGCTGGGCCACCAGCGCGTCAATGACGACGGTGGCTTCGTCTGGCTGAACCAAGGCAACGTGGTTGACGGCAATGGCCGCAACGAAGGCGCCGGTGGTTCGAGCTTCTACCTGTTCACCGACAGCATGATCAACCAGTTCGCCAAGGCCGGTGAAAACACCACCTTCGGTCAGTACTCGTATGACTTCGCGCGTCTGGGCGTGCCAGGCCTGAAAGCCTCGGTCTCCTACCTGAAAGGTGAAGACGGCAAGAACGCCAACGGCAACGGTACCTTCAGCGAATGGGAACGTGACGCCCGCGTCGACTACGTCATCCAGGAAGGCACCTTCAAGGGCCTGGGCGCCAGCCTGCGTCACGGTGTCTACCGTGGTACTGGCACCAGCTCCCTGGCTGACCAGGATCAGACCCGTCTGATCTTCAACTACACTTACAACTTCCTGTAAGCCGTAGCTGAACAAGGAGCCTCGCCTAGTGCGAGGCTTTTTTGTGTGTGCGATTTAGTATGCTATTAGGTTATAAATAGAGCAGCATTTATTCTTTTTGTTTTTAATCGAAAGCAGGCACATTGAACGTCACAAGGCCAGAACACAGCACAGGAGCCGCACCCCATGAGCCTCAAACTCGGCGATATCGCCCCCGATTTCGAACAGGATTCCAGTGAAGGCAAGATCCGTTTTCATGAGTGGCTCGGCAACAGTTGGGGTGTGCTGTTCTCTCACCCGGCCGACTTCACCCCGGTGTGCACCACCGAACTGGGCCTGACCGCCAAGCTCAAGGACGACTTCGCCAAGCGTGGGGTCAAGGCCATCGCGCTGTCGGTGGACCCGGTCGACTCGCACCACAAGTGGATCGATGACATCAACGAGACCCAGAACACCGTGGTCAACTTCCCGATCATCGCCGACGCCGACCGCAAGGTTTCCGACCTGTACGATTTGATCCACCCGAATGCGAACGACACCCTGACCGTGCGCTCGCTGTTCGTCATCGACCCGAACAAGAAGGTGCGCCTGACCATTACCTACCCGGCCAGTACCGGGCGCAACTTCAACGAAATCTTGCGGGTGATCGATTCGCTGCAGCTGACCGACAACTACAAGGTCGCCACGCCAGGTAACTGGCAGGACGGTGACGAGGTGGTGATCGTGCCTTCGCTCAAAGACGAGGAAGAGATCAAGCAGCGCTTCCCCAAAGGGTATCGAGCGGTGAAGCCCTACCTGCGCCTGACGCCGCAGCCTAATCGTTAAAGGATCCTCGTTGTATTGCTCTTAGCCATGCAGGGTTTTTCGGGCCGTTTCGACGGCCCTTTTTTTTGCCTGGGATTTGTGCAGCTTGGGGCCGCAGAGCAGCCTCAAAACCGCAAACCATCTAAATAACAATAAGGAATAAACAAATGAAAAAATATGATTTCTAGATATATAAACAGGCTGTTAATGTCACTCCAACAGAACACAAGGAAGCGCTGCAATGCTGGTCGTCTCAATCGGTGGTAGCCCTGGTACCCGTTCACGCTCTGGCGTGCTGCTCGAACGCTCGCGCCAGTGGCTGCAGGACCGCGGCGTTGAAGTGGTGACGTTCCAGGTCCGTGACTTCCCCGCCGAAGACCTGCTGCATGCACGCTTCGACAGCCCGCAGGTGCAGCACTTTCAGCAACTGGTGGCTCAAGCCGACGGCCTGATCGTCGCCACCCCGGTGTACAAGGCCTCGTTTGCCGGTGCGCTGAAGACGTTGCTCGACCTGCTGCCCGAGCGCGCCCTGGAGCACAAGATCGTGCTGCCAATTGCCACCGGCGGCAGCATCGCCCACATGCTGGCGGTGGATTACGCGTTGAAACCGGTGCTGTCGGCACTCAAGGCGCAAGAGACCCTGCAAGGGATCTTCGCCGACGACAGCCAGGTCGTCTACGCAGAAGGCAGCAAGCCAGCCCAACTGGCGAGCGCCCTGCAAGAACGTCTGCATGACTCGCTGGAAACGTTCCATGTTGCCCTGGCCCGTCGGCCGCGGCCGGTAGCGCCCGGTGTATTGAATGAACGGCTGATCAGCGCCCGCTGGAGCATCTGACCCGCCTTACTGCTGTACCACCTTACTCGCCCGTCAACGAGGCAAGCAGGTGCAACCCGAACCCTATTCGCACAGGAGAGCGCCATGCGCACAGTCTTCTTGCGTCGTGGTCTGGTCGCCCTGTTTGCGGCGGCTGTGTCCTTCGGCGCCATCACCCAAGCCCAGGCAGAGAGCCTGCGCATCGGTTACCAGAAATACGGCACCCTGGTGCTGCTCAAGGCCAAGGGCACGCTGGAGAAGCGCCTGGCCGAACAGGGCGTGCAAGTGCAATGGACCGAATTCCCCGGTGGCCCGCAGCTGCTCGAAGGGCTGAACGTCGGCTCCATCGACTTCGGCGTCACCGGCGAAACACCGCCCGTGTTCGCCCAGGCCGCCGGTGCCGACCTGCTCTATGTCGCCTACGAGCCGCCTGCGCCGCACAGCGAAGCGATCCTGGTAGCCAAGGGTTCGCCGATCCAGTCGGTGAAAGAACTCAAAGGCAAGAAGGTCGCGCTTAACAAGGGCTCGAACGTTCACTACCTGCTGGTGCGTGCGCTGGAAGACGCCGGCCTCAAGTACAGCGACATCCAACCGGTCTACCTGCCTCCAGCCGATGCCCGTGCTGCGTTCGAGCGCGGCAGCGTCGATGCCTGGGTGATCTGGGACCCTTACCAGGCTGCCGCCGAGCAGCAGCTGCAGGCACGCACCCTGCGTGACGGCAAGGGCCTGGTCGACAACCATCAGTTCTACCTCGCCACCCGTGACTACGCCACTCAGCACCCGGCTGTGATCAGCACCTTGATCGAGCAAGTGCGCGCTGTGGGCGAGTGGTCCCAGGCCAACCCGCAGGAAGTCACCGACCAGGTCGCACCGCTGCTGGGGCTGCCTGCCGACATCACCCTGACCTCGGTCAAGCGCCAAGGCTACGGCGCCGCGCCGCTCACCCCTGAGGTGGTGGCCGCACAACAGAAGATCGCCGACACATTCCAGGCACTCAAGCTTATTCCCAAGCCGCTGAGCATCAAGGACGTGATCTGGACACCCCCGGCCAAGGTCGCCAGTGCGCCTTGATTGATTTGCCTGCGCCGGGGCGCCGCTCCGGCTTGAGCCACCCTTGAGGAGACAACTCCAATGAGCCTTAACATTTTCTGGTTCCTCCCGACCCATGGTGACGGCAAGTACCTGGGCACGTCCGACGGCGCGCGCGCAGTCGACCATGGCTACCTGCAGCAGATTGCCCAAGCTGCCGACCGCCTTGGTTTTGGTGGGGTGCTGATCCCTACCGGGCGTTCTTGCGAGGATTCCTGGCTGGTGGCGGCGTCGCTGATTCCAGTGACCCAGCATCTGAAATTCCTGGTTGCCCTGCGCCCCGGCATCATTTCGCCGACCGTGGCGGCGCGCCAGGCCGCGACCCTGGACCGCTTGTCCAATGGCCGTGCACTGTTCAACCTGGTGACCGGGGGCGACCCGGACGAACTGGCCGGTGACGGCCTGCACCTGAGCCATGAAGAACGCTACGAAGCCTCGGTCGAGTTCACTCGCATCTGGCGCAAGGTGCTGGAAGGCGAAAGCGTCGATTACGACGGCAAGCACATTCAGGTAAAGGGTGCCAAGCTGCTGTACCCGCCGATTCAGCAACCACGCCCGCCGCTGTATTTCGGCGGTTCGTCCGAAGCGGCCCAGGACCTGGCTGCCGAGCAGGTCGAGCTGTACCTGACCTGGGGCGAGCCACCTGCCGCCGTGGCCGAAAAAATCGCCCAGGTGCGCGAAAAGGCTGCCGGCCAAGGCCGTGAAGTACGCTTTGGCATCCGCCTGCACGTGATCGTGCGTGAAACCAACGAAGAAGCCTGGGCCGCAGCCGACCGCCTGATTTCGCACCTGGACGATGACACCATCGCCCGTGCCCAGGCCTCGCTGGCGCGCTTCGATTCGGTTGGCCAGCAGCGCATGGCAGCCCTGCATGGCGGCAATCGCGACAACCTGGAAGTCAGCCCCAACCTGTGGGCGGGTGTCGGCCTGGTGCGTGGTGGTGCCGGTACTGCGTTGGTCGGCGATGGCCCGACCGTGGCGGCCCGGGTCAAGGAATACGCCGAGCTGGGCATCGATACATTCATCTTCTCGGGTTACCCACACCTGGAAGAGTCCTACCGCGTGGCCGAGCTGTTGTTCCCGCATCTCGACGTGCAGCGCCCGGAGCAACCGAAAGCCGGTGGTTACGTGAGCCCGTTCGGCGAGATGGTGGCCAACGACATCCTGCCCAAGTCCGTGTCGCAGAGCTGAGGGCCGGACCATGAGTCGTGCAACTTCTTCCACCCTGGCTCAGCGCCTGGCGCCGTGGGCCCTGCCGGTACTGCTGCTGGCAGCCTGGCAGTTGGCGGTCAGCGCGGGCTGGCTGTCGACCCGCATCCTGCCGGCACCCAGCGCGGTGGTCAGCGCGGGTGTCGAGCTGGTGCGCAGCGGCGAGATCTGGACCCACCTGGCTATCAGTGGCTGGCGTGCCGGGCTTGGTTTCGTCATTGGCGGCAGCATCGGCCTGGTGCTGGGCTTTATCACTGGCCTGTCGAACTGGGGCGAACGCCTGCTCGACAGCTCGGTGCAGATGATCCGCAACGTGCCGCACCTGGCGCTGATCCCACTGGTGATCCTGTGGTTCGGTATCGACGAGTCGGCAAAGATCTTCCTGGTCGCCCTGGGCACGCTGTTTCCGATCTACCTCAACACCTACCACGGTATCCGCAACGTTGACCCGGCGCTGGTGGAGATGGCGCGCAGCTATGGCCTGTCCGGTTTCGGCCTGTTCCGGCAGGTGATCTTGCCCGGTGCGCTGCCCTCGATTCTGGTCGGCGTGCGCTTTGCCCTGGGCTTCATGTGGCTGACCCTGATCGTGGCAGAAACCATTTCGGCCAATGCCGGCATCGGTTACCTGGCGATGAACGCCCGTGAGTTCCTGCAGACCGACGTGGTGGTTTTGGCCATCGTTCTGTACGCCGTGCTTGGCAAGTTGGCCGACCTCGCCGCCCGCGGCCTGGAGCGTGTCTGGCTGCGTTGGCACCCGGCTTATCAAGTTGCCAGGAAGGAGGGCGCATGACCGTGCTCAAGGAACAACCGCCACGCCTGCTGCGTGGCATCCCCCTGGCATCCAACGGCCTGCGCAAGACCTTTGGCCAGCGTGAAGTGCTCAAAGGCATCGACCTGCACATCCCGGCCGGCCAGTTCGTCGCCATCGTCGGCCGCAGCGGCTGCGGCAAGAGCACCTTGTTGCGCTTGCTGGCCGGGCTCGACCAGCCAAGCGCCGGTGAGCTGCTGGCCGGCGCCGCGCCGTTGGCCGAAGCCCGCGAGGAAACGCGGCTGATGTTCCAGGACGCTCGGTTGCTGCCGTGGAAGAAGGTGATCGACAACGTCGGCCTGGGCCTGTCTGGCAACTGGCGCCCGCGTGCGCTGGACGCATTGGAGGCGGTTGGCCTGGCTGACCGCGCCAATGAATGGCCGGCGGCACTTTCCGGTGGCCAGAAGCAGCGTGTAGCGCTGGCCCGGGCACTGATCCACCAGCCTCGCCTGTTGCTGCTCGATGAGCCGCTGGGTGCCCTGGATGCGCTGACCCGTATCGAGATGCAGCAACTGATCGAACGCCTCTGGCGTCAGCACGGTTTTACCGTGTTGCTGGTTACCCACGATGTCAGCGAAGCGGTTGCCGTGGCTGACCGGGTGATTTTGATCGAAGACGGCGAGGTCGGGCTCGACCTCACTGTTGACCTGGCCCGGCCAAGGGCGCGGGGTTCGCACCGCCTGGCGGCGCTGGAAAGCGAAGTGCTCAACCGTGTTCTGTCGGTACCGGGCACTGCGCCCGAGCCGGACCCTGTAGCCCCTTTGCCCACGCAACTGCGTTGGGCGCACTGAATGACCCACTTACCTCACTGAAGCCAAAGAGAAGGAATCAAGCCATGACTATCAAAGCCATCAACGTCCGCAACCAGTTCAAAGGCACCGTGAAAGAAATCCTCGAAGGCCCGGTACTGTCGGAAATCGACGTACAGACTGCCTCCGGCATCGTCACTTCGGTGATCACCACCCGCTCGGTCAAAGAGTTGGAGCTGCAGGTGGGCAGTGAAGTGATCGCGTTCGTCAAATCCACCGAAGTGTCCATCGCCAAGCTGTAATGGCAGTGGCGGCGCTGTGCGACCCAGTCGCGGGCTTGATCCGCGAATGGGCCGCCAGGCGGCCCGTACCCTTCAGCCCTAAGCGGGTCGCAACCCGCCAAACAGTTTGTTGGCCTGGCTTTCCGTGAGGGCGCCGCGCCAGGCGCCCGCGCCCAGATTGCGTTCGTGGGCAAGCTTGATGTGACCGGCCTCGAGCCGTGCAAAGCCTTGTGCTGGCCTGCGCTTGAAGTGGAAGTGCGCATACCACAGAGGGTTGCTAGTGGCCGCATCGTCGATGCGGTACTCCTCCAGATACTCGATAGGTTGGCCCTGCCTGTTCTTGGCCGGCTCCAGCACGCGTGACCAACCGATCCGCACCTCACCTTGGCTTTGCAGGTAATCCAGATGACCAGGCTCAGGGCGCTGTGTGGCTTTGGTCTGGTCGATGCGCAATTGCCGACCCACCCTGCGCAGTTCGCCTGCAGCCTGTTCGACACTGCCTGTAAGCTGGCGCTGAGCCTCGGTCAGCGCGCTCCCTCCCCGGCGGGCGATGTCCCGCGCCAGATCCTCCAGCGTCGTGGCATAACCAATGGCCAGGTCTTGCAGGCTGGCAGGGGCCATGTTCAGGGCCTTGTACTGCTGTAGCTTGGCTTGCTGCGCGGCGACATTGCCCAATCGTTTGCGCGCGGCGGCCACCAGTACCATCAGGTCGGCTGCGGCCGCGGCAGGCTGCACACTTCTGGGTTGCCACAAGTTATCGGCGGTACGGGTGAAGGTGATGTGTGTTTCCTGGTTCAGTCTGTTGCTGACCTGCATCTGCGGCTGGCCGTCGATGGTGATCTCACTGCCTATCAACAACTGTTGGTCCACGGTTTCGAACAGACGGGGCCTGCTCGGCCCGCGATGACGGTTTGGCTTTCGCGTGATGGGGGCTGAGGCGTCGATGCCTGCCTCGACTTCGGCGATCAGTTGGGCCAGCGAATGGCGCATTCGCTGGGTGCTTTGCGGTGTGATGTAATCAGGGAAGTCGTCCTGCCAACTGGTCATGTAGTTGCCAAAGCGCTGATAGCGGTCTTTGAGCTGGCGCAGGAAACGGTGCTCCTGGGTGCGGCTCAGGCCCGCAGTCGCCAGATCTTGATGGCTGAACAACAGGCTCCTCAGGTCGGTGATTTCCTGCCTCACCTGACGTTGCATCAACAGGTAGTCATAGCTTGCCCGGCTTGGCAGCGGGACGATGTGGCTCAGTTCGATGGCCAGTCTTACGGTTCGGTACTCATGAGGGTGCATCGGCATCTGCAGTCTATCGAGTGTTTGTTGGTAAACGGTGAGCTCATTGCCGCGCAGTTTTTGGGTGACCCTTGCCACTCGATGGAATTCGTCTTCCAGCTTGCCGAGTGTGTGGCAGAAGCGCTCCTGAGCACCCCTCATCTGCCGCAGGAGCTCAAAGGAGTTGTCGCTGGCTTGTTCGAGCTGCTTGATCCGGGTGTATTCATCCTGCATCCGCAGATTGAGTTGTACGATCAAGCTGGGGTGCTGCCTGCCCAGGTTATAGGCCATTTGGTTGTGCATGCCTTGGTAGTGGCGACCCAGCTGTGGCTTGATTCTGTGCAGTCGCTCCAGGCTTTGCTCATGAAATGTCACGAAGGCTTCCAATTGCTCGATGGACTCCTGAAGCGCCTGCCTGATGGCGGGCAACGGCGCCGGTGTGCCTTGAGGGCCATTGGGGCCAACTCCGCGTGCGGTGTTCCAGGCCGAGACTTTTTCGGTGAGACGGGCTTGGTGTGCAACGCGGCCATTTTCGATGTCTTGCACCACCTGCCTAGGCGATAGCAACGCGGGCTGCCGGCCAAGGTAGCCGCGCAGGTGCTGCCAGCCCTGCTGGTACAGCCTGCCGAGGTAGGCGCCACCGCCTGCCAGCCCACCGTCGACGATACGCCCGCTCAGGCTGCCGTGGGGCTGCCAGGAGCCCAGCTCGTCGAGCTTCACAGGCTGCTTGTAGCTGCGTGCTGCGCTGCCCTTGAGGCGCCAGGTGCGATAGGTCGCGTCCCACTCGACCTGATAGTGCAGCCCCTGGCTGACGATGAAGTCGTTGCCGGTCTCGGCATGCCGGTTGACACCCTTGCCGTGAACCTCGGGGTGGTCGCGCCAGTGGCCCGAGGGCGCTTCGGTTTCATAACCGCTGAAGGGGTCGGTGCGCCCCCGGCGGGTCACGGTGGTGGGCCGCAACCCTTCGAGGCGCTGGCGCAAGTGGGTGCGGGTGCGTGCAAGTGCAGTGGACGAGCGCGACACAGAGGCGGCAGGCACCACATCGAAGAGCGCATCGACCAACGACAGGAACACGCTGTTCAGGTGCTCGACCCCCTCGCCAGGGTCACCCCGCAGAAATGCCTCGACGCTGGCATTGGCGGCGCTCCAGCCATCGTAGAGGGCAATCGCGGTACCTACGCCGGGCACGAAGCCCAGCGCCAGTTTGAGGTAGTCGTATACCCGCCCGTGGCGCATCGCCTCGCTTTCCAGGTACAGGTCGACCTGGCTGCGCGACGAGGCGCGGTGTTCGAGGATCAGCCGGCCCATCTGCAGGTTGGCTCGCACCTGGGCGATCGGCTCTGAACGGGCATTACCCACGCCGATGAAACCGGTGAACCGCTTGAGCAGCGCCTGGTTGATATAGGACAGGTGCGTGCGTGTGTCGCCTTCCAGCGGGCGGCTGGCGAGGTAGGTGCGCATGGCCTCGTCGATGGCCATGTCCTCCAGCGCCTGGCATGCCTGCTCGCTGTTTTCGTACTGGCTGATGACCTTGCCGTTGGGGGCGTCGGGTAGCAACAGCAGGCACGGCCCGCTCGCTGGTTTGAGCAGGAAGATGCCGGAAAGCGTCACGCGGTCGCTGCTACCGTCCGCAGCTACGCCAGGCCGCAGGTCGAGTGCGTGGTGATCGATGGTGCGGGTAAGCGTGGTGCCCTGCTGTTCGCGGCAGAACAGCTCGAATACCTCCATGCCGTATGCATCCAGGGTATCGGGCCGGCTCAACAGCAGGATCTTCAACTGGTGCTCGAAGGGCCTGCGGAGCGTTTCCTGGCGCCATTGTGCCTGCCAGTCGGATTGCTCCGCGTTGCCCTTGAAGGTATCGCGTATCTGCTGCTCGTAGGCGCCAGCCACATCCAGTGTCTGCACCAGGTTGGCAATGTAGCTGTGGTTGAGCTTTTGTTGCAGGTCAGGCGTCGCCGTCGTGTCTTCGATTACGATGTTGGCGTTGGCCAGGCGCAAGGTCAGGTCGTCGTCCAATGCCCACAGCAGAAATTGCTCGAGGGGCACGTGGCTACGTTCGGCACTGAACGTCGTGACCTCTTTGTAGGCATTGGCGAAGCCGGACTCCGGCAGCGGAATACGCTGCTTGCCTGTGCGGTCGGCGATGTCCAGGGTGACTTGGGGCAGCGTCGTCAGGCCGAGTGACTGGCGCAGGTGCCCGTTCATCAGGTTGCGTGAAAACGCCCCGCGCTCAGGCAGGTCCCTCGCCAGTAAACCGCTGGCAGCCAGCATGCTGACGCGCAATGCGTCGAACTGCGCCGCCAGTGTCTCGCGCTGGGGCGCATCAAGGTGGCTCAGTGAATGCAGGCGGGTGTGCAGGTTGGCAGTGCGGTTACGCTCGGCCAGCCGTTCGAACGCCTGGATCCTGGCGGCGTTGTTGCTGGCGCCCAGTTTCCAGCGCAGTTGCAGGCGCGAGGAGGGGGCGGCCTGGGTCAGCAGGGCCAGGTGGGTCGAGGCCAGGTAATCGAAAGCGTGGGTGGTGATGGGTTCGCTGATCAGGGCTGGAGTGTGCTCGCCGCTGTCGATCAGCTCAAGGAGCGCATCGATGTCCTGCGGCCAGACGCTTTCCAGCAGTACTTCTGGCCAGGCGCCCTGCAACGTGTTCAGCAGTCGTTCGGCCAGCTGGGCCTGGTCCGGATAACAGGCCAGGCCACCGTCGTGCCCGGGTTTGTAGAGCAGCAAGGCGCTGTCTGCTTCACCCGTGGCGTCCTGGGGTATCGCCCGGAGGGTGATGAAGCCCGTCAGGGCCCAACTGCGAGGGCCCACCACCAGTTTCAGAGCGCTGGGCACGACCTGCCGTTGCAGGCTGGGGTTTGGCCGCTCCACCAGTTGGCGAACCCATTGCAGGCGAGATTCGCTCAGGTCCCCCAAGTGTTGTTGGAACTCGGCCTCCAGCAGCAAGGCCTTTGCAAAGTGCTGGCTGAGATGTTCGAACCTGCTGTTTTCGCCGTACATTTGCCCCCAGCTTTCCGGCGTGGGCGACTCGGGAAGCGCAGCCAGCACTTGTTGCAGTATGGCGTCCTGGGCATCGAGCTTCGCTTGCTGGGCCTGCAGCTCCGCCAGGCGTGCAGAGCCTGGCCCGGTATCGCTCCCCAGGTAGGCGGCCAGCAGCTGTTCCTGGCGGTCGATGCGCTGCTTGCGCCAGCCGAGCGGCAAGCGTTCGTCGAGTGAATCGAAATGCACCTCGTCCTCCGCCAACGCTTCATCGGCACTGACCAGCCGAGTCAGCTCCTCGCTCAATGCGTCGGGCAGCTCGACCTGCAGTTGCAGGCCCTGGCCGGTCAGCAGGCTGTTCAGCAGGCCGGCGAAGCCATCACCCGGGAGCGCGATGACGGCGATGAACGTGCTGTCGCTGTCGCTGGCCAGCGCGGTGGGCGGGGTGCGCCACAGGCGGTCCCGATGCTCGTGGGCCCACTGCAGCAGGGCCGCTTCGCTGTGGAAGGCGCGTACCGGGTTGTGGCCGTCGGGCCGGTACAGCAGCCAGGGCTCGTCATCGCCAGGGGGCGTGATCAGTAGCGCAGTGGGGCAGGCCCCTACGGGGATGCCTGGCTGATGCCAGTGCAGTTGCGCATACCGGCTGTTGCTGTCCAGCTGGCCCAGCTTCCAGGCCTTCGTTGCGATTCGGTCAAGCCCGTAGTTGAGCTCCAGCGCGCTCTGGAAATGCGCGTGCAACTGCTGCTCGGCAAAGGCCCTGCGTGCTATCGACTGCCCGGGCATACGTGCGTCCCAGTAGCTGGTGTGCCCAGGCGAAGGCTGCAACTGCGCCTGGTTGAACACGCTATTCAGTGCCTTGACCGCCTGGCGTCGTCGCAGGTCGGCCTTGCCGAGGGCATTACCGCGTCCGGCGATAATCCAGGGGGTGGTGGGCAGGGGCAGGGGGCTGGCGAAGTCGTCCAGGCCGATGGGCGTGGTGTCGGCTGACAAGTCGAAAGATTGAGGCATGGTCGTGATCCACGTTGGCTGAGTGCTGGAGAGGAGCGCCCATTTCAACGTTCGATCGGAGGCGAACTGCGTTACATGTTGCTCGTTCAGTGTGTGTGGCGTTTTCCCAGGAACGGCGGCAGGTAGAGCCCCAGATACGCTTCGAATACCCGCATGCCTTCCTCGGCCATACGCGGGGTGATCTGTTCATGCAGCTGCATGGAGCGGGCATACACCCGGTCGCTCAATTCCATGGCCAAGGCAAACACATCCACATCGGTCGGCATTGTCGGCAGCTGGAAGTGCTGGTCGAACAGCCTGTGCATCAGCTCGCCCAGCTCCATGTCATGCTGGCGGTCAGCCTGCACCACTTCGCTCAGGCCATGCTGGGCAAGGATCAGTTGGCGCGCTGCGGCGTCTTCGTTGTAGATGTCGAGCATGCGCTGCTCGATCAGCCGTGACAGTTGGTGCCAGGTATTGAACGCAGCGCTGTCGATGGGGGCGCTGAGGGCTTCGCGAAAGGCCCGATGCACATCGGCGGTCAACGCCTCGAGCAAGGCGGGCACGCTGGCGAAGAAGTGATACACCGACGAAGGTGGGATTTGTGCCCGTTCGGCAACGCTGTAGATCGACAGCCCCGCGACCCCTTGCTCTGCCAGAAGCTCGCGAGCCGCCGCCAGGATCGCTTCGATCCTGGCCTGGCTGCTGGCGCGCGGCTTGCGAAGGGAGGCGGTGCGGCTCATCAGTTGCTGATCGCCAGGATGCTGGCCTGGTAGGCACCGACGAACAGGTCGAAGTCGCCGACTTCGGTCTGTTCAAGCTCGCTCTGCTTGGCCAGGGACTCGCGGGCGAGCGTTTCGAAGGCCTGCTGGCGTGCGCTGCTCAACGGTTGTTCGCGCAAGCTCTCGGCATGGACACGGCTCTGGCGCAGCGAGAACTGGATAAAGCTCTCGTCGTGTTCGGTCATGCGCGCCAGTACTTGGGCCGATGGGGTCAGCGAAGCGTCGTCGACCTTGGCCTGTTGGGCATCCAGTGCCTTGGCGTGCTCGTCACTGCCGTGTGCCTGGTCGAGCAGGTCGGCCAGCGCGCGAATGCGCGTGATCAGTTCGCCGGCCCACGCCTGCAGACCGATCGGTTGGCCATCGCGCTGCAGTTGCAGGCCAGGACGGCGACCTTCCTTGACCACGGTCAGGAAGTTGCTGGTGCACTGGCCGCACTCGCCGTTGTCCAGTTGCGGGCTTTCTTCAAGCGCGCAGAACAGCAGGAATGCATCGAGGAAACGCGCCTCGGGCAGGTCGATGCCGACGGGCAGGAACGGGTTGATGTCCAGGCAGCGCACTTCGACGTACTGCACGCCACGAGAGGTCAGGGCCTGGATCGGCCGCTCGCCGGTGTAGGTGACGCGCTTGGGGCGGATGTTCGAGTAGTACTCGTTCTCGATCTGCAGGATGTTGGTGTTCAGTTGCACCCACTCGCCATCCACGTGGGTACCGACCTCGACGTAGGGCGGGTAGGGCGTGCCCACCGCCTTGCGCAGGCTGTCGGTGTAGCTGGCCAGGTTGTTGTAGCAGGGTGTGAGGCCGGCCTGGGCGTTGCTCTGGTAACCCAGGTCACTCATGCGCAGGCTGGTGGCGTAGGGCAGGAACAGGGTTTCGGCGTCCAGCTCTTCGAGTTGGTGCGGGCGGCCACGCAGGAAGCCTTTGTCCAGTGTCGGCGAGGCGCCGAACAGGTACATCAGCAGCCAGCTGTAGCGGCGGAAGTTGCGGATCAGCGCGATGTAGGCCGACGACTGATAGTCGCGCGCGTCTTCTTCGCTGCCTTCACTTGCGCGCAGCAAGGGCCACAGCGCCTCTGGCAACGAGAAGTTGTAATGGATGCCCGCGATGCACTGCATGGTGCGGCCGTAGCGCAGGGCCAGGCCTTTGCGGTACACGTGCTTGAGCTTGCCGATGTTGGAGCTGCCGTATTCGGCGATCGGGATGTCTTCCTCGGCCGGCAACGCACAGGGCATCGACGGGCTCCACAGGTATTCGTCACCCAGCTTGGTGTAGACGAAGCGGTGGATCTCTTCGAGGTTCTCCAACACCTGGGCCGGGTCTGCGAGGGCCGGGGTGATGAACTCCAGCAGCGACTCGGAATAATCGGTAGTGATCTGCTCATTGGTCAGCGCCGAACCCAACGCTTCCGGGTGCGGGGTCTGGGCCAGGCGACCTTCATCGGTCACGCGCAGGCATTCTCGCTCAATACCGTGCAGGCACTGCTTGAGCAGGGGAAGATTGGCGCCGAGCAGGCTCAGGCGGCGGTTGAGGAGGTCGCTCAAGATGGATTCCTTCACGCGTCAGTCGCCCCAATATGGGGGTGGAGATAACGGTCTACAAGGGTAGGGAGAAAGGAACTGGCGTTGTCGCCTGGTTTACGCGGTTCCAGCAGTGCCAGCGCACTGCTGAAAATACCGCAGATAGTGCTTGGTGAGCTAGAGAACCGCGAAGGTTCCTTGCGCTTTGGCCACCAGCTTGTCGCCTTGGACTACGTCGGCGTCGACCACCAGTGTGCGCCGCCCGGCGTGCAATACGCGGGCGCTGCACACGACCTCGCCGTCGCTGACGGCGCGCATGTAGTTGATCTTGCATTCGATGGTGACGCTTTGCTGGTCGAAGCCATGGCTGGCCGAGCAGGCCAGGCCCATGGCGATGTCCACCAGGCTGAAGATCGCCCCACCGTGCAGTTTCTGCCCCCTGTTGCGCAATTGCGGCGCAAGCGCCAGGGCCACTTCGGCAACGCCGGTGTCCAGGCGTTGCAGGCGGCAGCCGAGCAACTGGCTGAAGGCGCTTTCGACGTATTCGCGCGGGACGTCCATCACTTCTTCTTCAGTTGCTTGGCGTTGGCGAACAACGAGGCCATGGCATTGTTGGCCGGGGCTGCGGTGGTGGTTTCACGCGGGCGTGGCGCCTGCTGCTGGCGATTGCCACCGTTGCCACGGCCGCCACCCCGGTTGCCTTCGACCTTCTCGCCCGGGGTATCGCCCATGCGCATGGACAGGCCGACACGCTTGCGCGGGATGTCCACTTCCATGACCTTGACCTTGACCACGTCGCCGGCCTTGACCGCTTCACGCGGGTCCTTGACGAACTTTTCCGACAGCGCCGAGATGTGCACCAGGCCGTCCTGATGCACGCCAATGTCGACGAAGGCGCCGAAGTTGGTGACGTTGGTGACCACGCCTTCGAGGATCATGCCGGGCTCCAGGTCCTTGAGGTCTTCGACGCCGTCCTGGAAGGTCGCGGTCTTGAACTCAGGGCGTGGGTCGCGGCCGGGCTTGTCCAGCTCCTGGAGAATGTCGGTGACGGTCGGCAGGCCGAAGGTCTCGTCGGTGAACTTCTTCGGGTCGAGGCGCTTGAGAAAGCTGCTGTCGCCGATCAGCGAGCGGATATCGCGGTCGGTGCCGGCGGCGATGCGCTGCACCAGCGGGTAGGCTTCCGGGTGCACGGCAGAGGCGTCGAGCGGGTTGTCACCGTTCATTACACGAAGGAAGCCGGCGGCCTGTTCGAAGGTTTTTTCACCCAGGCGGCTGACCTTTTTCAGCGCTGCGCGGGTGGCGAACGGGCCGTTGGCGTCTCGGTGCGCCACGATGTTCTGCGCCAAGGTTGCGTTGAGGCCCGAGATACGGGTCAGCAGCGCCACCGAGGCGGTATTGACGTCCACCCCCACGGCGTTCACGCAGTCCTCGACCACCGCGTCCAGGCCGCGGGCCAACTTGAGCTGGGACACGTCATGCTGGTACTGGCCGACGCCGATGGATTTCGGGTCGATCTTCACCAGTTCGGCCAACGGGTCCTGCAGGCGGCGGGCGATGGAAACAGCGCCGCGGATCGACACGTCCAGGTCCGGGAATTCGCGGGCGGCCAGTTCCGAGGCCGAGTACACCGAAGCGCCAGCCTCGGAGACCATGACCTTGGTGACCTTCAGGGCCGGGTATTTCTTGACCAGTTCGGCCACCAGCTTGTCGCTCTCGCGGCTGGCGGTGCCGTTGCCGATTGCTACCAGCTCCACCGAGTGCTTGGCGCACAGGGCGGCCAGCACGGAGAGGGTGCGGTCCCAGTCGTTTCGCGGTGCGTGCGGGTAGACGGTGGCGGTGTCCAGCAGCTTGCCGGTGGCATCGACCACGGCGATCTTGCAGCCGGTGCGCAGGCCCGGGTCCAGGCCCAGGGTGGCGCGCGGCCCGGCCGGGGCGGCCAGCAACAGGTCGTGCAGGTTGTGGGCGAAGACGTTGATCGCCTCACCCTCGGCGTTGTCGCGCAGCTCACCGAACAGGTCGGTTTCCAGGTGGGTGTACAGCTTGACCTTCCAGGTCCAGCGCACCACCTCGGCCAGCCACTTGTCGGCCGGGCGGCTGCGGTTTTCCAGGCCGAAGTGGCCGCCGATCATGACTTCGCACGGGTGCAGGGTGCCGGGCAGTTCTTCGCCGACCTTCAACGAGGCACTGAGGATGCCTTCGTTGCGCCCGCGGAAAATCGCCAGGGCACGGTGCGACGGGGCGCTGCGCAGCAGTTCGTCATGGGCGAAGTAGTCGCGGAACTTGGCGCCTTCTTCTTCCTTGCCGGCCACCACGCGGGCGCTGAGCACCGCCTCCTGCTTGAGGAAGTTGCGCAGCTTGTCGAGCAGGGCGGCGTCTTCGGCGAAGCGCTCCATGAGGATGTATTTGGCGCCCTCCAGGGCCGCCTTGACATCGGCCACGCCTTTTTCGGCGTCGACGAAGCGTGCCGCTTCGGTTTCCGGGGCCAGCTGCGGGTCGTTGAACAGGCCGTCGGCCAGCTCGCCAAGGCCGGCTTCCAGGGCGATCTGGCCCTTGGTGCGGCGCTTTTGCTTGTACGGCAGGTAGAGGTCTTCGAGGCGGGTCTTGGTGTCGGCCAACTTGATCTCGCGGGCCAGCTCCGGGGTCAGTTTGCCCTGTTCCTCGATGCTGGACAGGATGCTGGCGCGGCGCTCGTCGAGTTCGCGCAGGTAGCGCAGGCGCTCTTCCAGGTGGCGCAGCTGGGTATCGTCCAGGCTGCCGGTCACTTCCTTGCGGTAACGGGCGATGAAGGGCACGGTCGAGCCTTCGTCCAACAGGCCCACGGCCGCTTCGACCTGTTGTGGGCGTACGCCCAGTTCCTCGGCGATACGGCTGTTGATGCTGTCCATGTAAACCACCTGACAATTGTGAATACGGGGGCCGCGCGCGGGCTCGGAGCCTGACGGCGCTGGATGAAAGCCGCGCATTATACCCATCGTGATCGGCTTGCGGTGATGGCGCCAAGCCAGCCCGAGAGGCCCGGAACTGGCGCTGGGGGAAAAATCTGCTAACAATGCTCACGGCACGCGTTGCAATGGCTACGCCATAATGCGCGGCGATACCAGAGGAGTTATTCATGACCGGCACTGCAAACACCGCTGAAGGTGACAAGATTCTCATCGTCGACGACGATCCCGGGCTGAGCAGCCTGCTGGAACGTTTCTTCACCAGCAAGGGCTACCGTGCCCGCGCGGTGCCCAATACCGAGCAGATGGACCGCCTGCTGTCGCGTGAGGTCTTCAACCTGGTCGTGCTCGACCTGATGCTGCCTGGCGAGGACGGCCTGACCGCGTGCAGGCGCCTGCGCCAGTCGAACAACCAGATCCCGATCATCATGCTCACCGCCAAGGGCGACGAGCTCAGCCGCATCAAGGGGCTGGAGCTGGGCGCCGACGATTACCTGGGTAAGCCGTTCAACCCCGACGAGCTGATGGCCCGGGTCAAGGCCGTGCTGCGCCGCCAGGCGCCGAGTGTGCCCGGCGCCCCGGGCAGCGAGGACGAATCGGTCACCTTCGGTGATTACGAGCTGTCCCTGGCTACCCGCGAGCTCAAACGCGGCGACGAAGTGCACATGCTCACCACCGGTGAGTTCGCCGTGCTCAAGGCGCTGGTCATGCATGCGCGTGAACCGCTGACCCGCGACAAGCTGATGAACCTGGCCCGTGGCCGTGAATGGGACGCCCTGGAGCGCTCCATCGACGTACAGATCTCGCGCCTGCGCCGCATGATCGAGCCGGACCCGTCCAAGCCACGTTATATCCAGACGGTCTGGGGCGTGGGCTACGTCTTCGTACCAGACGGAAACTCCGGCAAATGATGCCTTGCCGTCGATGAAAACGCCGCTGTGGTTTCCGCAAAGCTTCTTCGCCCGCACGCTGTGGCTGGTGCTGATCGTCGTCCTGTTTTCCAAGGCGCTGACCCTCGTTTATCTGCTGATGAACGAGGATGTGCTGGTCGACCGTCAGTACAGCCATGGTGTGGCACTGACCTTGCGCGCCTATTGGGCTGCCGATGAAGAAAACCGCGACAAGATCGCCGAAGCCGCAGGGCTGATCCGGGTGACCGGCTCTGGGGTACCCGAAGGCGAGCAACACTGGCCTTACAGCGAGATTTACCAGCGGCAGATGCAGGCCGAGCTGGGCGAAGACACCGAGGTACGTCTGCGCATCCACGCGCCACCGGCGTTGTGGGTCAATGCGCCGAGCCTCGGCCCTGGCTGGCTCAAGGTGCCGTTGTACCCGCATCCGCTGCGTGGGCAGAAGATCTGGAACGTGCTCGGCTGGTTCCTGGCCATCGGCCTGCTGTCCACCGCGTCGGCCTGGATTTTCGTACGCCAGCTGAACCAGCCGCTCAAGCGCTTGGTGTTCGCCGCCCGGCAACTGGGCCAGGGGCGTAGCGTGCGCTTGCCGATCAGCGACACTCCCAGCGAAATGACCGAGGTGTACCGCGCGTTCAACCAGATGGCCGAGGATGTCGAGCAGGCAGGGCGTGAGCGTGAGTTGATGCTGGCAGGGGTTTCCCACGACCTGCGTACACCGCTGACGCGGCTGCGCCTGTCGCTTTCGCTGTTGGACAGCGACAACGACTTGAGCGATGACATGGTCCGCGACATCGAGGACATGGACGCGATTCTCGACCAGTTCCTGGCGTTCATCCGCGATGGCCGTGACGAGCCGGTGGAGGAGGTCGACCTGGCCGACCTGGTGCGCGAAGTGGTGGCGCCGTACAACCAGCCGCACGAGCGGGTACGCCTGTGCCTTGAGCCGATACCGCCGTTCCCGCTGCGCCGGGTTTCGCTCAAGCGCATGCTGGGCAACCTGATCGGCAACGCCTTGCACCATGCCGGCAAAGGGGTCGAAGTGGCCGCCTATGTTTCGGGCGACGAGAGCGCGCCTTACGTGGTGCTCAGCGTGCTGGACCGGGGCACGGGGATCGACGAGTCGGAGCTGGAGACCATCTTCAACCCGTTCATTCGTGGGGACCGCGCCCGGGGTGGCAAGGGCACCGGGTTGGGCCTGGCGATCGTCAAGCGGATCGCGGCCCAGCATGGCGGCAATGTCGAGCTGCGCAATCGGTCCGGTGGCGGGATCGAGGCGCGGGTGAGGTTGCCGTTGGGGCTTTTGCTGCCGCGTAATGCCGTGTGATTGCCGGGGCCGCTTTGCGGCCCATCGCGACACAAGGCCGCTCCTACAAGGGTTACGCGATCCCCTGTAGGAGCGGCCTTGTGTCGCGATGGGCTGCAAAGCAGCCCCGAATCTCAGCCCTTACCCTTGGTCCGGGTCTGATTCGGCCCGCCGTTCTTCTCCAGGTGTTCGATGATCATCCCGGCCACGTTCTTGCCGGTGGTCACCTCGATCCCCTCCAGCCCCGGCGACGAGTTCACCTCCATCACCAACGGCCCGTGGTTGGAGCGCAGAATGTCTACCCCCGCCACGCTCAAACCCATCACCTTGGCCGCACGAATAGCGGTGATGCGCTCTTCAGGCGTGATTTTGATCAGGCTGGCGACCCCACCCCGGTGCAGGTTGGAGCGAAACTCCCCAGGCTTGGCCTGACGCTTCATCGAGGCAATCACCTTGTCGCCCACCACGAAGCAGCGAATGTCGGCACCGCCGGCCTCCTTGATGTATTCCTGCACCATGATGTTCTGCTTCAGGCCCATGAAGGCTTCGATCACCGACTCGGCCGCCTGGGTAGTCTCGCACAGCACCACGCCGATGCCCTGGGTGCCTTCGAGCACCTTGATCACCAGGGGGGCGCCATTGACCATCTGGATCAAGTCCGGGATGTCGTCGGGCGAGTGGGCGAAGCCGGTGATCGGCAGGCCGATGCCGCGCCGCGACAGCAACTGCAGCGAGCGCAGCTTGTCGCGCGAGCGGGCGATGGCCACCGACTCGTTGAGCGGGTACACGCCCATCATTTCGAACTGGCGCAATACCGCGCACCCGTAAAAGGTGACCGAGGCACCGATGCGCGGGATTACCGCATCGAAGCCTTCCAGCGGCTTGCCCCGGTAGTGGATCTGCGGCTTGTGGCTGGCGATGTTCATGTAGGCCCGCAGGGTATCGATCACCACCATTTCGTGGCCACGCTGGGTACCGGCTTCGACCAGGCGGCGGGTGGAATACAGACGCGGATTGCGCGACAGCACAGCGATCTTCATGCAGCACCTGTGACAGGGGAAAGGGTGGCCGGAAAGGCCGGTTTGTCTTGTACGTACTTCAGGCCAGGGTTGACCACCAGTTGGCCGTGAATAAGTGCCTTGGAGCCGAGCAGCAGGCGGTAGCGCATGTCCTTGCGGCAAGCCAGGGTGAACTCCACTTCCCATACAGCATCGCCCAATGCCAGCGAAGTGCGGATCACATAACGGGCCTGGGCATGGCCGTTGGAGCTCTTGATAGTCTTCATGGTCACCAGCGGGGCTTCGCAACGGCGGTGGCGCAACTGAACCACCGAGCCCAGGTGCGCGGTAAAACGGACCCACGGCTGGCCGTCACGCTCGAATGGTTCCACCTCGGTGGCGTGCAGGCTTGAGGTGCTGGCCCCGGTGTCGATCTTGGCGCGCAGCCCGGCCAGCCCGAGGTCGGGCAGGGCCACCCACTCGCGCAGGCCGATCACAGTCAAATGGTCAAATGTCTTCACGAAGCGCACCCAGGCGATAAGGTGGTGAACTGTAAGCACGGCGTGGACTTTTTGCATCCGCAAGATACGGTAGTACAGTTCGATGAAAGACTGAATTCGAGGTAACGGGATGGCACACAAGGCGGAAGAAGACGACAAGGTTCGCCTGGACAAATGGCTGTGGGCGGCGCGGTTCTACAAGACCCGAGCGCTGGCCAAGGCGGCGATCGAGAGTGGCAAGGTGCATTGCCGGGGCGAGCGCTGCAAGCCAGGCAAGGAGCCGAGGGTAGGCGATGAGTTCGTCCTGCGTACCGGGTTCGACGAGCGTACGGTCGTGGTCAAGGCGCTGTCGGTAGTGCGCCGTGGGGCGCCGGAGGCGCAGGCGCTGTACGCCGAAACCGAAGAGAGCGTGCGGCGCCGTGAACAGGCTGCCGAGCTGCGCAAGGCCGGTGCGATGGGTGTGACCACCGACGGCCGGCCTAACAAGAAACAGCGGCGGCAGATTCATCAGCTGCACGGCAGCTTCGAGTGAACGGGGCCGCATTGCGGCCCCAAGCATCAGCGAACCACAGCCAACCGCCCGACCAACGGCAGCTTGGCTGCCAACCGGAACAGCGGCGCCGTCCAGCGCATCAATGCCGCACTGCCCTTGGCCGCCAACGGTGTATAGCAGCTCCACCCCAACGCCAGTATCGCCATCAGCAACCCGCCGATGTAGTCATCCTGGCCCCAATGGGCGCCTGCCACCAAACGCGGCAGCATGAACACCACCGCCAGCCCCCAGACCACCAGGTAGTGCACCAGGCGCCGGCTGAACAGGCTCATGAACAACGCCCAGATCAGCAACACCGAGGCGTGATCACCCGGGAAGCTCTTGCTGGAGCGGTCCTTGAGTTCCCAGGCAGCCTCCAGGTTCGGGTAGTAGTCACTGAGGTGCACGACGTCATCGAAGATCATCGACGGGCTCTTGTGTTGCCATCCAGCGGCATCGACCCACTTGGAAAACAGCGCGCGAATCACCACTAATAGAACCAGGGTGACCAAAAAGCCGAAAAAGGCCTCACGCACCTGGCAGGCTTTGAACACCCAGTTGCCACGGATCAGCACTGCCAGCAGGATCAACCCGACCACGATGTCGAACGGGCGCAGGCTGCCAAGGGTCCAGATGTAGCGCCAGGCGGTGTTGTCGGCCAGCGGCGCATTGAGGCTGTGAAACAGCCATTCGTCGAAAGTCAGGCACAGGATCTGGCCAATAGGCCATAACCAGAAACACAGTAGAGCGATGGGCAGCAGCGTGCAGGCTGCCAAGGGTCCCAAGGACCACCTTGCTTGGAACAGTGGTCGATTGTCCATAAGATACCTCTATTGCCAACAGGAATCGGAGCGCCTTGTGAGCGCTCTGTCACGGGCTTCGCAAGTGTTTCGAAATCCCGTGTAACCATTTTGTCATCATTTTTAGATAGCCAGAACCTATGAGCGAATTGCCGGATACCGATTTCACCCAACGCTTCATCTTCGACGACCGCGATATCCGCGGTGAGTGGGTGGGGCTCGACCGCAGCTATGCCGAAGTGCTGGCGCGTCACCCGTACCCCCAACCTGTGGCCGCGCTGCTCGGTGAGCTGATGGCTGCCACCGCATTGCTGGTGGGCGCGCTGAAGTTCGATGGCCTGCTGATCCTGCAGGCACGTTCCCAGGGGCCGATCCCGCTGCTGATGGTGGAATGCTCCGGTGATCGCGAGATTCGCGGCGTTGCCCGTTACGAGGCGGACCAGATCGGCGCAGAGGCGACCTTGGCCCAGCTGATGCCCGACGGCCACCTGACCCTGACCATCGACCCGGTCAAAGGCCAGCGTTACCAGGGTACCGTCGACCTGGATGGCGCCAACCTGTCGGAATGCTTCACCAACTACTTCGTTCAGTCGCAGCAGCTCAATACCCGTTTCTGGCTTGATGCCAAGGACGGCAAGGCGCGCGGCCTGCTGTTGCAACAGTTGCCGGTAGACCGCCAGCGCGACGAAGAAGAGCGCGCCGAGAGCTGGCAGCATGTAACGGCCCTCGCCAGCACGCTCAAAGCCGAAGAGTGGGTGCTGGACAACGAAACCCTGCTGCACCGCCTCTACCATGAAGACGCCGTGCGCCTGTTCGATATCGAGCCGCTGCGCTTCCACTGCAGTTGCTCGCGCGAGCGCTCCGGCAATGCGCTGGTTAGCCTCGGCCAGCACGACGCCGAGCAGTTGGTCGAAGAGTGCGGTGGCAAGGTGGAAATCGATTGCCAGTTCTGCAACGAGCGCTATTTCTTCGATGCAAGCGATGTCGCGCAACTGTTTGCCGGTGGCGGGACAGACACGGCGTCAGAAACTCGGCACTGAAACGATTAACTACAGGGAATTCTGCTGTCGAATTGCGCAAAAGCGCAGTAACGACAGGAGGGGCCTACTTTTTTTGGGCGTTTCTGGCATAATCCGGCCACTTTTTTCGCTGTAGTAGTTTTTTACAGACAACTACAAAACGTTTGGAGCACTCGGCCTCGGGCCGGATGGGGTATCTCATGACGCAAGCCAACAACACCGTGTACACCGACCTGAGCGTCGATAAGCTGGTAGAAGAAGCGCTGCAACGCGGTGAGGGCGTGCTGGCCGATACTGGCGCACTGGTGGTCGAGACCGGTCACCGCACTGGCCGTTCGCCGGCTGACCGTTTCATCGTCGAAGAACCTTCCACCCAGGCTGCCATCTCCTGGGGCCCGATCAACCGCAAGTTCCCGGCCGACAAGTTCGATGCCCTGTGGGACCGCGTCGAGGCGTTCAACAACGCCCAGGATCACTTCGTTTCCTACGTTCACGTAGGTGCGGCCGCCGAGCACTACCTGCCGGTGAAGATGACCACCCAGACTGCCTGGCAGAACCTGTTCGGCCGTTGCCTGTTCATCAACCCTGAGCAGTTCAACCCGGCTGGTCGTGACCAGTGGCAGATCCTCAACGTCGCCAACTTCGTTTGCGAGCCTGAGCGTGACGGCACCAACTCCGACGGCTGCGTGATCATCAACTTCGCCCAGAAGAAGGTGCTGATCGCTGGCATGCGTTACGCCGGTGAAATGAAGAAAGCCATGTTCTCGGTGCAGAACTTCCTGCTGCCGGCTGCCGACGTGCTGCCAATGCACTGCGCTGCCAACATCGGCGAAGAAGGCGATGTGACCCTGTTCTTCGGCCTGTCCGGCACTGGCAAGACCACCCTGTCGGCCGACGAAAGCCGTTACCTGATCGGTGACGACGAGCACGGTTGGGGCGAAGGCGTTGTCTTCAACATGGAAGGCGGTTGCTACGCCAAGTGCATCGACTTGTCCGAGAAGAACGAGCCGGTCATCTGGAAAGCCATCAAGCATGGTGCAGTGCTGGAAAACGTCGTGCTCGACGCCAACAAGCACGCCGACTACACCGACGTCAGCCTGACCCAGAACAGCCGTGCGGCCTACCCGCTGGAGCACGTTGCCAAGCGTTCCGAAGCGAACCTGGGCGGCGAGCCTAACGCGGTCATCTTCCTGACCTGCGACCTGACCGGCGTTCTGCCTCCGGTTTCGATCCTGAACAACGAACAGGCTGCCTACCACTTCCTGTCCGGTTACACCGCGCTGGTCGGTTCCACCGAAATGGGTTCGGGCGGCGGCATCAAGTCGACCTTCTCCACCTGCTTCGGCGCGCCGTTCTTCCCGCGCCCGGCTGGCGAGTACGCTGAGCTGCTGATCAAGCGCATCAACGGCTTCAACTCCAAGGTCTACCTGGTCAACACCGGCTGGACCGGTGGTGGCTACGGCGTTGGCAAGCGCTTCAGCATCCCGACCACCCGCGCGGTGATCGCTGCGATCCAGAGCGGCGCGCTGGTAGGTGCCGACACCGAGCACCTGGACATCATCAACCTGGACGTGCCAAAAACCGTTCCGGGCGTTGATACCGAGCTGCTCAACCCGCGCACCAACTGGGCTGACAAAGCTGCCTACGACGAGGCCGCCAAAGGCCTGGCCAAGCTGTTCATCGAAAACTTCAAGAAGTTCGAAGTTTCCGACGCCATCAAGGCTGCTGGCCCACAGCTGTAAGCTGTCGTTAGCTGTAAAGAAAAGCCGCCTGAGATGGCGGCTTTTTTGTGCCTGATGCTTTTGCACGATTACTAATGGCCTTTTCGCGGGCTGCCCGCAAAAAGGACGTAAAGACATCCTCCAGTCTGGATTTTCTGTTTCACTGTTAGCATCCATTGCGACCTCGCGAGACAGACAGATGACCGAAGCCCCACAGCGCAGTGCATTCGCCCACTTCCATCCCATCCTCACCCGCCCCCAGGACAACGACCTGAACGGCCACATCGCCGGTGCCACCGTGCATGGCTTTTTCGAAACCGCCATCCAGGCCTTCCTCGTCGAGCAAGCTGAGCTGGACCTGCGTGAAGGTGCTCTGGCCGCGTTCGTGGTCAGTTCGGCTGCGGACTTTTTCGCGCTGCCGGGTTTTCCGGATGTGCTTGAGGTGGGCCTGGGGGTGACGCGGTTGGCCGGCAGTACCGTGGAATACCGGTTGGCGCTGTATCGCCCTGGCGAAAGGGATGCGTGTGCGGCGGGGACGGTGGTGCAGGTGTTCATCGAGCGCTCAAGCGGCCGGCCTGTGCCGCTGCCTGAGGCACTGCAGGCCATTCTCAGCGGCCTTCAGCTCGCCCCGCAGGCATAAAAAAGCCCCGCCGGGCGGGGCGGGGCTTTTGCTGCCAGGGCCAAGCCCTCAGGCATCAGTGGCGCCAGTGGCGCTTGTGCTTGCGGTGGCCGTAATGGTTGCCACGGTCATAGTGACGACGGTCGTCGTAGCTACGGCGGTAGCGGCGATCGTCATGGCGTTCGTCGTCGTCGGCCTTGTTGCCCATGTAGTTACCCAGCGCGCCACCGGCACCGCCGCCGGCTGCCGCACCAATATAGCTACCGGTGGTGCCGCCCACCGAGCGACCAACCACGTTGCCGCCTGCGGCGCCCAGCGCGCCACCGATGGCGGCCTCGCCACGCTGGCGTTTATCGGCACCCAGGGCGCCGCCGGCTGCGCCGCCCAGGCCGGCACCAATAGCGCCGCCCGTGCTACCACCGATGGAGTTGCCCACTACGGAGCCGAGTACCCCACCCAATGCGCCGCCAATGCCGGCCTCGGTATTGCCACCGGCCATGGCAACGCCGCTGAGCAAGCTGAAAGACAACAACAGAATCGAGGAGTACTTCTTCATCAAGAGAGCCTCATAAGGATGACGAGGCGAATTTGAGGCTCTGGAGGGCGGCTGGCAATTGAAATCCGACGAGTAGCACGAGTTGTACACAATTCTCTAAGTTACTGTTTTCTAGGTGAAACTTTATTGTTTTTTGGCTGTCAGAGTTACTTATGACAAAGCCCTGAACCGTTACGGAACAGGGCTTTTTCGTTTTTGCCGTAAGCCTTTCGAGCGCTACAGAATACGCCCGTCGTCCCGCGCACGTTCCAGCTTGATGGCAATGAATTTGGACGTCGGCGTATGGCTGCCATCGCCAATGCTCTCCAACGGCACCAGCGGGTTCACCTCTGGATAATAGGCCGCCGCCTGCCCGGCCGGAATATCGAAGGCCAGCAAGGTGAAGCCGTGCACACGGCGCACATGCTCATCCCCCCACAACGAGACGATGTCGACCTTCTGCCCCGGCTGGAAGCCAAGGCGGATGATGTCGGCCTCGTTGACGAACAGCACCTCACGCTGGCCGCGCACGCCTCGGTAGCGGTCATCCAGGCCATAGATGGTGGTGTTGTACTGATCGTGCGAACGCATCGACTGCATGACCAGGTCTGGCAATTGGCCGCTGGCCCGCACGCGCTCATCAAGCAAGGTGTCCGGCAGCAAGTTGGCCTTGAAATTGGCGCGCCCGGTGCTGGTCTGCCATTCGCGGTTGGCGGCGCTGTTGCCCAGGTAGAAGCCACCCGGCTCGCGCAGGCGCTGGTTGAAGCCGCTGAACCCGGCAATGGTGTCGCCGATCAGGTCGCGGATGCGGTCGTAGTCGGCGACCAGCCAGTGCCAGTCGACCGGCTGCTTGCCCAGGGTGGCGGCAGCGATACCGGCAACCACCGCAGGCTCCGAGCGCATCTGCGTCGTCAGCGGCTTCAACTGGCCGTTGGAGGCATGGACCATGCTGAACGAGTCTTCCACGGTCACCGCCTGTGGCCCGTCGGCCTGCAGGTCGATATCGGTACGGCCCAGGCACGGCAGGATCAGTGCCTGCTTGCCGTGCACCAGGTGGCTGCGGTTGAGTTTGGTGCTGATGTGCACGGTCAGCTCGCAGTTGCGCAGCGCCTGCGCGGTACGCGCGGTGTCTGGCGTGGCCTGGGCGAAGTTGCCGCCCAAGCCGATGAACACCTTGGCACGGCCGTCGAGCATGGCGTGGATGGCTTCGACGGTGTTGTGGCCATTGTGCCGCGGCATGGGGAAGTTGAAGCGCTTCTCGAGGGCGTCGAGCAGTGCCAGCGGCGGGCGCTCGTTGATACCCATGGTGCGGTCGCCCTGCACGTTGCTGTGGCCACGCACCGGGCACAGGCCGGCGCCTGGCGCGCCGATGTTGCCGCGCAGCATCTGCAGGTTGACGATTTCCTGGATGGTCGGCACCGAATGGCGATGCTGGGTGATGCCCATCGCCCAGCACATGATCACCCGCTTGCCACGGCAATACATGCGCGCGGCCAGCTCGATGTCGGCCAGGGCCAGGCCGGATTGCGTCTGGATATGCGCCCACGGCGTGGCATCGACCACTGCCAGGTAGTCATCGACGCCGTGACCGTGCTCGGCGATGAAAGCATGGTCGAACACAGCAGGTTCGCCGTTGGCCTGGGCCTCACGTTCCCACTGCAGGACGAACTTGGCCATGCCGCGCAGCAGCGCCATATCGCCACCAAGGGCCGGGCGGAAGAACGCGGTGTTGGTCGGCCGGTCGCTGTTGGTCAACATCTCCAGCGGGTTCTGCGGGTGCTGGAAACGCTCCAGGCCACGCTCTTTCAGCGGGTTGACGCACACCACCTGGGCGCCGCGTTTCACCGCATCGCGCAGCGGGTCGAGCATGCGTGGGTGGTTGGTGCCCGGGTTCTGGCCCCAGACGAAGATCGCATCGGCATGCTCGAAGTCGTCGTAGGTGACCGTGCCCTTGCCGACGCCGACGCTTTGCCCCAGGGCCACGCCGCTGGCTTCGTGGCACATGTTCGAGCAATCGGGGAAGTTGTTGGTGCCGTAGGCCCGCACGAACAGCTGGTAGAGGTAGGCGGCTTCGTTGCTGGCCCGGCCCGAGGTGTAGAACTCGGCCTGGTCAGGGGTGGCCAGGTTGTTCAGTTCGCGGGCGATCAGGGCAAAGGCGGCATCCCAACTGATGGGCTGGTAGCGGTCCTGTTGTGCGTCGTAGACCATCGGTTCGGTCAGGCGCCCCTGGTACTCCAGCCAGTAATCGCTCTGCTCGCGCAGCGCGCTGACGCTGTAGCGGGCGAAAAAGGCGGCGTCCACGCGGCGCTTGGTGGCTTCCCAGTTGACCGCCTTGGCGCCGTTCTCGCAGAACTTGACCATGCCGCTTTCCGGCGAATCGCCCCAGGCGCAGCCGGGGCAGTCGAAGCCGCCGTTCTGGTTGGTCTTGAGCAGCGCGCGGATGTTCTTCAGCGCGTTATCGCTGCCGACCCAAGCCTTGGCCACGCTGCGCAACGCACCCCAGCCTCCGGCGGGGCCGTGGTAGGGCTTGTAGCGAGGGGGGGCGGCTGGGGCGTTGTCAGGGAGGGGCTGGTACGAGGTCACGGCTGTTACGACTCCGCCGCTGGGCTGTAGACCCGCGGTGCACTGTGTTTGGGCAAGTGAATGAGGTTGAGGTTGTGCTTGCGCGCCCATTGCAGGGCCAGGCCGGTGGGTGCCGAGAGGCTGACCAGGGTCTGGATGCCGGCACGCAGCACCTTCTGGATCAGCTCCAGGCTGCAGCGGCTGGTGACGATGGCCAGGCCGCCGGTGCTGTCGATGCCTTGGCGCAGCAGGGCTCCGATCAGTTTGTCGAGGGCGTTGTGCCGGCCGATGTCTTCGCGGCCGAGCAGCAGTTCGCCGTTACGGTCCATGAACAGTGCCGCATGCACCGCGCCGCAATGCTGGCCGAGCGGCTGGAAGGCGTCGATACGCCCACGCAGGCCTGCCAGCCAGTGCGCAGGCGGCAAGGGCGCACCGGGCAGTTCGGCCAGCTCGGGCAGTGCCTGCTCGAGTGCTTCGACCCCGCACAGGCCGCAGCCGCTAGTGCCGGCCAGCTGGCGGCGCTGGTTCTTCAGGTTCCAGAAGGCCCGGCTGGAGATTTCCAGGTCGGCGTACAGGGCCGACCCGGTGCCGGACAGCTTGAGGTCATAGATCTCGTGGGGGCCTTCGACAAGCCCGGCGCCGACGCTGAAGCCGACGGCAAAGTCTTCAAGGTCGGTAGGGCTGACTAGCATCACCGCTTGGTTGAGGCCGTTGTAGGCAATGGCCAAGGCCACTTCTTCGGCCAGGGGCGTGCTGGCGCGCTCGGCGTCGCCGAGCTGGGCATAATCGTAGGTGTTGCTGGCGGCGGGCAAGGCCAAAGGCGATGAGGCCGCGCAGACCGGAGGTTTGCTGTTCATCGGGGCTGGCTACCGGCGGCGATTTGATAGCCCAAGCCTAGGCCTGTGGGACGGTCTCGTCTAATCGCTAGGGTCTATGCCTTGATAGACCGCGTCGATTGGTCGCGGCAGGGGCAGGTCGGGTAATCCTGGCCTAGACTCCTGGCTCCGAGGTTTTATCAACAAGGAGAACGCAATGAGCCTGTTCAGTTTCGTGAAGGAAGCCGGCGAGAAGTTGATCGACCTGCTGACCCCCGGTAATGCCAATG
The DNA here is from genome assembly GCF_020691745.1 of Pseudomonas sp. HN2-3. NCBI lineage: Bacteria > Pseudomonadati > Pseudomonadota > Gammaproteobacteria > Pseudomonadales > Pseudomonadaceae > Pseudomonas > Pseudomonas sp. HN2-3. The sequence continues at coordinate 274,816 of NZ_CP085704.1, forward strand.
CCGAGGAGCAGTTGAAAAAGCACGTGGAAAGCGTCGGCCTGGGTAATCCGGACATCACCGCCACTGTAGAGGGCGACACGATCATCCTCAAAGGCGAGGTTGCCAGCCAGGAGGAGAAAGAGAAGATCATTCTGGCGGCGGGCAACATCAACGGTGTGGCCAGCGTTGATGATCAGATCACCGTAACAGGGCCGGTCGTTCAGGCTGCGCGTTTCGTTACCGTGAAAAAGGGTGACACGCTGTCAGCCATTGCCGTAGTCGTGTATGGCAATGCCAACCAGTACAACAAGATCTTCGAGGCCAACAAGCCGATGCTGTCGCACCCGGACAAGATCTATCCGGGGCAGGTGTTGCGCATTCCGGACTGATAGATCGTGCTGGCTCTTTCGCGGGGCAAGCCCGCCCCCACAGGTACCCTGCAATGCTCAAGGGTTTTGCTTACCTATGGGAGCGGGCTTGCCCCGCGAAGAGGCCCTCAAAGCCCCGACAACAAATCCCGGTAATCCTCTACCGCGGCAAACTCCTGAGTATCGCGCGGCGCTGCCTGGCTGTCCGGCTGCCTCACTGCCAGCAGGTGCCCGACCCCAAACTGCCGTGCGCTGCGCAAAATGGCCAGGGTGTCGTCGATAAACAGGCTGCGCGCCGGGTCGAAGCCGATATCCGCCTGCAACGCATCCCAGAACTGTGGGCTTTCCTTGGGGTAGCCATAGTCATGCGAACTGATCAGCCGCTCGAAGTACGGCGCCAGTTCTACCCGCTCCAACTTCAGTGACAACGAATCGCGGTGGGCATTGGTGATCATCACCACGCGCTTGCCCGCCTGGCGGATGGCGGCCAGGAAGGTGTCGGCATCCGGGCGCAGGGCGATCAGGTCGGCGATCTCGCGCTTGAGCTCACGGATCGGAAGCTTCAGCTCACGGCTCCAGAAGTCCAGGCAGTACCAGTTGAGCGTGCCAGCATTGCGCTCGAACAGCGGCTGCAGCTCCATTTCTGCCATGGCCCGGCTGACGCCATGCAGCTCGGCATAGCGCTGGGGCAGGTGCTCCAGCCAGAATCGGTTGTCGTAGTGCAGGTCGAGCAGCGTGCCGTCCATGTCCAGCAGGACGGTATCGATGGCAGACCAGGGAAGAACAGACATGGGAAACTCTCGTTCAGTCGGCTAGCCACGGTATAGTAACCCGTTCACGCCAAGGAGCTGCCCCATGCGCCAGAAACCCACCGTCCTCAACCGCGAAATCGTCGCCAGCAGCCGCCTGTTCCGCGTCGAGGCCGTGCAACTGCGCTTCAGTAATGGTGCCGAGCGCACCTATGAGCGCCTGGTCGGCCGGGGCAACGGTTACGGGGCGGTGATGATCGTGGCGATGCTCGACGCCGAACATGCTGTGCTGGTCGAGGAATACTGCGGCGGCACGGACGAATACGAGCTGTCGTTGCCCAAGGGCCTCATCGAACCGGGCGAGGACGTGCTGGCGGCGGCAGACCGGGAGCTCAAGGAAGAGGCCGGTTTTGGGGCGCGGCAACTGGAGCACCTGACCGAACTGTCGCTGTCGCCTGGCTACATGAGCCAGAAGATCCAGGTGGTGCTGGCGACCGACCTGTATGAAGAGCAGCTTGAAGGCGATGAGCCGGAGCCGATGCGGGTCGACAAGGTCAACCTGCGCGAGTTGTCGGCCCTGGCCATGCACCCGCAGTTCACCGAGGGCCGCGCCTTGGCGGCGCTTTACCTGGCGCGCGACCTGCTGAGCCAGCGGGGGCTGCTAGAGCTATGAACGACCTGCAGCTGATGCACGAAGTGGTCAAGCTGGCCCAGGTGGCGGGCCAGGCGATTCTGCCGTTCTGGCGCGCCGATGTGGCGGTCAGCAACAAGGCCGACGATTCACCGGTCACTGCGGCAGACCTGGCGGCGCACCGAGTCATTGCCGATGGCTTGCTGGCGCTGGCGCCGCACATCCCGGTGCTGTCCGAAGAAGACTGCGACATGTCGCTGGCCGAGCGCCAGGGCTGGAGCCGTTGGTGGCTGGTCGACCCGCTGGACGGTACCAAGGAATTCATTGCAGGCAGTGAAGAGTTCACGGTCAACATCGCGCTGATCGACAATGCTGAGGTGGTGTTTGGCGTGGTGTCGATGCCGACCAACGGGCGCTGTTACTTTGGCGGCCGCCAGTTGGGTGCCTGGCGTGCCGAGGCGGGTGAAGCGGCCGAGCCGATCCAGGTACGCAATGCACCGCCTGCCGATGGCCGTTTCACCGTGGTCGCCAGCCGTCGTCATTCCAGCCCGGAGCAAGAAGCGCTGCTGGCCGGGCTAGGGGCTGCGGTGGGGGACCTGGCGCTGGCCAATATCGGCAGCTCGCTGAAGTTCTGCCTGCTGGCCGAAGGCAGCGCCGATTGCTACCCGCGCCTGGCGCCGACTTCGCAGTGGGACACTGCTGCGGCGCAGGGGGTGGTCGAAGGTGCCGGTGGCGAGGTCATCGAGCTGGACGGCCAGCCGTTCCGCTATCCGCCGCGTGAGTCACTGCTGAACCCGTTTTTCCTGGCCTTGCCCAGCGCTGCCAGCTGGCGCCAGGCCTTGATCGACCTGTCGCGCCGCGCCTACAACAACTAGGGTGCGTGCAGGCAATCAGCGGTGCAGAACGTACTGCCCGCTGAACTGCACGGCCGGTTCGTCGCTGCCGGCATTGCTGACGGTAGTCTCCAGCGTCAGCCGCGCCCGCCCACGGCGCTGGTACATCGTCACGAAGCGCGCCCAGCTCTTTTCATCCGGCGCCGCACAGCGGGCCACTGCCGTACCGGTGACCGGCAACGGGTAACTGATCTGCCCCTCCTGGATGACGATATGCCCGTCATCGATGCCCAACTCGCGCAGGCGCAGGTGCAGCCACCCCCAGCCCACCAGTACCGCAGCGCAGTACAAGCTGCCGCCGAACATGGTGCTCTTGTGGTTGACGTTGGCCGCCAGCGGCAGTTGCAGGCGCAGGGTGTGCTGCTGCCAGTCGATGACCTCCAGGCCCATTTCCCGCGTGAGGGGGATGTCGCTGTGCAGTACGCCCTGCAGGTACTGGCTGTCGGTGCTCATGGACGGTTGTCCTCCTGGTCGTCGTGCCCGCCGCTGCCGCCGTCAAAACTGAGGCTGTGCTTGCGCAGCTTGTCATGCAAGGTCTTGCGTGGAATGCCCAGAGCCTCGGCCAGGCTGCGCATGGAGCTGTGGGGTTGGGCAAGCTCGGCGGCAATCAGCGAGCGCTCGAACTGCTCGACCTGTTCGCTGAGGTTGCCGGCCACGACCACCGGCGCCGGCGTTGCCGCAGCCGGTGCCTGGCCGTCGAGGGCAAGCTCAAGGCCCAGGGCAAAGCGTTCGGCAGCGTTCTGCAGCTCCCGCACATTGCCAGGCCAGGCGTGGCGCAGCAGCATGGCGCGCTGGGCGGGCTGCAGGGTGTGCGGCGTCAAGCCGTGGCGCTGGCTGGCGGCATCGGCGAAGTGCTGGAACAACACCAGGATGTCGTCACCGCGCTCACGCAGCGGGGGTATGCGCAGCGGCGCCACGTTCAGGCGGTAATACAGGTCGGCGCGGAAGCGCCCCTGGTCGGCGGACTGGCGCAGGTCTTCCTTGGTGGCCGCAATGATGCGGATATCCAGCGGGATCAGCTGGTTGCCGCCCAGGCGCTCGACCACCCGCTCCTGCAACATGCGCAGCAGTTTGACCTGTACATCCAGGCTCATGCTTTCGATTTCATCGAGAAACAGCGTGCCGCCATTGGCGAATTCGAACTTGCCGATGCGCCGCTTCTGCGCTCCGGTGAAGGCGCCAGGTTCGTGGCCGAACAACTCGCTCTCGACCACCGACTCGGCCAGTGCCCCGGCGTTGATCGCCACGAATGGCCCGTCACGGCGGCTGGACAGGTCGTGCAGGGCGCGGGCCACCACCTCTTTGCCGGCACCGGTCTCACCCAGTATCAGCACATCGGCGCGGGTACCTGCCAAGGCGCCGATCTGCTCGCGCAGGCGCAGCATCGACGGCGACTGGCCCACCAGGCGCGTGGCCAGTTGCTGGCGGTCGCTCAAGGCCAGGCGCAGGCTGCGGTTGTCCAGCACCAGCCGGCGCAGGGCCAGGGCGCGGCGCACGCTGTCGAGCAGGGCGTCGCTGGCAAACGGTTTTTCAAGGAAGTCATAGGCACCGGCGCGCATCGCCTGTACCGCCAACGGCACATCGCCGTGGCCGGTAATCAGCAGCACCGGCAGCTCGCTGTCGCGCCCGTGCAGTTGCTCCAGCAGTTGCAGGCCATCGATGCCAGGCATGCGGATGTCGCTGACCACCACACCGGGCCAGTCGGCTTCGATACGCTCGGCCAGGCCTTGGGCATCGGCCAGCGCCACCACCTTGAGCCCGGCAAGGTCCAAGGTCTGGCTCAGCGCTTGGCGCAGGTGGGGGTCGTCGTCGACCAGAATGACCTGGGCTTGGCTGTCGATCAGTGTCTCGGGGGTCATGCCGAGGGGTCCTCCGAATTGGGCAGGGTAGCGCCGGGTGCGGCCACGCGCAGTTGCAGGGTAAGCAAGGCGCCGCCTTCAGGGTGGTTGGCCAGTAGCAGTTCACCGCCCAGCGCGCGCATCAGGCTTTCGCAGATGGCCAGCCCCAGGCCCAGGCCCTGGGTGCGGGTCTTGGTGGTGAAGAACGGCTCCTTGGCATGCTCCAGCGCCTGGCGGCTGAAGCCAGGGCCGTTGTCGCGGATGAACAGGTAGACGTAGCCATCGCGCTGTTCGGCACTCAGCCACAGACGGCGCGGGTTGGCCTTTTCGGTCAGGGCGTCGAGGGCGTTGGCCAGCAAGTTGCCCAGTACCTGGCGCAGGCGGGTTTCGCCCGCCTGTACCCACAACGTGGCCTCTGGCAGGTCGCGGATCAGCTCGACGGCCATCGCGCGGCGGCGCTTGGCCAGCAAGGCCAGGGCATCGTCCAGTGCCGGCTGCAGGGCCACGCTCTCCGGGGCGTGGCGGTCGCGGCGGGCGAAGGCGCGCAGGTGGGCGATGATAGAGGCCATGCGCCCGGTCAGTTCACCGATCAGCTTGAGGTTGCCGCGGGCGTCGTCGGTGCGTTGATGGTCAAGCAAGATCTCGGCGTTCTCGGCGTAACTGCGAATGGCCGCCAGCGGCTGGTTGAGCTCGTGGCTGATACTCGCCGACATGGTGCCCAGCACCGACAGCTTGCCGGCCTGGACCAGTTCGTCCTGGGCCCGCACGGCTTCCTGCTGGGCATTTTCACGTTCCAGCACGGCACTTTTGAGGCGGGTATTGAGGCCTTCGAGGTCGGCGGTACGTTCGGCCACGCGCTTTTCCAGCTCTTGGCGGCCACGGGCCTCGAAGTCGATACGGTCGATGTAGTGGCGCCGCCGCTGCATCACCAGGCCGGCCAGCAGCATCATCACCAGCAGCGTGCCGGCGCCGATGGCCATCACCGTCTGCACCGAGCGGTCGACCAGCATGCGTGGCGCGAGGATGCTGACTTGCCAGCCGGTTTCCTTGATGTCGCGGGTCTGGGTGATCCACGCATCCTGGCTGAGCAGCAGCGGCTGCGGGGCCTGGGTCGGGTACGGCTGGATGGCGATGATCGCCTGGCGCTCGGCCTCGGTCAGCGCGCGGGTGGCACGGAAGCGCCAGTCGGGCCGTGAGGTCAGGATCACCACGCCGTTATGGTCGGTCAGCAACAGTTGCTCGGGGGTGCGGCCCCAGAGGGTTTCGGTGTGGTCCAGGTCGACCTTGACCACCAGCACGCCAACGATGCGCTCGCGGTCCCGCACCGCTGCGGCAAAGAAGTAGCCACGCTTGGCCGAGGTGGTGCCCTGGCCGAAGAAACGCCCCAGGTGGCCGGCCATGGCCTCGTTGAAGTAAGGGCGGAAGGCGAAGTTACGGCCGACGAAACTGTCGTGCTTGTCCCAGTTGGAGGCGGCCAGGGTGTTGCCGCTGACGTCCATCAGGTACATGACCTCGGCACCGGTCTGCTGGACGATGCCCTTGAGCAGGCGGTTGGCGTTGGTCACCGCTTCCAGGCGGAACGGGTCAGCCAGCACGCCGCGCAGGGCCGGCAGGTCGCCGAGGATCTGCGGCAGGGTTTCGTAGCGGTGCAGGGTGCCGAGCAGGTTGGCGACGTACAGGTCGAGGGTCTGGCGGTTCTGTGAGGCCAGTTCTTCCTGGTAGTAGCGCTCGGCCAGGTGATGCAGCGGCCACAGCAGCGGTGCGAGGCACAGGGCCAGCAGGGCCAGGCTGCGCCAGCGGGGACGGCGTGGGGGCGTGGGTTTTGCAATCATCACGTAAGTGCGCCAGAAAAGTCTGATGCAATTATGCGCTACTTGAGGCAGTCGATCAGCGCCTGCTGCCAGTGCGGCAGGCGGATGTGCCATTCGCGGGCCAGGCGTGAGCAGTCCAGGCGTGAGTTGAGCGGCCTGCGGGCCGGCGTGGGGTAGTCGCTGGACGGGATTGGCAGCAGTTCGGCGCAGGGCAGGCCTTGGGCCTTGAGTTGCTCGGCGATGGCCTGGGCGAAGCCGAACCAGGACGTCTCGCCTTGCGCGGTAAGGTGGTAGGTGCCCCAGGCGCCCGCTTGCCCGGCCTGCCAACGTTCGACCAATACACGGGTGCTGGCGGCAATGCTAGCGGCCCAGGTCGGTGCGCCGATCTGATCGTCGACAATGCGCAGTTGAGGCTTCTCTTGCAGCAGTCGCTGCAGGGTCAGCAGAAAGTTGCGCCCGTACAGCGAATAAACCCAGCTGGTACGCAGGATCAAGTGCTGGCCGGCCACTGCGGCAATCGCCTGCTCGCCTGCAAGTTTGCTTTGGCCGTAGACCCCCAGGGGGTTGGGGGCGTCTTGTTCGGTATAGGGCGTGGCCTTGCTGCCGTCGAAGACGTAGTCGGTGGAGTAGTGGATAAGCGGCGCGCCGAGCCGTGCCGCTTCTTCGGCAAGTACGCCAGGGCCGTGGGCATTGATCGCAAAGGCGCGCTCTGGCTCGTGCTCGGCCTGGTCGACCGCCGTGTAGGCACCCGCATTGATGATCAGGTCGGGGGCCAGCTGGCGCAGCGGGCCACGCAGGGCCTCGGGCTGGGCCAGGTCCAGTTGCTCGCGCCCGAGCACGTGAAGCTCGCCAAGGCCGACCAGCTGCGCCTGCAGCGCCTGGGCTACCTGGCCGTTACGGCCACATACGACAATCTTCATGGCAGCAGTTGCGCCTCACTCAGCGGTACGCCGACCTTGTCCTTTTCCGACAGCACCGGCGGCCCTTCGAGTTGCCAGTCGATGGCCAGCTGCGCGTCGTCCCAGCGGATGCAACGGTCGGCGCCTGGGTTGTAGTAGTCGGTGGTCTTGTAGAGGAACTCGGCCGTTTCGCTGACCACCGCAAAACCGTGGGCAAAGCCAGGCGGAATCCACAATTGGCGATGATTGTCGGCCGACAGGTGCACGGCAACCCACTGGCCGAAAGTTGGCGAGCTCTTGCGCACATCCACGGCAATATCGCGGATCTCACCCTGTACCACGCGCACCAGTTTGCCTTGGGTGTTTTCCACCTGATAGTGCAGGCCGCGCAACACGCCCTTGAGGGAGCGGGAGTGGTTGTCCTGGACGAAGTCCACGGCAACGCCGGTCTGCTTGGCAAACTCACGGGCGTTGAAGGCCTCGAAGAAGAAGCCTCGGCTGTCACCGTATACCGTCGGTTCGATGATCAGTACATCAGGGATCTCGGTGGGGATGATGTTCATGCAGACTCGTTAGCCAGTTTGCCCAGGTACTGACCGTAACCGGTCTTTTTGAGTTTTTCAGCCTTGGCCAGCAACTGGTCACGGGTGATCCAGCCCTTGTTGAAGGCGATTTCTTCCAGGCAGGCCACCTTCAGCCCCTGGCGATTCTCGATGGTCTGCACATATTGCGAGGCATCCAGCAGGCTCTCGTGAGTCCCGGTATCGAGCCAGGCAAAGCCGCGGCCAAAGCGCTCCACGCGCAGGTCGCCGCGCTTGAGGTAGGCATTGGTGACATCGGTGATTTCAAGTTCGCCCCGCTCGGAGGGGCGGATGCCCTTGGCAATTTCGATTACGTCGTTGTCGTAGAAGTACAGGCCCGTCACCGCATAGCTGGACTTGGGCTTGAGGGGCTTTTCTTCGATGGACAGGGCATTGCCTTGCTCGTCGAACTCGACCACGCCGAAGCGCTCCGGGTCCTTGACCCAATAGCCGAATACCGTGGCGCCACTCGGGTGGTTGACCGCGCGCTGCAACTGTTCGGTGAAGCTCTGGCCGTGGAAGATGTTGTCGCCAAGAATGAGGCACACCGAGTCATCGCCGATAAACTGCTCGCCGATCAGAAATGCCTGGGCCAGGCCATCGGGCGAGGGCTGCTCGGCATAGTTGATGTGGATGCCGAACTGGCTTCCGTCGCCGAACAGCTGGCGATACTGGGGCAGGTCCTGAGGTGTCGAGATCAGCAGGATTTCGCGGATATCGGCGAGCATCAGCACCGAAATCGGGTAGTAGATCATCGGTTTGTCGTAAATCGGCAGCAGTTGCTTGGAAACCCCAAGGGTGATGGGGTGCAGGCGTGTGCCGGATCCTCCGGCCAGGACGATGCCCTTGGTCATGCAATGAGCTCCTTGATGTCGGTATTGCCCAGGCGTTCACCCTGGTAGCTGCCATCCTGGACATGACGGCACCATTGCAGGTTGTCCAGGTACCACTGCACCGTCTTGCGCAGCCCGCTGGCGAAGGTTTCTTGCGGTACCCAGCCCAGTTCCCGTTCGATCTTGCTGGCATCGATGGCATAGCGCAGGTCGTGGCCGGGGCGGTCCTGGACGTAGCTGATCAGGTCTGCATAGCGGGCCACGCCTTGCGGGTGCTGCGGCGCCAGCTCTTCGAGCAGGGCGCAGATGGCGTGCACCACGTCGAGGTTCTTCTGCTCGTTGTGGCCGCCGATATTGTACGTTTCGCCGACCTGTCCGTGGCTCACTACTTCAAGCAACGCCCGGGCGTGGTCTTCGACGAACAGCCAGTCACGTACTTGCTGGCCATTGCCATACACCGGCAGTGGCTTGCCGGCCAAGGCATTGAGGATCATCAGCGGGATCAGCTTTTCGGGGAAATGGTAAGGGCCGTAGTTGTTCGAGCAGTTGGTGATCAGCACCGGCAGCCCGTAGGTGCGGTGCCAGGCGCGCACCAGGTGGTCCGAGGCGGCCTTGCTCGCCGAATAGGGTGAGCTGGGCGCATACGGCGTGGTCTCGTGAAACAGGTCGTTGGCGCCATGCAGGTCGCCATAGACTTCGTCGGTGGAGATATGGTGAAAACGGAACGCACGGCGCTGCTCGGCCGGCAGCTGGCTCCACCAGGCGCGGGTGGCTTCGAGCAGGGCGTAAGTGCCGACGATGTTGGTCTGGATGAACGCGGCCGGGCCGTCGATCGACCGGTCCACATGGGATTCGGCTGCCAGGTGCATGATCGCCCCAGGCTGAAAGCGTTCGAGCACGGCGCTGACGGTTGCCGAGTCGGCGATATCGGCCTGGACGAATTCGTATCGGGTGTTGTTGGCGATGCTCTGCAGCGATTCGAGGTTGCCGGCGTAGGTCAGCTTGTCGAGGTTGAGCACTTCGTGTTCGGTGTTGTCGATCAGGTGGCGGACCAGCGCCGAGCCAATGAAGCCGGCGCCGCCTGTGACGAGTATGCGCATCTCAAGTGGCCTCTGGAAAACCAAGTTCTATGGCATGCAGCCTAGCTCGTCGGCTAGGGTGGTGGCAGACAAATATCATGGGTTTGGCGGGAAGGCTTGGGGTTATTTCGATTGATATCGGTATAATTGGTTTAATGGTTTTCTTAGGCAGGTTTTTTTGCTTTTAATGCCGATATATATCGGTTATAAATTTGCGATAGCCGGGGGCGCTTTGCGCCCCATCGCGACGCAAGGCCGCTCCTACACACACACACTACCAACGCCCCAGTGCACATCGGCTCAGGGCCTACGCAGAGGTTAACCATGAAAACCCTCAACTCCACCCCCCGTGCCGACGGCTTCCATATGCCCGCTGAATGGGCGCCGCAGACCCAGGTCTGGATGGTCTGGCCGGAGCGTTCGGACAACTGGCGCCTGGGTGGCAAACCGGCGCAGGCTGCGCATGTGACGCTGGCCAAGGCCATCGCCCGCTTCGAGCCGGTGACCGTGGGGGTTTCCGCTGGCCAGTACGAAAACGCCCGTCGCCAACTCGACCTGCCGAACATCCGCGTGGTGGAAATCAGCAATGACGATGCCTGGGTGCGCGATACCGGCCCAACCTTCGTCATCAACGACCACGGCGAAGTGCGCGGTGTGGACTGGGGCTTCAATGCCTGGGGCGGTTTCGAGGGCGGCCTCTACGCGCCCTGGAACCGTGACGAGGAACTGGCCGCCAAGGTACTGGAAATGGAGCGCTGCCAGCGCTACCAGACCGAGGGCTTCGTGCTGGAAGGTGGCTCGATCCACGTGGACGGCGAAGGCACCGTGATCACCACCGAGGAATGCCTGCTCAACCGCAACCGCAACCCGCACCTGGGCCGCGAACAGATCGAGGCGGTGCTGCGCGAGCACCTGGCGGTCGACACCGTGGTCTGGCTGCCGGACGGCCTGTACAACGACGAAACCGACGGCCACGTCGACAACTTCTGCTGTTACGTGCGCCCAGGTGAAGTGTTACTGGCCTGGACCGATGATTCCAACGACCCCAACTACGCACGCTGCCACGCCGCGCTGGAGGTGCTGAAAAACACCCGCGATGCCAAAGGCCGTGAGTTCGTGGTGCACAAGATGCCGATTCCGGGCCCGCTGTATGCCACCGCCGAAGAATGTGACGGTGTCGACCAGGTGGCCGGTAGCCAGGAGCGCGACCCGTCGGTACGCCTGGCCGGCTCGTATGTGAACTTCCTGATCGTCAACGGCGGCATCATCGCGCCCAGCTTCGATGACCCTGCAGATGCCCAGGCCAGAGCGATCCTGGCCAAGATCTTCCCGGACCACGAAGTGGTGATGATCCCTGGCCGTGAGCTGCTGCTGGGCGGGGGCAATATCCATTGCCTGACCCAACAGCAACCCGCGCCGCTCAAGCGCTGAAGCCACGCTGAACGAAGAGGCCCGTCATCTGACGGGCTTTTTATTTCCAGGCGACGTCCGGCGCCGCGAATGGCATATGTTTTGTATTGTTTTTCAAAGAGATAGCTCGGCTTGGCCGGGCGCTTGGATCTGTAACAATACCTACGTAGATTAGCCGCTCACGGGCAAGGGAGTACGTGTGGAAATGAACGCAGCAAGTGAGTCGGCTTTGTGCCCATCGGCAGTGAATCATCAATCGCTCAAGGTTCTGGCGCAGTGGTTGAAGCACCATGGAAGCAAACAGGTCAGGACGACCGACCCACGACGTCTGCTTGCCGGGCGATACCCCCAAGGGCTGATCAGTGAAGCGGAGATGCAAGCGCTGATGGCGGTGTGGCACTGACCGTATCGGGCTAGCCTGCACCGGCCCTGACACCGGTGCAGGCAGTAAACATCAGAAGCGGTAAGTGCTCGTCACCACCAGGCTGCGCGGGTCACCCGGTTGAATCTGCGCGGCGCTGGTCGCCGAGCTGTAGTAGGTCTTGTCGGCAATGTTGTTCAACGCCGCGCGCACATCCCAATCGTGCGTGCGGTAGCCGGCGAGCGCATCCCAGCGGCCATACCCCGGCATTACCGTGGTGTTCTGGTTGTCGGCATAACGGTCACCCACCAGCGTCAGCCCCGTCTCGGCGTACCAGCCCAGCTCCGGCTTCCAGGTCACGAACAGGCTGGCGTTGCGCTTGGCCACGTCGTTGATGCGGTTGCCTTCCTGGTTGTTGTTGTCCTTGACGATGGTTGCATCCTGCAGGCCGATGCCCCCGCGCACGTACCAGTTGCCGACGATGTTGCCGGTAGCGGTCAGCTCGATGCCGCGCGAGCGTTGCAAGCCGGTGAGTACAATGATTTCCGGGTTGTTGGCGTCACGCGTGCGGCGGTTGTACAGCTCCAGTTCATACACCGCGAGGGTGGTGGTCAGGCGTTGGTCGAGCCAGTCGCTCTTGACCCCGATTTCCTTCTGCCGGGTCATCTCTGGCCCGGTGTCGTTGGTGTTGCCCGGCGCGCCCGGGGTGATGCCGATCAGGCCACCGCCCACGGGCGAGAAGGTCTTGCTCCACGACGCATAGAACGAGTGATCACGCCACGGCGTATACACCACACCCAGGCGCGGGCTGGTGGTGTTGCTGTCCTGCGGCTCGGAAATGCCCTTGATCTTGTTGGTGGTTTCCACCTCGAACTGGTCGAAGCGCACGCCCGCGAGGATTTGCCATTGATCGTTCAGTCGGACCTGGTCCTGAAGGTACAGGCCACGGCTTTCGACTACGGTGTGGTTGTTGCTCGACACCAGCAGCGGCCCATTGTGCTGCAGGTTACGGTTGGGTTTGCCCACGTCCAGGCTCGGCACCGTACCCGTCGGGGCGGTGTACAGGGTCGGGTCACGCCGTTGGCTGCCGAACTCCAGGCCCACCAGCAGTTTGTGCTCCAGCCCCAGGGTGTTGAAGTCGCCCTCGGCTTCCAGGTTGTTGAACAGGTTGCGGGTGTTCAGGTCTTGCTGCCAGCGCTGGCGGGTGACGGTGTTGTTGCTGGCGTTGTAGCCCGTGGCGTAGGTGTTGTCGAACTCGCTGTCGAGCTTGAACAGGCCAAGGGTGTGGCGCAGTTGCCAGGCTTCGTTTAGCTGGTAGTTCAACCGCGAGCGCAGCGACTGGGCGCGGTCGTCGATGTAGTCGCGCTGGGTATCGCCATAGGTGGTGCTGCGGCTTACGTCTGCCGGGCGGCCGTTGACGCCAGGGATGCCGCGGTCGGGCGTGCGGTTGTAGCGGCTGTATTCGTATTGCACCAGCCAGTTCAGGTCCGGCGTCAGTTGCCAGCTCATCGAGGGCGCGAACAGTTGGCGGCTGCCATCGATGCCATCGCGGAAGCTGTTGCTGTCCTCGTTGCCCAGGTTCAGGCGCAGGCTGATGGTGTCGCTGGGGTCGGCACTCAGGTCGGCGTACAGGCTGCGCAGGTCTTGGCTGCCGCCTTGCGCCTCGATGCTCGAACGGCGGCCGTGCTCGGGCGCCTTGCTGACGCGGTTGACGATGCCACCCTGGCTGCCACGGCCGTACAGCACTGCGGCCGGCCCTTTGAGCACTTCGACACGCTCGATGTTGTTGAGGTCGCGAATGTACTGGCTGTCATCGCGAACACCGTCCAGATAGAAGTCGTTGCTGGCATCGAAGCCGCGGATGCGCACGCTGTCGAAACGGGTGTCGGCGCCGCTGCTGACGTTGGGGATACCCTCGAGTGCCTTGCCCAAGGTGTTGCTGCCGTAATCCAGCACGTTGGCGGTTTTCACCGTGTCGATGGCCTGGGGTACATAGCGCACCGGCGTTGAGGTGCGCGTCGCGGTACTCACCTCCTTGACCCGCGGGTTGTCCTGTTCACGCTCGCTTTCGGCGGTGACCGACAGTTCCGGCAGGGTAGTGGTGGCGGCGTTGGCGAGGCTGGCGCTGAACAGCAGCGACAGGCCCAGCGACAGGGGGGAAAGGCGGCAGGGTACAAGCATGGACACATCCGGACCGGGGCAGGTGAAAAGAAGGTGCGAATGGTAATGCTTGCTATTTACTGTTGCTTGGGTATTTGTAAGGGGTTGTCTTTACATATGTATCACTTTGTAACTAGGTACTTTGTATAATCCCCCAGCCCAAGATTGCTCCCACAACGTCAGCTGACTTACCTGACAAGAGAAAAATTGCCCACCGATAGCGCGAACCGGCATGGAAATGCACCAGACCTGCCGGTTATTTTGGTTATATCAACCTGCATTTCACGATTTTTTGACATTTGTAATCGCACACCGCTAGGATTCGGCCAACGCCTGCTGGCCATGACATGGCCATGCTGCTGTTAAAGGCCACCGTGCGATTGCCGGCAAAGCCTTCCAGTTTGGATCCGCATAGCGTCGAGCCTACGAAGGGGCGTTGGTTCCTGGCGTCATATTGCAGAGCGTTTTTGATTAAGAAATAAGGAAAATAACATGTTGAAAACCAGGATCAGCCTGGTCGCCTTGGCGATGATCGCCGCGACCCAGGCACAGGCCAATGAGCAGGCCGACAGCAAGGGCTTCATCGAAGACAGCCACGCCAATGTGCTGCTGCGCAACGCCTACATCAACCGTGACAAGAAGCACGGTACCGATGACCAGATCGAATGGGGCCAAGGCGTCATCGCCAACTTCTCCTCCGGTTTCACCCAGGGCACCGTCGGTGTCGGCGTCGACGCATTCGGCCTGTATGCCGTGCGTCTGGACGGCGGCAAGGGCCACAACGGTGGTGGCGGCGTCGACTTCTTCAAACCGCACGAAACCACCAATGCCGAGGGCAACGCCAGCTCGCCGCATAACCTTGCCCGTGGCGGCGCTGCCGTGAAATTCCGCATCTCCAACACCGTGCTGAAGTACGGTGACCAGATGCCGGCACTGCCTGTGCTGCAGTACGACGATGCACGTCTGCTGCCAGAAAGCTTCACCGGCACCCTGCTGACCTCGAAAGAGATCGAGGGCCTGGAGCTGAACGCCGGTCGCTTCACCCAGGAAGCGCGCAAGAGCGCCGAGCGTCGTGACGGTGGTGGCCTGAAGTCGATCAACGTCTTCGGCGGTAGCTACAAGTTCACCGACAACTTCACCGCTTCGCTGTACACCGCAGACAACGAAGACGTGATGAAGAAGCACTACCTGGGCTTGAACTACGTCTTCCCGATCGCCAGCGACCAGTCGCTGACCCTGGACTTCAACGGCTACAAGTCGGACATCGACAAGCAGTACGTCCAGGCCGCTGGCCTGAACGGCGACTCCAACACCATCTGGAGCCTGGCTGCCACTTACGCGTACGGTGCCCACTCGTTCACCCTCGCGCATCAGCGCAGCACCGGCAGCACCGGCTACAACTACGGCTTCTACCAGAACGCCGGTGGCGTGGGTGACGGTGGTTCGACCATCTACCTGGCCAACTCGTACTGGTCCGACTTCAACGCCGAAGACGAGCGCTCCTGGCAGCTGGGCTACGGCCTGGACTTCGGCGCCTATGGCGTTCCGGGCCTGACCTACAAGCTGGCCTACGTGGTGGGTGACAACATCAACACCCGCAACGTCGCCAACCCGCAAGGTTTCGGTGAAGGTAAAGAGCGCGAGATCTTCAACCAGATCCGTTACGTGGTTCAGGACGGCCCGGCCAAGGACCTGTCGATCAAGCTGCGTAGCTCGTTCGTGCGTACCAACAATGCGGTACAGCAGAACGGCTACAACGACGACGGCAACGAAGTCCGCGTATTCGTCGAGTACCCGATCAGCATCTTCTGATCTGATCCCGCTGGGGCTGCTTTGCAGCCCTATCGCGGCGCAAGGCCGCTCCCACACTGGCTGGCTCTAAACCTTCAAGGCCGGCGCAACCCCTGTGGGAGCGGCCTTGTGCCGCGAAAGGGGCGCAAAGCGCCCCCAGCCTTCAAGCCGGCTCCGCCTGTCTACGTCGTACCCCTGCTGCTTTTTCAACTTCCCCCGTCTCCGGTGCAAAGCTGTCGCTACGCGCCATCCGCCACATCCGCGCATAAAACTCGCTTTCAATCGAGCCACTGAGCAATTCGCCAGGCTTGAGAAACGTATGCAAATCCGAGAACAAGCCGATTTCACTGGCGCTGACACGCCGTGCCAGGTGCTTGGGCTTGAGTTCGCTTGGGTGCTCCAGCCCTGCGGCCGCCAGCATCTCGGCCAAGGTGTGCAGCGTGTTGCGATGAAAGCTGGCCACGCGTTGGGCCTTGTCCGGTACCACCAATGCGCGCTGGCGTAACGGGTCTTGCGTGGCAACCCCGGTCGGGCACTTGTTGGTGTGGCAGCTTTGCGACTGGATGCAGCCGATGGCGAACATGAAGCCGCGCGCCGAATTCACCCAGTCGGCACCAATGGCCAGCACGCTGGCGATATCGAAGGCGCTGACGATCTTGCCCGCTGCGCCAATACGGATGCTCGAACGCAGGTTCAGGCCGACCAAGGTGTTGTGCACGAACATCAGCCCTTCGCGCATGGGCACGCCCATGTTGTCGCTGAACTCGCGTGGTGCCGCGCCGGTGCCGCCTTCCTTGCCGTCGACGACGATGAAGTCGGGGGTGATGCCGGTGGCCAGCATGGCTTTGGCAATGCCCATGAACTCCCACGGGTGCCCCAGGCAGAACTTGAAGCCCACTGGCTTGCCGCCCGACAGTTCGCGCAGGCTGGCAACGAACTTGAGCAATTCGACCGGCGTGCGGAAGGCGCTGTGCGCAGCCGGGGAAATGCAGTCCTGGCCTTCGCGCACGCCCCGGGTCGCGGCGATTTCCGGGCTCACCTTGTGCCCTGGCAGGATGCCGCCGTGGCCGGGTTTGGCGCCCTGGCTGAGCTTGATCTCGATCATCTTCACTTGCGCCGAGCGGGCTTGCTCGGCGAAGCGTTGCGGGTCGAAACGGCCCTCTTCGGTACGGCAGCCAAAGTAACCGCTGCCGATCTCCCAGATCAGGTCGCCACCATGTTCGCGGTGGTAAGGGCTGATGCTGCCTTCACCGGTGTCATGGGCAAAGCGGCCCAGGCGTGCGCCCTGGTTGAGGGCAGCGATGGCGTTGGCGCTGAGGGCGCCGAAGCTCATGGCCGAGATGTTGAAAATCGAGGCCGAGTAGGGCAGCCGGCATTGCCGCCCGCCGATGGCGATGCGGAACGAAGCAGGGTCGGGGGTGGCCACCGGCAGCATCGAATGGCTGATGAATTCGAAGCCCGGCTTGTAGGCATCGTTGAGTGTGCCAAAGGCTTTTTCGGCGCTTTCATTCTTGGCCCGGGCGTACACCAGCGAGCGCTGGGAGCGGGAGAACGGCAGCTTGTCGTCGTCGCCTTCGATCAGGTATTGGCGGATTTCCGGGCGGATGGTTTCGATCAGGTAGCGGATGTTGCCCAGGATCGGGTAGTTGCGCCGCACCGCATGGTGGCTCTGGCGCAGGTCATTGAGGCCGACCAGGCTGAGCAGGGCGGTGAGCACGGTGAACGGCCAGAGCCAGGCCTGTTGGGGCAGTAGCGGCAGGCTGGCGAAGGTGAACAGCAGGCAGGTGACGAGGCAGGCGTAGCGGCTGGGCAGTGAATGTTTCATGGGTCCATCGCAGGCAGGATGACCGGGCCTAGGATAGGCAAAGGCAGGCTGCGGAAAACCTGGTGAATCGGTAAAAGACTGTTACCTGATCGCAGGTTTGCCCTGCGCGACCCTTTCGCGACGCAAGGCCGTGATGGCAGGTTATTCGGGCAACTGCACACTGGCCCGCAAGCCGCCGCCGTCGCGGTTGTACAGCAGCAACTCGCCGCCATGACTGGCCGCGATGCGCTGGGCGATGCTCAACCCCAAGCCATACCCGCCAGACGCCTGATTGCGCGACCCTTCCCCCCGCACGAACGGGTCGGTAACCGTCGCCATCAAGCCGGGTGCAATCCCCGGCCCGCAGTCATCGATGTGGATAAAAACCCCCGTGGCCGCGCGCTCTAGCGTGACCGAAACGTCTTTGCCATAGCGCAAGGCATTGACCAGCAGGTTCTGCAGGCACCGCTGCAGCAGCAGGGCATCGACCCGCACGGTGCCAGCCTGGCCCTCAACGGGAAGCGGCTCACTGGCGGTGGCCAAGTCTGCGCACTGGCGCGCCACCAGCTGGTCCAGGTCCACCTGTTGCAGGTTCTGCTGCTCGCCGGCGCGCAGGTAGTCGAGTACCTGGCCGATCATGTCGTCCATCTGCGTGATGTTCTGCCGCAGCCGTTCGCGCTGCTCATCGTCTGGCAGGCGCTCCAGGCGCAGGCGCATGCGGGTCAACGGGGTACGCAAATCGTGGGAAACGGCGGCGAGGAAGTAGGCCTTGTCGTTGACCATCGCAATCAACCGTTGCTGCATCGCATTGAAAGCCTGCGCCGCCTGGCGCACTTCCTGCGGCCCATCCAGCGCCAAGGGCGGCTGCTCCAGGTTGCTGCCCAGCCCTCGCGCTGCGTCCGCCAGGCGCTGCAGCGGGCGCAGGCACAGGCGCACCGCCAGCAGGCACACCAGCAGCACGGCGACGATACGCAGGGCATATACCCGCAGCAGGTAGTCGCTGATCAACGCCCAGGCAGACTCGCCACTCCAGCCCTGCAGCTCCTGGCCATCGATGGTCAGCCAATGCCCATCGGCCAGCGGCACGGCAAACTGAATATGCGCCTGGGCCGTACGCAAGCCGAACAGGCTGCGCCAGACAATCGGCTGGCCCAGTTCGTCAGTCAGTTGCACCTTCATCAGGCGCACGTCTACAGCATGGCCAAGTTCGTACTTGAGGGCCTGGTGCAGCAGCAATTCGATGCGTTTGCGCCCCCTGCGTTCGTCCCCTTCTTGCGCGGGCAAGGCTTCGGCACAGCGCAGCTGATAATGGGCTGGCGCCTGCACTGCGCCGGCATGGCAGTCGGCCTTGGCAATCAGGGGCGCGCTGCGGGCGGCGATCAGCCGCACCGGGGCTTCGAGCACCTGCGCGAAACGCACATCGAACCAGATGCTGCTCGACATCAGTTGGATTACCAGCGTGCCGCTGACCATGATCAGCAGCAGTTGGCCAAACAGCGTGCGCGGCCACAGCCGGCGGAGCCAGCGCACCTCAGGCATCCGCCTCGCTGCGGGCGAGGCTCAGCAGGTAGCCTTCGTTGCGGATGGTGAGGATCTGCGCGACGGCGCCCGGCGCGCGGCGCAGTTGCTGGCGCAGGCGGCTGACGCACATGTCTACCGAGCGGTCATCGGGCAGGTGGTCACGGCCGAACGCACTGCGGGTCAGATGATCGCGCGACACCACACGGTTGTTGGCTTCAAGCAGCTCACGCAGCACGCGGTAATCGGAGCGGGGCAGGGGCAGTGTCTCGCCGTCCGGGCGGGTGAGCAGGCGCTTCACGTGGTCGAGGCGAAAACCGGCAAATTGCTGCGCTTCGACAGCCGGTTTTGCCACCGGTGTATCGAGGCGCTGGGGGCGACGCAGCACGGCCTTGATCCGGGCAATCAGCTCGCGTGGCTCGAAGGGCTTGGCCAGGTAGTCGTCCGCGCCCACTTCAAGGCCAATGATGCGGTCCAGCGTGCTGCCTTTGGCAGACAACATGATCACCGCCAGGCCAGGGGTGGCTTGCAGCTGGCGGCACAGGCTCAAGCCATCCTCGCCGGGCAGCATCAGGTCCAGCACCACCAGCTCCACTTTGTGCGCAGCCAGTTGCTCACGCATCTGCTCGCCATCAGCGGCGGCCAGTACGGTGTAACCGGCATCTGTCAGGTAATCACAGAGAAGTTCGCGGATTTCGTCGTCATCGTCGACAACCAGCAGCGTTGTACTCATTGCTAAAAACACCTGTTCGGTGAGGGCCGGAGGCGCTCGTTACGTTCAATTACATCCCCGTACAAGCCGGGGCTGGAGCCCCAAGGGCGGATCCCTAGAATCGTAACAAAAAATCATCTGCGAATACGAAACCTTCCCAAATGAAGCCTCGGAGCATCATGAACGACTTCTCTTCCATCGGCCGAGGCGCAAGTCACCTCACCCCGCTCGCCTTCTTCATCGCCGCGGCCATCAGCGGCAGCGCCATGGCTGCCGACAGCAAGCCACTGGTGCTGGATGCCACGCAGATCGAGGACAGCGCGCTGGCGCCTGCCGATGAAGCCGGCCAGCTAGGGTACACGGTCGAGAGCAGCCGCAGTTCAACCGGCCTCAAGCTGACGCCGCGGCAAACGCCGCAGTCGGTAACCACCATTACCCGCCAGCAGATGGACGACCGCGCCATCCACACCATCGAGCAGGCGCTGGAAACCACGCCAGGGGTGACGGCCAGCAAAGCCGAAGTCGGCGGGCGCACCGACTACCGGGCGCGAGGTTATTCGATCAGCAACTGGAAGGTCGATGGCCTGCAGTTTCAGGGTGGCTCCGACTTCAGCGGCGGTGGTAACGCGCTGAACATGGACCTGTACGAGCGCATCGACATCGTGCGTGGCGCCAACGGCCTGCTGGGCGGCACCGGCGACCCCTCGGCCACCGTCAACCTGATCCGCAAGGCCCCGACCAAGACCTTCGGCGGCAGTGCCTACGCGACCTACGGCAGCTGGGACAAACGCCGCCTGGGCGCCGACCTGAACCTGCCATTGTCCGAGGACGGCCGCCTGCGTTCGCGGTTTGTAATGACCCAGCAGGACGCCAACTCGTTCCGCGACAACCAGTCCGAGCGCGCCCGCGCTGCGCTGGCCAACTTCGAATTCGACCTCGACGACGCCACCACCCTGGGTGCCGGTTACCAGTACGAATACAACAAGGTCGTCGGCGGCGGCTGGGGTGCGAACATCCCGATCTGGTACCGCGACGGCAGCAAGACCGACCTGCCGCGCAGCACCAACGTGGTGCCCAGCTGGAGCTTTGGCGAGTACACCACCCGCACGGCGTTCGGCTCGCTCGAGCATCGCTTCGACAACGACTGGACGCTGGACCTGAAGGCCGCCCAAAGCACCGCCGAGGCCCTCAACCACCGCGGGCTGGCCAAGGTCAACTCGGCGGGCCGCGGCACCTTCGGCGGCTACTGGGACCAGGACGGCAGCGGCGCCGTGCTCAACGGCCTGCACAGCGCCAGCGACACCACCCAGCAGTCGGCGCAGATCGACCTGTCCGGCCCGTTCCAGCTGTTCGGCCGTACCCATCAGGCGATGGTCGGTTACAACGACAGCCGCACCGTGGCCTGGTCACCGGAATACACCTGCAACATGGTCAGCGACGGCCGCGTCAGTGCTGCGGCGCTGGGTTGCCAGTTCCGCGCCAACAACGGTTTCCCGCTGACCGACTGGCGCAATGGCGTGGATGACGACTACGACATGATCGCCTCGCGCACCGGCCGCCACAGCAAGACCACCACCCGCTTGCAGGGTATGTATGCAGCTACTCGCCTGAGCATCACCGACCCGCTGTCGGTGATCGTCGGCGTGCGCACCAGCAACTACTCCGCAATCACGCGCAGCAATGCCGGCGTGCGCACCAGCCAGGAAGAAAACGGCATCGTCACCCCCTACCTGGGCGCGGTGTACGACCTCAACGACACCTACTCGCTATACGCCAGCTACACCGACATCTTCACCCCGCAGACCGCCGAGACCAGCAGCGGCAGCAAGGTCGAGCCGATTCGCGGGCAAAGCTACGAAACCGGCATCAAGGGCGAATGGTTCGATGGCCGCCTGAACGCCTCGGCGGCGTACTTCCGCACCAAGCAGGAAAACAAGGCCGTGCTGGACGGCGACCTGACCACACCGACCGGTAACGACGCCTACAAAGCCGGCTCTGGCCAGGAAACCGACGGCATCGACCTGGAAATCGCCGGTGCACTGACCCCGAACTGGAACGTTTACGCGGGCTACACGTACCTGCACTTCCGCCGTATCGACAGTGATGGCCGCAGCGACCCGTCGCACCTGTTCAAGGCTTCGACCACGTATCGGCTGTCTGGCCCGCTGGACCGCTTGACCCTTGGCGCAGGGGTGACCGCGCAGAGCAACATTCGCGCGGTATCCAGCCCGGCTGGGCAGCCGAGCAATGGTGTTAGCACAGGTGCTACCGACGTCAACTGGTCGGGGTATGCGATCTGGAATGCCATGGCCAAGTACCAGCTGACTGACGATACGAGTGTCAGCCTCAATGCCAATAACCTGTTCGACAAGCACTACTACACCCGCTACGGGTTCTACGCGGGGGCGATTTATGGTGATCCGCGGAACCTGTCGTTGACGGTGAGTACGGCGTTCTGACGGAGGCACCTGGGGCTGCTGCGCAGCCCATCGCAGGCCAGCGCTGTACCTGTGGTGTTGCGCGTTTTGTGTAGGAGCTGGCTTGCCTGCGATGGGCCGCAAAGCGGCCCCCTGCGGTCAGTTGGATTGCGCCTGCTGAACCTCGCGAACCGGCTTGTCCAACCGGTCCTCCATACGGTCCCAGTCCTCCCCGAACAACTCCACCGGATGCATAGTGCGATCGGCTCCATTGCCGCAGGCCAGCGCTTTGGCGGGGCAATACAGGTCGCACCCCCAGCAGATGCGTTCAGGGTGGCTGGGGTTGGTCGGGAATTTCTTGGCCATAGCGTCCATTCTCGCAAGTGGGGTGCTGAGCCCAAGCTATGCCTTCCAGCGCTTTCAGCCTTGATTGAAATCAAGACGCGCTGCGTCTTGCGGTAAGGTTTCAACTTATCGTTTCTGCGATCGGCATGTGATCGCGAAAGTCGGTCCGAGCAGTATCACTGACTGGGGGTGATAGGGGCGCTATCTGACACAAGAAGGAGTGGATGAAATGGCATCGATGAAACGTCCCCGCCTGCGGGCGGTTCAGCCTCGGCCGGGCGTTAGCCTTGAGCTGACTTTTACCAATGGGCAGCGGTTTACCCTGGATATGAGCGACGCGCTTAAAGCGTATCCGGGGTTGGCGCCACTGGCTAAGCGCAAAGCGTTCGAAGACGTAACGTTAGGGGATGGAGGCTGGTCCGTGGAATGGCCGGCGCTGGATATTCAGATCGGTGCCGACACCCTACTGCTGGACGCGCTTGCCCAAAACGCCCCGGATGAGAACACCCGGATATTCATTCGCTGGCGGCTGCGGCATCGGATGACGCTCGACCAGGCTGCCGAAGCGCTGGGCGTCAGTGCGCGCAGTATCAGCCGCTACAGTAGTGGTCGTGAAGCGGTACCACGCACACTGGCGTTGGCTTGTTTGGGCTGGGAGACGTTGGAGCAGAAGGCAGCCTGATAGGTCATGCTTGCTCCGCCCTGGGGTAATTGCGCGGCGGGGTAGCGAACACACAAACAAAGGCCCACCTTGCGGTGAGGGTCTGGATCGAAAATTAAACTCCAGAGCGGATTGCGAGAGTCTTACGGATGTACGCTTTATTTACTGCGGCACTTGAAAAGCCAAAGCAGTGTTAGCACCGTCGGCCAAAACAATGTGTTGAGAACGTCATGAGCGCTGGCCTGCCAGCGCCAGTATCCGAAGCTGCCAATATCGTCTCGCCGATCTACCCACTCGCCAGCACACGCAATGAGTAAAACAACCAGCCAACCAAAGTATGGCCTGAATCGTTGGGTGCCAACGATCATCGTCAAATAGACCGCCATGCCAAAATAGATATGCAGCGCGTCTTTTGACAGTCCGGTTGCCGCCACAATCGCGAGCTTGATGCTTTGTACAGTTGAGATATCCATGTCAATTTTTCATGTCTGTGCCAAGGCGTTTTGTCTCGTGCGTGATGCTATGCGGGAAGCTCTAACCCTAAAGCAACGTCTATCGTTCCACGCTGCTTGATCGATTCCAAGGGCTGCATGAGGTCATATCGACAGTGCCGCGCGGGACCTCGTAGGTTTTGAGGCGGCTCTCAGGTGCGACATAAGGTACTCCCTTTCTTCGAAGTGACCTTGATCCCCAAACTGAAACGGTTGGAACCCACCAGTTTTTGAAGGAATCCGACGGAACGCCAAAACGAAAAAACCCGCCAGAAGGCGGGTTTTTCGGGTGTTCCAGAGATTTTGAAGGCTTTCTATGGAACCTTGAATGGTGCGGCACCAGGAGTCGAACTCATCAATATCATGCTGATTTAACGAGTTTTTAGCATTTCGATATGTGGCACTATCCCTAAAGCTATCCTTTAAAGACAGTGCCGTCAGCCGTGGCAGCTATTGGCCCGCAGTCAGCCAATGGATTTGTACTTTAGATCGAGTTCTTTGAGAATCTCTTGAGAGAAGGTAGAAGAAGATGCGTCTAATTTTAATATGATGTCATAGAGGTGTTCATTATCTTCTCTACCATTCCATATTTTCTGATAGCTGCCATCTTTATAGCCGTTATTCTGTCTAAAAATATTAAGTATATTTTTAGACACATAGCCGACATATAAAGAATTCCAGTCTAGTTCGCATTTCTCCATTATCTTTTGCAGGATATTGAAGCTGCGCTGCCTGATAACTGAGGTTGCAGCGAGTAGCTCAAAAAGCGTCTGGGTTTCGACTGAACGTAGGTCGAAATTAATTTTGCCTATACTTAAAGTCTGGCTAAGATCGTTACATTCGGTTGCCATTAGTTTTGTGGCTGATTTAATATCGCCGGAAGTACTTATCAGCAGGTCGGAAAGGTAAAAGTGTAAAATGTCAGAAATCTCAATCTGGACTTGAGGGATGTCTGAAGTTTGTTTTTTCCACCATTTCCATCCGAAGTGGTCTAATGCTTCTGCTGACTCTACAAAAGCGGCTCGTAGGTACGGGAATTTTTTAGTCAGCCAGTCGCGATCTACTAGTGCATTGAGCTTGTACTGAAGGTCAAGCATTGTCTCAATTTGGCTGTCGTTAGGCTTTTTCACGATTATGAAATCCTTAAGAGATTATGACAGTAAATTTGTGCCAGGTACCTACGCCACTTGAGCGTTTAGATTTTTTTTCAGGATGGTCGTATAAAATCCCTACCCGATCCTGATTCAAACTAGCAAATAAGGCTGTTGCAACGCCGCATGGCTTTGTACCAATAGGGGCAATAAACATTTGGCTTTCTTCGGATAACGAGTTTTTAGTTTTCTCAAGCAATTCGTATGCTGCGCTCGGATCATTGGCCGCGCAGTAGGCTATATCGAAAGACTTTTCGCTTAAGCTTGGGAGGTGCGGTATGAAAGAATTTAGTTCCCATCCTGGTTTAAATGCAGGTACACCAAAGACGACTTTGATTTCCTTTGAAGAAATCATCTGGTATTCTTCGAGCGCACGCTCAAGCCTCTCGGGCTCATAGCCGAGAAAAAATACGCCCGCCTCAACATTCTCGCTTGATAAATCAACCACCGCATTAGGAATAGGTCTATATCCAACTATTTTATTGGATAGTGCAAAAGAATCCCCTCCCGGATGGACTGGTGTATAGTCTGCGGGCTCACCATAAATTATGTCGAATTCTTTAACGCCCAAGTTAATCACCGAGCGTATCGTGCAGAAGAGTTCGGCAAGTCCTAGTGTTGTTGCTTCAAATACAATTGGTGCGTCGATATAGTCTTTGATTATTTCTTCAGATATGTCTGCGCTGGCTTCCTGGGGGCCAACTTCAAGGCTCATGGTTTCGTATGAATATGAAACTTTCAGCCTTTCAGATGCTGTAGACTTATCTAACAATAACGCGATATCTCCGCGCTCATCTAGCGAAACGCCATGTAATAAAACGCAGCCTTTGGGAAGTTCTACGTCTTTGGCATCGCTATAGCGTGTAGTGAGTATTGTAGTTGTCATAGCCCAAGCCCGAGCTGGAGATTATCTTGCTGTTCAGATTTTCTATAAAGCGATACCGCAAGCTCGTTGTACTTGTCCTCGGTGCCCATTGATAATGTGTGAAAATCTTCAACTGAAAAGTCTACCTTGCGTTTACGACGGTAGCTAATCATAAAGTAAGGCGAGTAAATCGGATTCAACTGAAAGTCAGTGATGTCTGTGCTTACAGCGCTTTTAGCTTTTGTTTCCAACATTTCGATGAGGATTGCATACTTCAGCGCTTCAGAAATGAATAACATTTCTCCTGCGTCGAGTGATCTATTACCTGAGTTTATAGTGAATTGGTTCTGCTCTGGTTCACTCATGCTAGGTGCAGACTGAAGTGTTCTAAACACATTCCCCAAACGGAGAACAAAGCTACGCAATTGCTCTCCCGACTCACCGAATGTCTTTATTTCCCGAATTAGTTGGTCGGCAGCCTCATATGCGGCTCGTGCCTGGATGTCAATCGAGAATATGTCTGTACCCTCATCCTCCAGCTCACTCATTTCTAGTACTTTATAGGAAAGAATTAAGAAGTGGCGAAGATTTTTGTTGGACATCGATATGAATGTATCGAATCCACTATATAAAGGGCAGTATGTTCTGTAAGGTCTGTAAAGCTCAAGAATGGAGCCAAACAAGTTGTTGTGGATCCAGTTTGAGAATTTGCTTTCTTCGGATTTGCTGTATTTCTCTAGCTCATCAAGAACAAACTCTGCGGAGTTTGTATTTCGATTGAGTAGCGCTGGTAAGATAACCTTTGCTTCGGCGAGGTAGCCTGGCTTTAAGAAACTATCTACATCTAATTTTGTTTGCTTTCTCGAAAGTGCCTTTTCAATGCGCTCGCGTAGAATGTTTTTAATGCGATCTGTTTCAAAGGCATCTACTGCAAATTGTTTATGCTCTTTTGTTGGAAATCGCTTTCTTATTTCATCAATAACATTACTTTTGTAGGCTTTTTCACGGCGACTCTCTAAAGAGTTCTGGTCGCGGACCAAAAGCAAGAGGTTGGAATCTTGTTTGCCAGCAGCTAGGTCGAGGTTTGCGAGGAATACCTCAGCGAAGAAGCAAGACCTTTCTGTGTCATCCATTAGATTATCGATGTAACACAGGTTGTAGTCATTAGTTGCAGTGATTGACTCTTTGCCGGTGGTTCGATTTTCGTCGGATAATTCTTTTGAGGTGAAATTTACAATAAGCGGTTGTTGGCTATGTCGTAAATATGTGTTTAGCACTCGTCTTTGATAGGGTACTAAATTTTCAACTTCATCAATGTAGATATAAAAGCAGCTTTTGGTCAGGCCTGGTGCTTTTCTAATGTCCGAAATTAACGAGTCTAAAAAGTCTTTGCCAGGTGGTAGAAGCGGGCGCGGGGCTGTGGATAGATTTGAAATCCATAGGCTAAACGCTTTTCTAGTTTTGTCTAGTGCTCTTTCCAATTCTTCAGGATTAGATGGGAAAGAGTAATCCTCTGCAGATGGAAAGGTTAACTTTTCTAAATCTTTGAGGTTGAACTCAGCGTATGAGCTTTGAGAAATACTTCTTAGAGAGCGAACTATTTCTCCGGCGATGGCTAGTGAGAAATAACAATTGAAAATGGTAGTCCACTCGGCTTCTTCAATGCCACGCAATCTCATGGAATTGCAAAATTGAGTATCGACACGCCAGTAGATCCCGATGTGCTCAATTTCGCTTTGGGGTATCTGCTGCCGGTTAGGAGAAAAAAGCGTATGGTAGTCGAGATATTTGAGCAGCATGGTTTTTCCACAACCACGCTTTCCGACCAAATAAGTCGACTTTGTTGCATCTTTAAGTGAAAGGCTATCAAAATAAGGTGGGACGAAGAATTTCCCCCATACGTCAGCTGCATGCTCTTCCGCACGGGTTTTAGCTAATATTGAGTGATCTATTATTGGTTGCATAATTATCTCTCGAATAGAGGTTCCCAGTTTGCGGAGCGCTTCCATAGCAACGGAAGAGTATTGTCAGGTATTCCATGTTCGTAAACTACCATCAACCCGCCCATGCCGGCATCGGACATGTCTGCACGAGCCAGTGTCTTCAAATATAGGTCGTAGGGGTCAACTTTATCGTACGGCCAGATTTTATTTTCAATCCAAAGTTCGCAAACTTTTTTAAAATTATCTTTTTCTGTGAGTAGCTCCCCGTAGAATACTTTTACATTGGGGAAATCTTTTGCGAGACGTTTTATAGCTTCTTCATGAGCGATAGCAAGGACAATTCCGCCTCTCTCGTGATTTCGCATTAGGTCGCCACATTGTACTAAAGTTTGTGATATCTGAGAGCCCGAAAAAGATCCATCGTCAACAATCAATAGGTATTCATCTTCTGGGAGCTTTCTGCTGTTGCAGTAAGTTTGATAGCTCTTGTCAATTCCGAAGTTAGAGTGTAGTGATCGTGCTATTAGCTCACCACTTTTTCCAGGAGGAGTTGTTCCTTCGGTCATAATTGGTGGGGCAAAATAAAAATATCTATTGCTGCGTAGGGGCTTTTTGTTTGAAAGTATTTCTTTCCAGTTGTAACCCGCTTCTGATTTTTCTGGGGGTTCAAAATGGAGTGCGGCCTCTTTCAGCGCCTGTCGGAGTGATGACTCAATCTGAGCAGAATTTCTGAATATAAGATTTTTTACAATAAGTAGTGCTAAGGTTTGCTCTTCCTGGCTTTTGAATTGTTTCAGCCATGTTCTTACTCGCTCCATTGTAAGCGGGTTGCGAATCTTAGTCGCGCAGAGCTTTCGTATTATTTCTTTGAGTTTTGTGTTGTCAGTTGGTGGTACGTCCATGTTTCTAATTCTCAATCTAAAAAGGGAAGTTTTCTAAATCACTTTTCGTTATGAATTTTGCACAGGCGCCGTGGATATGTGCTTGAAGCCAAGACTGCCCGTCTTCTGAGGTAAGAGCTCTGTATAGTTCCTCGGCAGGTCGGTTATCTGTGCGGAGAACGTATAAACAGTCGCTGATTGGAGCAAGTCCACTTTTGACAATTCTAATGCCACTTAGGATGTTTCTCCCTACGCGTGGTATTAGAATATCGCCAGGCTTGGCTATAACTTTGCTTGAAAGCTTTGCGTTGCTAGCGAATTCTTCAGAGAAATTTACTTCGCCAGGAATGCTCTGATCCTTTAGGTCAGTGGTGTGAAATATACACCATTCATTTTTTAGTGCTTCGCTGGTTGTAACGCTGCCTCTCAATACCGAGAGTGTGTGAGCGCTGTGTTTGGGGGCGTTTTTTTTGCTGTGACTTCGCCACTTGTAGTAGCTATAGTCCATTCTGCTTTTGGCTTCTTCTTGAGAAATCCAAATTGGATGTTCCATGCAACCGTCTTTGTTGCATCGATACAGCGCTATTTTCTTTGTTCCTGGCTTATTCTTCTCTAAGTTGAGAATGAATGTTTTGACTTCAGTACCCTTAAAAGCATTGTCGGGCAGCTCAACGATTTCGGTAATACAATGTTGTGATAGCAGTGCGTCTCTAATTGCGTAGTTACGTTCGCCAGAAATTATGCCAGACGGTATTATTATTCCAAGTTGCCCTTTATCTTTAAGGAGCCATAAATTTTGGGCGAGGAATAAAATGTCTGCCCCAACTTTTAATGCCTTGCTCGGTACTGGAAACCCTGCGCGACTGAGTAACGTGGAAAAATTAGGCTTCCAATCTGCAGCGATGAACGGGGGGTTGCAGACGGCTAAGTCCGCGACTCCGCTGGGGAGGCCGATGAGCTCCTCAAGCTGTGGGCTCAATGCATCGGCGCAGTAATGGTGGTGATCTGAAGGCTGGTAAAAAGGCGAGCGCGACAGCATTGGATCTATATCCACTGATATGCAGCGTGCATCAGGCCAACGACCGTTGACAGCTGACAGCAGGGCTCCACCTCCCACCCCTAGCTCCAAGGCGACACTCACGGCATCCTCTTGGAAACGATTCACTAGAAGCGATCCATAGGCTGCGTCAGTGAAATACTGGCCGTGTCGCTTCTTTTTTTCCTGTGCCTGCATTCAGCGACCGCTCTAGCGAAAATATGCATGTTACATCCTATGCAGCGCTGGCAGCACTACGCCCTACCGAGTTTTATGGATCATTTGATGAGCTAGACAACTGACTTGCCTATCCCCACGTCATCCCGCCAAGAATGCTGAGTGTTATCAGGGATCAAGGCCCCTGCGACCTGTGGGGATGTCCTCTAGCGCGGGACTGGCGGCTCCTTACGTCCGGGAGCAAGGGCATCTCATGATCTGGCCTCCTGAGCACCGTTACCGGTGGGCGGGCGGAGGCTGCATTGGCTGACGAGACCAGTGCCGCGAGATCCTGAGCCAGGTGCAAGCAGCAATGCGATGACCGGGGCATGCCTGACTGTCAGTCAGGTGCAGTCCATTCCTTGGTCTGCGGCACCATCATCTACAACGCTGTTGCTGGTGACATCGGCGTTTGTCACGCCGATTGTCACGAGGGGGAATGCCGCAAAGCCTTGTGCGATCAGGGCTGCAGCAGTGGTAGAAGTGCCCGTCTCTTTCCAGAAGAAAGAGACGGGCACAGGTTGGCGCAATAGTCGGCCAAGCGGATAGGTTGCTGCAGGGCAGCGAGGTACGGTGTATCTGGCACACGAGCGCCATATGTGTAAGAGCATCCATCACCTGGGTAGTGACCGGGCGAGCTGCCGGATGCGAATCGCCCTTGGGGAGAACCACCGCCAGAGCGGCGTGACCTTGAAGGTTCGGGTCACTTGGGTTGCTGTCATCGACAGCTCTTGCGACTTCCGGTCTACGCCTGTGGACAATATTCGTCAAGCAAAGAGATTTCAGGAATTTAGCACCTGTGGATAAAACTATCCCCCGGTGGACATCTGTGGTTTTCCACACACGTACGCTGTGCCAGCAGTTTTTTTCTTAGGTATGGTCCTTTCAAACGGGGCGGCTTTGCAGCCCCGTTTGAAAGGACCCGCGTGGAGGAGCTTCATGCGGTGCTGTGGGTAACTTCACAGCGAGTTGAGGTGGTGTTGCGGCGGGTTACTCGGTCCTCTTGGCACTGCGAAGGCGCATGACGTTCTCGCCCGTCTGCTTGGCAAACTCATGCGGCGTCACATGGTCCTCGCGGTTCGCCTCCAGAAACCGGCTCCACCAGGTCATGATCATCCGGCGCTCTTCGAGGAACTCGGCCTTGTGGGTATAGGCGGCGCGCACGTTGTTGCGTTCCTTGTGGCTCATCTGGCGTTCGATCGCTATCTCTGACCACAGCCCGGACTCGACCAGCGCACTGCACGCCATGGCTCGGAACCCGTGGCCGCAGATATCCACCTTGGTGTCGTAGCCCATCGTCCTGAGCGCGGCATTCACCGTGTTCTCGGACATCGGTTTCCACGGTTTGGCATCCCCCGCGAACACCAGCTCGAACTTGCCGGTGATCGCGTGGATCTGCTCAAGCAATGCCACTGCCTGCGGCGATAAGGGTACAACGTGGATATCCCCGGCCATCTTTGTACCCCTTGTGGAAAAGGGCACACCGTCCAGCGCCGGGCGGGTGTCGGGGATTTCCCAGATTCCGCGCTTTAGGTCGAACTCGTTCCAGCGGGCGAAGCGCAGTTCACTGGAGCGTACGAATACATGCAGCGATAGCATCACGGTAAGGCGCGTGAGCGGGCGACCTCTGTAATCCTCAATGCATGCCAGTAGCTCTGGCAGCCGCGATAAGGGTAGTGCGGGTCGGTGAGT
The DNA here is from genome assembly GCF_020691745.1 of Pseudomonas sp. HN2-3. Taxonomy (NCBI): domain Bacteria; kingdom Pseudomonadati; phylum Pseudomonadota; class Gammaproteobacteria; order Pseudomonadales; family Pseudomonadaceae; genus Pseudomonas; species Pseudomonas sp. HN2-3. The sequence continues at coordinate 305,931 of NZ_CP085704.1, forward strand.
TACCCGGGGTGTCTTGATCGAGCCATCAAGGTCGTGAGCTGGGTTCGCCGTGATCAGTCGCAGCCGTTTGGCTTCACGCATGATGCTTTGCAGGTAATTCTTGATCCTGAACGCCACGTCGATGGTGCCGCGCTTCGTCACGGCTTCCAGTGGCTGCATGAGGTCGTGGGTGTCCAACTCAACGATTGCTCTGGCACCGATCAAAGGGAATACGTGAGTCTTCAATCGGCTAAGTACAGTCTTGGCGTGGCCGGGCGCCCACTTGGGCACCATGCTGGCGTGCCAGTTGAGCGCAACGCTTTCGAAGGTGCGGCCGTTGATCACGGCTTGGGTCTTGGTTTGTTGCTTGTACTGGATGGGATCTATGCCGTTGGCGAGCTGCTGCTTGATCTCGAAGCGCTTACGGCGTGCGTCGCCCAGCCCGACCACTGGGTAGCTGCCGAGGGCGGTCAGGCCTTCGCGGCCATCGGGTTTCACGTACCTGAGCCGCCAGCCTTTGCGGCCGTTGGGTTGCACAAGCAGGTAAAGACCGTCGCCGTCGAAGAGCTTGTACTCGCGCTCTCTGGGCTTTGCCGTGCGACAGGCGGTGTCTGTAAGCGGGGCAGTGGTGCGTGCCATAAGGGTAGTCTCCGATATCGAAACGGACCTCTATCCTTAAAACTACCCTTATTAGCGCTGGCTACCCTCGGAATCCGACGGAACGCCAAAACGAAAAAACCCGCCAGAAGGCGGGTTTTTCGGGGGTTCCAGAGATTTTGAAAGCTTTCTATGGAACCTTGAATGGTGCCGGCACCAGGAATCGAACCCGGGACCTACTGATTACAAGTCAGTTGCTCTACCATCTGAGCTATACCGGCAATGGGGCGTCATTATAACGATCGTTTGGCGCCTGTAAACCACTTCCTTGCGATTGTTTGCAAATGACCTAAGTCACCGGCTTAAAAGGAGATTTTTCTTACCAGCCGCGGTGGATCGTGTTGACGCTTGGTTCGGTTTTGCCGGGGTTGAAGAACAGCTTGTCGTTGTCGCAGCCGCGCTTGCGGCAAGGGCTCTCGACGCGCAGGGGCAGGCCTCTGTCGCCACCCAGTTGCATGCCGGGGGTGTCCCAGCCCAGGTGGCTGGAAGGGTGGCTTGGGGTGTCGCTGGCGCAGGCGGTCAGGGCCATGGCGAAGGTCAACAGGGCTAGGGGTTTGGCTTGGGTCACGATGAGGAAGTCCGTTAGTCCATTGTCGGTTCTGGCGCAACGCCAGAAGGTCGCGGGGCTGGCGGGCAGCGCGCGACGTCTCTTTTTAATGATTTGGGGGTGAATGATACACCGTGGGGAGGTGTGCAGTGCGAGCTTTGCGGGCGCTGATCGATCGTCTTCAACCGTCGCGCGTGCGTGCGTGTGTAGGAGCGGCCTTGCGTCGCGAAAGGGCTGCGAAGCAGCCCCAGCAATGTGTGAACAAACGTCGATACCTGCGTTGGTTCGAAAACCTGGGGCTGCTTCGCAGCCCTTTCGCGACGCAAGGCCGCTCCTACAATGAAGGCAGCTATCAGCTGTAGGGCATTTCTGAACCTGAAACCAAATGCTTCGGGGTTTGCATGCTTCAGACCTATCCTACGCGCGCTGCTGAAGTATCGCTGTTGTCGGGGAAATGCCTCACGGATACCGTTTCTGGGTCGCTTCGGCGACCGGGTGTGAGAACCCGACCACGAATGAGCGTCACCCAAATGGTGGCTGTACGCGGGCAGACTTCGGTCTGGCCGGGGCTTTCCTTATTCACTCGGTTTCTCACCCCGCGTATGGCTGCCACCTAAATCCGTGAGAAAGATTTAGTGGCAGTTCCTTCCGTGAATAAGGAGTTACGCCATGATCAAGATCGTCCCCGACCCACCACGCCCGCTCATCCACACCCCCTACTTCTCTATCCACAGCGACATCTCCCCACACGACGCACTCACCCAGGCCCGCGAGCTCATGCGCGCTGTGGCCCAAACCCTCGACGAACACTGCTGCGCCCACGCCGGTGAACCTGGCCTTAGCCGGCTGGCCCACACCGCTCAGGCCGCCGAGTCGGCAGCGATATTGCTGCAGCACGCCAGTGAACGCATGAGCGCGGAGGGGGAAATCGCATGAACGATAGCCCCAAGCCCATCACCACAGCCGGCCTGGAAACCTTCCTGGAAGTCGGCGACCCACCCGTTGGCCTGTTGCGGGTGCAGCCCGGTATTGCGATCGACGATGCCTATGAACAGGTCTCTGTGCTGCTCAGCTACATCAAGCATCTGCTCAGGGAGGGTGATATGGAAGACGACCACAAGCTGTTGGGTGCGGCCGATTACCTGACGGCGATGGCCAAGGCATTGATGAACGATATCGAGCTGGCCAAGAACAAATTCCGCTGACCCACCGGGCCGCTTTGCGGCCCCAGGCGGGCGCACAAGAAAAGTTTATGCACAAGTAGCATTGCCAACTTGCGCGAAAGGCATGCCGAGCTGCTACACCGCTGGTCTTTGCGCAAACGCCTGTTTTTGCTGGCCGTGAGCTGTACGAAGGAATAAGCCAAACGCTTGAAATAGCGCTTGGATCCAACCATTCATCAAAAGCTTGTGCACAGAGTTATCCACAGGTTGTGCTGCGGCTAACGGTCGCGTTCTGCCAGGATGAGGATGTTGCGCGGGGTGAGTGGGTAGTCACAGAACAACCCGAGGCGTACGGCATAACCCTGTTCTTCCAGAAACAGCGCACGGTCGAGTACCAGCCACAGTTCCAGCGGGCGGCGGAACAGGTTGCGCACACGTTCTAGGTTGCGCACTTCGGCCAGGCGCTGCCAGCCGGCGGCTTCCAGGGCAGCCCAGTCGGGCGTGCCGCTCAGGGGCACGTGCTTGAGCTCGGCCAGGCCCCGGCAGTACGCCTCGAAAGGCTTGTCCAGCCAGGCCACCGGCAGCGAGGGGGTGGGCAGGTAATCATCACACTGGCGCTGCTGGCGTTGCAGCAGATCGAAGCCCAGGCGGCGGGCCATCGAGGTGTCGCGTTGGCGACGCACGCGGGCGCCCGCGGTGACGGTTTCACTCAACGGCAACCCCAGGTCGTCCAGCGACAAGTGCAGGCTGGAGGCTTGCGCGGCGGTGGATAACGCCTGGTACTGCTGGGCCTGGATGCGGTTATAGCAGCAAGGGGCCACGGCCATTTGCCGGCAGCCTTGCTCGCTGGCCAGGTGCAGAAGGCGTACGTGCAGGTCGCCGCAGGCGTGCAGGGCGACCACGGTCTTGTCGCTATTCAGGTGGCCGGCGCTGTCTGCGGCCATGACATCCTGATGAATATGGTGTGCAGGCAGGTGGTGGTGGTCGCTCAGGGCCTGGCCCGCGGTCACGAGCTCGGCGTCGTATTCCAGGCAGGTCAGGTGCTGGCCGGGTTGCAGCAGGCGGCGACCGAGGTGGCCTTTACCAGAGCACCAGTCCAGCCAGTGCCGGGTTGGCGCGTTGAAGGCCAGCCGGCGGGTGAAGGCTTCGATCTGCTGCCATTTGCGGCCGGGCACGCCAACGTCGAGGCGGTGGGCGGCGGCTGGCAGGCCAGCGTCCGGGAGTGCGTCGAGGGTGCAGAGTTGCTGGGCTTGTTGGGCCAGTTGGGGGAAGGGGGCGGGCACGCCTTGCGTCACCCGTTCGGCTTCGGCGTCGTTCAGGCTGCATTGGCGCAAGTGGGCGGAGAGTGCGGGGTGTTCGGCTTCCCAGTCCAGGCGCAGAGCGGTGAATGGCCTGGGTTTCCACAGGTGCTGGTGCTCGGTCAGGAACTGGTCGAGGGCCTGGAAGCGGTCGCTGTGGGGGATGGAAGGTGGGGTCATGGTTGTTGTCGGCAGGGTTGGGGCTGCTGTGCAGCCCTTCGCGGGGCAAGCCCGCTCCTACAGGGTCGGAGCGGGGGTGAGGTCTAGCGCCCTTGGCAGGCGTCTACCCGCAACCAGCGCTCCAGCAGTTTGAAGCCCTGCACCAGGACAAACGAGATAACCAGGTAAAACACCCCGGCGGCAAAGAAGATCTCCACCGGCAGGTACGTCCGGGCGATGATGGTACGCGCCATGCCGGTCAGCTCCAGCAGGGTGACGGTACTGGCCAGGGCGCTGGCCTTGAGCATCAGGATCACCTCGTTGCTGTAGGCCGGCAGGCCGATCCGCGTGGCGCGCGGCAGCATGATGTAGATCAGGGTCTTGGTGCGCGACATGCCCAGCGCCCGTGCCGCTTCGATCTCACCCTTGGGGATCGACTGCAGCGCACCGCGCAGAATCTCGGCGATATAGGCGGCCGTGTGCAGGGTCATGGTCAGCACGGTGCACCAGAACGGATCGCGCAGGTAAGGCCACAACGCACTGCTGCGCACCGCCTCGAACTGGGCCAGGCCGTAATAGACCAGGAACAGCTGCACCAGCAACGGCGTACCGCGGAAGAAGAAAATGTAGCTGAACGGCACGGCGCGCACGTACCAGTGCCGCGACGAGCGGGCGATGCCCAGCGGGATGGCCAGGATCAACCCGGCAACCACGGCAATGGCCACCAGCTCCAGGGTCAGGGTCGCACCCTGGGCCAGGCGTGGCAGCCATTTGATGATGACTTCCCAATTCATTGTTCGGCCCTCGCAAAGCCGCGAGCGGCGCGTTTTTCCATGAAGTACATGCCGGTCATGGCGACGACGGTCAAGCCCAGGTAGATGCAGGCCGCAACCATGTAGAAGGTGAACGGCTCCTTGGTCATGGTCACGCCGATTTGCGCGTGGCGCATGATTTCTTCAAGGCCGATGACCGATACCAGCGCGGTGTCCTTCATCAGGATCATGAACAGGTTGCCCAGGCCGGGCAGGGCGATGCGCCACATCTGCGGCAGGATGATGCGCGAGAGGATGCGCGCCTTGGACAAGCCCAGTGCCAGGCCCGCCTCACGGTGCCCCTTGGGGATCGCCAGGATGGCGCCGCGGAACACCTCGGTGGCGTAGGCGCCGAAGCACAGGCCGAGGGCGATGACGCCGGCAGCGAAGGCGCTGAGCTCAAGGCCCGGCATGTTGAGCGCTTCGCCGATGCTGTTCATCAGGCCGACGGTGCCGAAATAGATAAGCAGGACCCAGAGCAGTTCGGGCACGCCGCGAACCAGGGTCGAGTAGAAGCCGCCAAGCCATTGCAGCGGCTTGACCGGGGAAGTCTTGGCCAGGGCACCGAGCAGGCCCAGGACCAGCCCCAGCAGCAAGGCGCAGAGCGCCAGTTTTACGGTCATCAAGGTGCCAGCCGCCAGGGCCGGACCGAATCCGTGCAGGTCGATATTCATGGGTAGGGTCGTTCTAGGGACCGGCACGCCGCAAGGGCGTGCCGGTCGGGGCGAATCAATAGATGCTGAACGGGAAGTACTTGTCGTTGATCTTTTTGTAGGTGCCGTCGGCGACAATTTCCTTCAGTGCGGCATTGAGCTTGTTACGCAGCTCATCGTCACCTTTGCGTACGGCAATGCCGACCTTGTCGCTGTCGTTCACCGGTTCGCCTTTGAACTCGAAGTTTTTGCCAGCGGCAGACTTCAGCCAGTCGTAGTTGGCGTACTTGTCGGCGAGGATGGCGTCGAGGCGGCCAGAGGTCAGGTCCAGGTAGGCGTTTTCCTGGCCATCGTACAGGTTGACCTTGAACTCGTTGTCCATGCCGCCGTTGTCGTCCAGCCAGGTCGCGGCCTGGGTGGCGCGCTGGGTACCGATGGTCTTGCCCTTGAGCGAGGCGCGGTCGGTCTTGAAGTCGACGTTTTTCGGTGCGATGAACTGCTGCTTGTTCGAGTAGTACGGGTCGGTGAAGTCGACGGCCTGCTTGCGCTCGTCGGTGATCGACAGCGAGGAGATCAGGAAGTCGAACTTCTTGGCGTTCAACGCCGGGATGATGCCGTCCCAGTCAGAGGTGACCACTTCGCATTCGACTTTCATCTTGGCGCACAGTGCGTCGCCGATGTCTTTGTCAAAGCCGACCACCTGGCCGCTGGCATCCTTGTTGTTGAACGGCGGGTAGGCCGCCTCGATGCCCATTTTGAGTTTTTCGGCTGCCATGGCATTTGCCGAGAACACCAAGGTGGCGGCAGCGGCCAGGAGGAATTTCTTATAGGTCTGCATTCGTGTTGCTCCGTTAGCGGTGGCTGGACATGAATTGCTTGCAACGCGCCGAGGTCGGGTTCTCGAAGACCTGCTGCGGCGATCCTTGCTCTTCAACCAGGCCCTGGTGCAGGAAAACCACTTCACTGGACACCTGGCGGGCAAAGTTCATCTCGTGCGTCACCAGCAGCATGGTACGGCCTTCTTCGGCCAATGCGCGGATAACGTTTAGCACTTCCTGGACCATTTCCGGATCGAGCGCCGAGGTCGGCTCGTCGAACAGGATGACCTTGGGCCTCATGGCCAAGGTACGGGCAATGGCGGCGCGCTGTTGCTGGCCACCGGAAAGCTGGGCGGGGTAGCTGTGGCGCTTGTCGTAGATGCCAACCTTGTTCAGCAAGGCTTCTGCGGCTTCGATGGCCTCGGCCTTGCTTTGGCCGAGCACGCGGCGCGGGGCCTCGATGATGTTGTCGAGGATCGACATGTGCGGCCACAGGTTGAAGTTTTGGAAGACGAAGCCGATCTCGCTGCGCAGGCGGTTGATCTGGCGGTTGTCGGCGGCGATCAGGTCACCGTTTTTGGCGGCCTTGAGCTTGAGCGATTCGCCGGCGACCAGGATTTCGCCCTGGTGCGGGTTTTCGAGCAGGTTGATGCAGCGCAGCAAAGTGGACTTGCCGGAACCGGACGACCCCAGGATGGAGATCACGTCACCATCGCGCGCGGTCAGCGAAATGCCCTTGAGAATTTCCTGCTCGCCGTAGCGTTTGTGCAGATTGCGGATTTCCAGCGCGGGCGTGGCCTGGGCCATGTGCGGTCCTCATGTGTTCGGGTGCGTTCCCAGCTGTTGGCGGCCTTCCTGGCGTGCGCCAAGCTAGCATAGCGGCATTAGGCGGCCAACAGGGTCGCTAGGGGCTCGGGTCGCTGTCGGGGCAGATTGTCGCATCGCTGCAGTGCAACGTCGCGAGGATGACCGCGAAGGTCTAGCCCAACACCAGAGCCTTGATGAAAAAAGGCGCGATGGTGCCAGCTTTGGCCCGCTCTTGGAAGCGGTTTTGGACCATTCGCGGGTAAACCCGCCGGCACAGGGTTGGTAATCGGTTTACCTGCAAAAGGGTGAACGTGGGTAATGGGTTGTACCTTGAGGTTGTACTTTTTTGCATTGCAACGGTGCAAAGGTGTTACCTGGGAGCACCTTTGGTGCGTTTGTAAGTGGGTATTTCCGTAATCCCGACTTGGAAGGTGGTTTTGGCGACCTTTCGGTCAAAGCATGGCCGAAAGCCCTGCAAGCCGCGCCCTTAATGGTTGCCAGAGATTTCTGACGAATGCATTCAGCAACTGGCTCGCTTATTGCCACTGGGAAACCGCCGATTGCAGCGACGCCTAAATAACCCCAGGCGCGCTTCGTTCCCGTAGTCGGCGTGGTCCACTCCTTACAAAGGTAGTTTTATGAGCGGTAACAATTCCAACGACCTCGCTCAGGGGCTCAAATCGCGGCATGTCACCATGCTGTCCATCGCTGGCGTAATTGGCGCCGGTCTGTTCGTGGGTTCCGGCCACGCCATTGCGGCCGCAGGGCCTGCCGTACTGATGGCCTACGCGGCTGCCGGTACGCTGGTGGTGCTGGTCATGCGCATGCTGGGCGAAATGGCCATTGCCTCGCCTGACACGGGCTCCTTCTCGACGTATGCCGACCGCGCCATCGGGCGTTGGGCCGGCTTCACCATCGGCTGGCTGTACTGGTGGTTCTGGGTGTTGGTGATCCCGCTGGAAGCCAACGCGGCCGCAGCCATTCTGCATGCCTGGTTCCCTGCTGTTGATCTGTGGGCCTTCTCCTTGATCATCACGCTGGTGCTGACCCTGACCAACTTGTGCAGCGTGAAGAACTACGGCGAGTTCGAATTCTGGTTCGCCCTGCTCAAGGTGCTGGCGATCATCGGCTTCATCGTGGTGGGCTGCGTGGCCATGTTCGGCCTGGCGCCGGGCAGCCAGGTGAGCGGTGTCAGCCACCTGTTCGACACCCAGGGCTTCATGCCCAACGGCTTGGGCGCGGTGCTGGCCGCCATGCTGACCACCATGTTCTCGTTCATGGGCACCGAAATCGTCACCATCGCCGCTGCCGAGTCCAAGGACCCGGGCAAGCAGATCAGCCGCGCCACCAACTCGGTGATCTGGCGTATCTGTCTGTTCTACCTGGTGTCGATCCTCCTGGTCGTGGCGCTGGTGCCGTGGAACGACCCGGCCCTGGCGGAACTGGGTTCCTACCAGACCGTGCTGAGCCGCATCGGCGTGCCGAATGCCAAGCTGATCGTCGACATCGTCGTGCTGATCGCCGTGACCAGTTGCCTCAACTCGGCGCTGTACACCTCTTCGCGCATGCTGTTCTCGCTGAGCAAACGTGGCGATGCGCCGGCTGTTGCACAGCGCACCACCAAGGCGGGCACCCCGCACTGGGCGGTACTGTTGTCCACTGCCGCGGCCTTCCTCTGCGTGTTCGCCAACTTCGTTGCGCCGGCCCAGGTGTTCGAGTTCCTGCTGGCCAGCTCCGGCGCCATCGCGCTGCTGGTGTACCTGGTGATCGCTATTTCGCAACTGCGCATGCGCAGCCAGCGTGAAGCGCGTGGCGAGAAGATCGACTTCAAGATGTGGCTGTTCCCGGGCCTGACCTGGGCGACCATTGCCTTCATCATTGCGGTGCTGGTGGTGATGGGGCTGCGTGAAGATCACCGTGCCGAGATCATCGCGACTGCCTTGCTGAGCATTGGTGTGGTGGCCGCAGGGCTGCTGGTGCATCGCAAGCGCGAAGCGGCTGGGCGGGTGGCGCTGGATAACTGATCTGCGCTGCTATGAATGAAAAGGCCGCGCCCTGTGTTGGGTGCGGCCTTTTTGTTTGTCTGGCCTTTTCGCAGGTCAGCCGTACAGCTTCTGCTGTTGCTTGGCCACCACTTCGGAAGCGGTGATATAGGCTTCCTGGAACGCGTCGCTTTCCAGCCAGGCCATGGTGGTGTCTTCGTCGGCGCCATCGAGCCAGGTGCGGTAGGCGGTAAACACCAGCACGATGTAGTCGGTGGCGTGCTCTTCCTTGTGGCCTTTGAGTACCAGGGTCAGCAGCGGGTCGACCAGGAACACCGAGATCATCGCGACCAGGCTGGTTTCCTGTGCCGCCTTCATCTTGTCGAACAGCTCTTTGTAGCTGTCCGACTCCATGGCCTTGTTGAACACCTGCTCGATGCTGGCGCTGTCACCGGCGCTGGCCTTGACCGTCTGGCCGCTGCGCACCATGCGGTTCTGCTTGGCCTTGCTGGCGGCGCGTTTGGCGCGTTTCTGTTGCTTGGTAGGGGTGGCCATGGGTAGGTCCTTGGGGGTGCCTGAAAAAGTGCGCGTATTGAATCGTACTTGCCTGCGAAACCCAAGCGGCAAGCGAGGGTCCTAGGCAGGTTGCCGGATGTCCGGTACCCACTCATGAGGAATTCACGGATGAAAACAGCGATCTCGCTTGGCCTGCTGGCTGTGGCGCTGTCCGGCTGCGGCAATATTGCCGCCGTCAAGTCGTTCAACACCCCGTATGGCTCGCCGACGTCGGGCGATACCGCACGCCTGCGGGTGATTGCCGATGGCATGGTGCGCGCTGTGCCGGGCAAGGATTGCGTCGACTGGTACAGCCCCGGGGCAGGGGTGATTGCAGTGCCCAAGGAGGGCTTCGCCGACCGCAATGGCGAAACCCTGGGCATGCCTGCCAGCGCCCCTGTGGCGGCGGGCGATGCGGTCAGCGAAGTGCTGGTGCCGGCCGGCAAACCGTTCACCTTGCACTTTCTCGACGGCGGGCGCAGTAGCTACAACAGCGTCACCAATTGCCTGGGCATGTTCTATTTCGTGCCGCAAAAAGGCGCCGATTACGAAGTGGTGGTGCGCGGCTACAACGCTTGTGGCGTCGAGCTGCGCCAGCTGGGCGTAGAGCAGCCGGTGAAGACCACCAAGGCTGAATACTGCAGCGCCATGGCCAACTTCTGATTGCCCCTTTCAGTGGGCGGTGGCTGGCGCCTCGTCCTCTTCGAAGTCGCGTGATGCGCGCCCTACTAGCATGGGGTCCGGGGCATGTGCCACAGCCGGGTCCTTGCCCGGGTAATCCAGCGAATGCAGGAAGTGGCGGATGCAGTTGATACGTGCGCGCTTCTTGTCATCGGACTTGATCACCGTCCATGGCGCATCGGCCGTATCGGTATGGAAGAACATCGCCTCCTTGGCTGCGGTGTAGTCGTCCCACTTATCCAGCGACTTGATGTCGATGGGCGACAGCTTCCAGTGCTTGAGCGGGTCGTCGCGGCGTGAGATGAAGCGCCGTAGCTGTTCCTCGCGGTTCACCGAGAACCAGTACTTGAACAGCAGGATGCCGCTGTTGCACAGCATGCGCTCAAGGTCGGGTGCCTGGCGCATGAACTCCAGGTACTGCAGCGGGGTGCAGAAGTCCATCACCTTCTCGACCCCGGCGCGGTTGTACCAGGAGCGGTCGAAGAAGACCATTTCACCCGCCGTCGGCAGGTGCTGGATGTAGCGCTGGAAGTACCACTGGCCTTTCTCTTGTTCGGAAGGCTTCTCCAGCGCGACGATCCGCGCGCCGCGCGGGTTGAGGTGCTCCATGAAACGCTTGATGGTGCCGCCTTTGCCCGCCGCGTCGCGGCCTTCGAACAGAATCACCACGCGCTGGCCGGTTTCTTTTACCCAGCTCTGCACCTTCAGCAGTTCGATCTGCAGGGCATGCTTGGTCTTCTCGTATTCCTGGCGGTGCAGGCGGGTGCGATACGGGTAGCTGGCAGGCAAGCGTGCGCGGGTGCTGTCTTCGTTGCTGCCTTTGGGCGCCGTGGCCACTTCAAGTGCGGCGGGTTGCTGGCTGATCCGGGTAATCGCAGGTTCGGGCTTGCGCTGACGTGGCCGGCGCGGGCGCGGCGCAGTGGGGGTGGGTTCGCTGGGGGCGGGGAGCAGGAGGGTGGATTCTTCGCTCATGGAAGTCCTTGCGGGTAGTCGAATGTCCACCTGGCATTTTAAGGGTGAGCGATGGGTGGCTTTTTGATGTTGGTCAACGTGGCGGTGGTGGCGGGTTGTGATATGCACGTTCCCCTAGAATTTTCTGCGCCTGTGAGATCGAGCGCTACAGATGCCATGACAAACCCGGCATCCCAAACTTTCGAGGCTCGCGAGCCGATCCTGACACAAAAATCGCAGACAACAAAAAACCCGCACTTGGCGGGTTTCTTGTTGTCGCTTCGGGTAACTTTGCAACCACCAGAAGCTGAAGGTGGTGCCCAGAGACGGAGTCGAACCGCCGACACGAGGATTTTCAATCCTCTGCTCTACCGACTGAGCTATCTGGGCGACGAGGTGAATTAAATAGATTTCCAGACCGTCCGTCAACGACTTTTTGAAAAAATTTTAAATTAATTCCGTCGCTTACGTTTTCTGGGGTCATTCGGCCGGCGGAACGTAGCCTTCCGCCTGGGCATAATCTTCGCCGGCGAAAAACTTGTCCATTTCGGCCTGGAGGAACTTGCGGTCCTCGCCATTCATCATGTTCAGGCGCTTTTCGTTGATCAGCATGGTCTGGTGCTTCTGCCAGTCGGCCCAGGCCTTCTGCGAGATGTGATCGAAGATGTCCTGGCCCTTGGCGCCGGGGTAGGGCGGGCGCTCCAGGCCTGGGAGTTCTTCATTGTACTTGCGGCACATCACGGTGCGGGTCATCGGGCGTCTCCTGCAATCAGTTCGTCGGCCGCGCGTTTGAGCAATTTCTTGACCGGGGCGGCGAGGCCCAGGCGCGGCGGGGTGGCGAGGTTATACCAGAGCCAGTCGGGCTCGGCCACGTGCTGGCCGACCGGGTCGACCCGTACCAGCCAAGGTTCGATCGCCAGCTGGAAATGGCTGAAGGTGTGGGTCAGGCCATCCAGGGCCTGGCTGCCAGCCAGGCGCAGGCCGTGCTGGTAGGCGAGGTCGTCGAGCTGCTCGATGTTCTCAAGCTCCGGCAGGCTCCACAAACCGCCCCACAGGCCGCTGGAAGGGCGACGGTATAGCAGGATCGCGCCTTCGTGGTTGGCCAGCAGTGGCATCAGCGTCCGGCGTTGCGGCAGCGCCTTGCGTGGCTTGGGCTCTGGGTAGCGGGTTTCTTCGCCGTGCAGGTGCGCTTCGCAGCCACGCTGCAGCGGGCAGATCAGGCAGCTGGGCTTGCTGCGGGTACACAGCGTGGCGCCCATGTCCATCATCGCCTGGGTGTAGTGGTTGGCGCGTGTCAGCGGGGTGAAGCGCTCGGCGCTGGCCCACAGCTGGTTGGCCACCTTGGGCTCGCCAGGGTAGCCGGCCTGGGCGGTGTAGCGGGCCAACACGCGCTTGACGTTGCCGTCCAGGATCGGCGCGCGGATGCCCATGCTGATGCTGGCGATGGCACCGGCGGTGGAGCGGCCGATGCCCGGCAGTTCGGTCAGTTGCTCGACGCTGCGCGGAAACTCGCCGCCATGCTGCTCGACGACGATCTTCGCGGCCTTTTGCAGGTTGCGGGCGCGGGTGTAATAGCCCAGGCCCGTCCACAGGTGCAGCACCTCGTCCTCCGGCGCCTCGGCCAGCGCCTGCACGGTGGGCAGGGCCTGCATGAAGCGGTCGAAGTAGTTGAGCACGGTGCTGACCTGGGTCTGCTGCAGCATGATTTCCGACACCCACACCCGGTATGGGGTGATGCCCTGTTGCCAGGGCAGGTCGTGTCGGCCGTGCTCGTCATACCAGTCCAGCACGGCGCTGGAGAACTGCTCGGGGCTCATCGCTTGAACAGCCCCTTGAGCGCGTCTTTTACTTCCGGGCTCACTTTGTCTCCGAGTTTCTCTTCGAGTTTTTCATCGATCTTGTCTTTCAGGCGGTTGCCGGCCAGTTTCGCGGCGACCTTGCCCAGGCCATCCTGGTCCAGGCGGCAGGCCTTGGCGCCAAGCTCCAGTGGGCCGCGGCAGCGCAGCGGCACTTCAACACCGACATAGCGCTGGTTGACCTGGCAGGCCGGGTCCGGCATGGCACGCTGGTCGCCCTCGACGATCACGCCAACGTTGTAGTCCATGCCCAGTACGCGCAGGTCGACGTCGCCGTGGCCGTTGACGGTCAGGCCCGGGATGCGTGCCTTGAGGTCTGGGTTGCTGGCTACGCCATTGCGCACCACCAGGCTGCCGCGCAGTTCCTGGAAGGGCGTGTCCTTGCCGCGCGGCTCGCCGCTGAGCGCTTTGCGGTTGAGCGTGGCGATGGCCTGGCACAGTTGCTGTTCCAGGTTGGCATTGACCAGCACGCCGTCGTTGATGGTGAAGTTGGCGTTGCCATTGAGGGTATCGACCAGTGCCTTCTGGCTGTTGCCGGTGGCGGTCAGGTCGCTGGTCAGGGTCAGCAGGCCTTTGACCGGTGGCGTCTGCTCCTTGCCCTCGGTCTTGATGAAGTGCTCCACCGGTACCCGGTCGATCTTGGTACTGACGCCAAGCTGCGGCACGGCGGGGCGTACATCGACAGTGCCCTTGGCCTCGAAGGTGCCGTTGTACAGCTCGCCGCGCAGGGTCTGCAGGGTCACCAGGCCGCCTTGGCCGGTGGCCTTGAGCTGGGCGTCCTGAATGGGCAGTTTGTCCAGGGTCAGCGCGCCGAATGCCAGGTCGGCCTGCAGGTCGAGGGCGCGCAGGCGGTCCACCGGCAGCAGCTTGTCGTCACTCCAGGCGACCTGGGTCGGGGCGTTGGGCAGCGGTGAGCTGCCGGCACCGGCCACGGCGCTGGCTTCCTGTTGCTTGACCTCGGCCTGGCGGGCGGCGGTAGCGCCCTTGGCTTCTTCGCTCTTGGCCGGCAGGTAGCGGTCGGCGTCGAAGGTATCGGCCTTGAGTTGCAGGCGCAGGGCTTGCTTGGCGAAGTCTTCGACGGCTACGCGGCCGGTGAAGGTGCTGTCGTCCAGCTTCACCGCCAGGTCGGCCAGGGCCAGGCTGTTTGGTGTGCCCTGCAGGCGGGTGACCAGTTCCAGCTTGGTGAAGGCAGCCGGGTCGTTGGTGGCGGGCAGCGGGTGGCCGACGCCGTCGAGGAAGCTGCGCAGGTCGAACTGGGCGATGGACAGGCCGCCGCTCAGTTGCGGTGCCTTGTCCAGCTCGCGCAGGTTCAGCTCGCCCAGCGCACGCAGCTGGTTGGCCGAGATTTTCAGGCCGTTCCACGAGGCCACATTGGCCGCCAGGTCGACCAGCAGCTGGCCCTGGGCGGCGAAGGTCACGGTCTTGCCGGCCAGCGGTTCGCCCGAGGTTTCGCCCGACAAGCGCATGTCTTCGAAGTTGTAGCGCTTGAGCTTGCGATCGAAACGCAGCTCGCCGGCAAGCTCGGTGCGTGCCTTGATGTTCGGCTGGCTGGCACTCAGGAATGCACTGGCCTTGAGCGCAATGTTCGCCCCTTCGTGGACCGGGCCGGTGCTCAGCTGGATGCTTTCGGCGCTGTAGCTTTGCCCACTCTTGGCATCGGTGTACTGCACGCGGGCGTTGTTCACGGTCAGGCTGTCGATGTCGAGTTTGACCGCACGCTCGCTGCCGCTTTCGGCTTGTGCCGGTGCCTGCTCGGTCGACGGCTGGGCCGGTGTGGTGGCCGGCGCGTCGTTCTGAGGCGGCAATGGCTTGCCGATGTCTTCCCAGTTGCCGTGGCCGTGTTCGTCACGGGCCAGGGTCAGGTTCAGGCCTTCGACGCGCACATCGCTCATCTGCACCTCGCGGCGCAGCAGCGGCAGCACACGCACCGACAAACCGAGCATCTGCAGGTCGGCAAACGGCTCCTTGGGCTTGTTCAAGGTTGCGATGCTTGCTTCGTGCAGCTCCAGGCCCAGCCACGGGAACAGGCTCCAGCCGATATCACCGTTGAGGGTCAGCTCGACATGAGCCTTGTCGCGCGCCAGCTGGCGAATCTCGTCTTTATAGTCGTTGGGATCGAAGAGGTGGGTCAGGGCGAAGCCCAGCGCCACGATGATCAGCAGCAACCCGAGAAGCCCCAGTCCCAGGATTTTGCCGAACGCTTTCATGGGCGAGTCCTTGTAGTCCAGTTTGAAATTCAGCGGCAGAGTATAGCGCCGCAGTGCTTATATCTGCGTATCCGACAAGAGATACAGGGCATTTACCTACGAATGGCTCAGATTGTGCGGCTTTCGTCAGCCGGCCTCTTCGCGGAGGCAGCCCGCTCCCACAGGATTGGGCGAGCCCGCTCGTACCGTTTCAGCGACTGAAAAATCCACGATATCAGATTGCTTTCATGCCACCTGATGCTGGTAACCTTGCGCCGTTTTTTGTGTGCCCGCGACCCATTGTCGCGGTTCGCTTGCCCAGTCCAGGCCCAATAACAAAGGATCAAACCCATGAGCAGTACCGTCACGGCGGGCACCTTGGCCGGCGCGCCGAGCTTCCTGTCTAAGGAGCGCATCATCGCCCGCCCGGGCTTCAACCGCTGGCTGGTGCCACCGGCGGCCCTGGCTATCCACTTGTGTATCGGCATGGCCTACGGCTTTTCGGTGTTCTGGTTGCCGCTGTCGCAAGCCATCGGCATCACCGCCCCGCTCGCCTGCTCGGCCGACATGGGCTTCATCGCCCGCCTGTTCAGTGCCGAGTGTGACTGGCCGATTTCGATGCTGAGCTGGATCTACACGCTGTTCTTCGTGTTCCTCGGTTGCTCGGCGGCGGTGCTGGGTGGCTGGCTGGAACACGCCGGGCCGCGCAAGGCCGGGCTGGTATCGGCTGTGTGCTGGTGCGGCGGCATGCTGATTTCGGCGATTGGCGTGAAGACCCATCAGCTGTGGCTGATGTGGCTGGGCTCAGGCGTGATTGGCGGTATCGGCCTGGGCCTGGGTTACATCTCGCCGGTCTCGACCCTGATCAAGTGGTTCCCGGACAAACGCGGCATGGCCACCGGTATGGCGATCATGGGCTTCGGCGGCGGCGCGATGGTAGGTGCACCGCTGGCGACCGCGTTGATGGGCCACTTCGGCAGCGCGCAGGATGTTGGCGTATGGCAGAGCTTCGTGGTCATGGCGGCGATCTACTTCGTGTTCATGTCGGCGGGCGCGCTGGGTTACCGCGTGCCACCGACCGGCTGGAAGCCCGAGGGCTGGACGGCGCCGGCGAAAAAGGCCGGCAATGGCATGGTCACCGACCGCCATGTGCACGTCAGCGTTGCCTGGAAAACCCCGCAGTTCGCACTGGTGTGGTTGGTGCTGTGCCTGAACGTCTCGGCGGGCATCGGTATTCTCGGCATGGCGTCGCCGCTGTTGCAGGAAGTGTTCGCCGGCAAGTTGCTGGGCAACGAGCTGCGTTTCAGCGAGTTGAATGCCGCGCAGCTGGCGCAGATTGCAGCGATCGCCGCAGGTTTCACCGGCTTGCTGAGCCTGTTCAACATCGGCGGGCGCTTCTTCTGGGCATCGTTCTCTGACTACATCGGGCGCAAAAACACCTACTTCGCCTTCTTCGCCCTGGGCGTTGGCCTCTACAGCCTGGTGCCGAACATGGGCCACCTGGGCAACGTGGCGCTGTTCGTGGCGGCGTTCTGCATCATCCTGTCGATGTACGGCGGTGGCTTTGCCACGGTGCCGGCGTACCTGGCCGACCTGTTCGGCACACAGATGGTCGGTGCGATTCATGGGCGCCTGCTGACCGCCTGGGCGGCGGCGGGTGTGCTTGGGCCGGTGCTGATCACCTACCTGCGTGAGTCTCAGCTGGCGGCGGGCGTGGAACGGGCGGCGGCTTACGACATGACCCTTTACATCCTCTCTGGGCTGCTGGTGCTGGGGTTCATCTGCAACATGCTGATTCGGCCGGTGGCAGACAAGTACTTCATGAGCGACGCGCAACTGGCTGCCGAACGTGCGTTGAGCCATGACAAGGGCGCCGAGGGTGCGCGGTCGCTGGAGTGGCATGCGGCGCCCGGGAGCTTGCCGTGGGTACTGCTGGCTTGGGCGGCGGTGGTAGTGCCGTTGGCGTGGGGCGTGTGGATTACCCTGCAGAAGACGGCTGTGCTGTTCCATTGAGGGTGGGCCTGGGGCTGCAAAGCAGCCCCAGGATCCCTGCTTGTATAGACCTGTAACAGCATCCGGCCCCCGCAATTGCTTGCCCTGCCATATGTCATCCGCGTTTCAAGCTGGCGCGTTCTGGGCCTATAATGGAACCCTTTTCGCCCAATGATTTTGCGGAGCTGGTGATGGTCGAACGTAAGGCTTCCGTCGAGCGCAATACCCTGGAAACCCAGGTAAAGGCCTCGATCAACCTAGATGGCAGCGGCAAGGCCCGATTTGATATCGGTGTGCCTTTCCTTGAACACATGCTCGACCAGATCGCCCGGCATGGGCTGATCGATCTGGACATCGAGTGCAAGGGTGACCTGCACATCGACGATCACCATACCGTCGAAGACGTCGGTATCACCCTGGGCCAGGCATTCGCCCAGGCCATCGGTGACAAGAAAGGCATCCGCCGCTACGGCCACGCCTATGTCCCGCTGGATGAAGCGCTGTCGCGCGTGGTCATCGATTTTTCCGGCCGCCCAGGCCTGCAGATGCATGTGCCGTACACCCGCGCCAGCGTCGGCGGCTTCGATGTCGACCTGTTCCAGGAGTTCTTCCAGGGCTTCGTCAACCACGCCTTGGTGAGCCTGCACATCGACAACCTGCGTGGCCACAACACTCACCACCAGATCGAGACCGTGTTCAAGGCCTTCGGTCGCGCCCTGCGCATGGCCGTGGAGCTGGACGAGCGCATGGCCGGGCAGATGCCTTCCACCAAGGGATGCCTGTAAATGCAAACGGTAGCCGTAATCGACTATGGCATGGGCAACCTGCACTCGGTGGCCAAGGCACTCGAGCACGTCGGTGCTGGCAAAGTCCTGGTTACCAGCGACGCTGCGGTGATCCGCGAGGCCGACCGTGTGGTGTTCCCTGGCGTGGGTGCGATACGCGACTGCATGGCCGAAATCCGCCGCCTGGGCTTTGACAGCCTGGTGCGCGAGGTCAGCCAGGACCGCCCGTTTCTGGGCATCTGTGTCGGCATGCAAGCGCTGCTCGAACACAGCGAAGAAAACAACGGCGTCGACTGCATCGGCCTGTTCCCCGGCCAGGTGCGTTTCTTCGGCAAGGGCCTGCAAGAAGATGGCGAGCACCTGAAGGTGCCGCACATGGGCTGGAACGAAGTCAGCCAGACCATCCATCACCCGTTGTGGCACGACATCCCTGACCGCGCGCGCTTCTACTTCGTGCACAGCTACTACATCGATGCTGGCAAGCCGGCCCAGGTGGTCGGTCGCGGCCACTATGGCGTCGACTTCGCCGCCGCGCTGGCCGACGGTTCGCGCTTTGCCGTGCAGTTCCACCCGGAGAAGAGCCATACCCATGGCCTGCAGTTGCTGCAGAACTTCGTCGCCTGGGACGGGCGCTGGTAAATGAGCAGAGCGAAGACCAAGGCCCCGGTCATCACCCTGGCCGCCGAGCAGGAGCGCGAGGCGCTCGACACCCTCAAGCGCTTTCTCGAAGACCGTTTCGAGTTGCAGCTGGGCTCGTTCGAAGTGGCCGAGGTCCTCGACCTGTTCAGCAAAGAGATTGCACCCCATTACTACAACAGGGCGATTGCCGATGTTCAGCTGCACCTCAAGGAGCGGTTCGAGAGCATCGAGAGCGACCTGTGGGCACTCGAGAAGCCCTGAAACCCAACAAATAGACAGGTTCCCAAGATGCTGATTATCCCCGCTATCGATCTGAAGGACGGTGCTTGCGTGCGCCTGCGCCAGGGCCGCATGGAAGACTCCACGGTATTTTCCGACGACCCGGTGAGCATGGCCGCCAAGTGGGTCGAGGGTGGCTGCCGCCGCCTGCACCTGGTCGACCTCAACGGCGCCTTCGAAGGCCAGCCGGTCAACGGCGAAGTGGTGACCGCCATCGCCAAGCGTTACCCGACCCTGCCGATCCAGATCGGCGGCGGCATCCGCTCGCTGGAAACCATCGAGCACTACGTCAAGGCGGGTGTCAGCTACGTCATCATCGGCACCAAGGCGGTCAAGCAGCCAGCGTTCGTTGCCGAGGCCTGCAAGGCGTTCCCGGGCAAGGTCATCGTTGGCCTGGACGCCAAGGACGGCTTCGTTGCCACCGACGGCTGGGCTGAAGTCAGCACTGTTCAGGTCATCGACCTGGCCAAGCGCTTCGAGGCCGATGGTGTGTCGGCGATCGTCTATACCGACATCGCCAAGGACGGCATGATGCAGGGCTGCAACGTGCCCTTCACCAAAGCCCTGGCCGAAGCCACGCGCATTCCGGTGATCGCGTCCGGCGGCATCCACAACCTGGGCGATATCAAGGCCCTGCTGGACGCCAAGGCCCCAGGCATCATCGGCGCCATCACCGGCCGTGCCATCTACGAAGGCACCCTCGATGTCGCCGAGGCCCAGGCCTTCTGCGACAACTATTAAGAGCAGCGGCAAGCTGTAAGCTGTAAGCCGCAAGAGAAAGGCCAGACCGCGATAGGCTGTTCTCTTGCAGCTTGAAGCTCGAAGCTTGAAGCTGCCGTTCCAGGAGAAGTCATGGCTTTAGCTAAACGCATCATCCCTTGCCTGGACGTGGACAACGGCCGTGTGGTCAAGGGCGTCAAGTTCGAGAACATCCGTGATGCCGGCGACCCGGTGGAAATCGCCCGTCGCTACAACGAGCAGGGTGCCGACGAAATCACCTTCCTCGACATCACCGCCAGCGTCGATGGCCGCGATACCACGCTGCATACCGTCGAGCGCATGGCCAGCCAGGTGTTCATCCCGCTGACCGTGGGCGGTGGCGTGCGCACTGTGCAGGACATCCGTAACCTGCTCAACGCCGGTGCCGACAAGGTCTCGATCAACACCGCCGCAGTGTTCAACCCGGAGTTCGTGGGCGAGGCGGCAGACCGTTTCGGTTCGCAGTGCATCGTGGTCGCCATCGATGCCAAGAAGGTGTCCGCACCCGGTGAAGCACCGCGCTGGGAAATCTTCACCCACGGCGGGCGCAAGCCGACCGGGTTGGATGCCGTGGAGTGGGCGAAGAAGATGGAAGGCCTGGGTGCCGGCGAGATCCTGCTGACCAGCATGGACCAGGACGGCATGAAGAACGGCTTTGACCTGGGGGTTACCCGGGCCATCAGCGATGCGCTGGGGATTCCGGTGATTGCTTCGGGTGGGGTGGGTAACCTGCAGCACCTGGCTGACGGGATTGTGGAAGGGCATGCCAGTGCGGTGCTGGCGGCCAGTATCTTCCACTTTGGCGAGTACACGGTGCCGGAGGCCAAGGCCTACATGGCTTCGCGCGGGATCGTCGTTCGCTGATCCATTGATTGGGGCTGCTTTGCAGCCCATTCGCGGGGCAAGCCCGCTCCCACAGGTTCATGAGCAGCGCAGTCCCTGTAGGCGCGGCCTTGCGTCGCGAAAGGGCCGCACAGCGGCCCCAACAGCATCACCCGTGGTTCTTGCCCAACAACGCGTGATAAAGCTCGGTATCCCCAAGAATCCCCACCACCTTGTCGTTATCCTGCAGCACCAGCTTGTTGCCCGTCTGATAACGAATCTGCAGCGCCTCACGCATGCCGATATCGGCGTGCACCACCGTAGGCCTGCGCTCCAGCAGTTCTACATTCTGCCCTGGCGCCCAATTCTGCATATCCAGGCCGTTCTGGCCTTGGCGTGCACGTTTGAGCAAGCCGCCTTCGCCAATGTCCAGCCATGAGTCGATACCCGGGTCCAGGCACACCGACCCATTGACCCGTTTGCAGTTGTCCAGGCTGCGCATCAGGCTGCGCCCGCACAGCACGTTGAGCGGGTTGGTGTGGGCAACGAAGGTGCGCACATAGTCGTCCGCGGGGTTGAGCACGATCTCCTCGGGCTTGCTGTACTGGATGATCCGGCCGTCCTTCATGATCGCGATACGGCTGCCCAGTTTCAGCGCTTCGTCCAGGTCGTGGCTGACGAACACGATGGTCTTGTTCAGCTTGCGTTGCAGCTCCAGCAGTTCGTCCTGCAGGCCCTGGCGGATCAGCGGGTCGAGCGCCGAGAACGGTTCGTCCATCAGCAGGATGTCGGCATCCATCGCCAGCGCCCGGGCCAGGCCCACACGCTGCTGCATGCCACCCGACAGCTCATCGGGCTTCTTGTTGCGCCATTGGGTCAGGCCCACCAGTTCGAGCTTCTCGTCAACCAGCTTGCGCCGCTCCTTCTCTGGGCGGCCCTGCATCTCCAGGCCAAAGCTGATGTTCTCGCGCACGGTCAGCCAGGGCATCAGGGCGAACTTCTGGAACACCATGGCGATGCGCTTGGTGCGCATCATCTTCAGCTCTGCCGGGGTGCAGTGGGCAATGTCGATGTGCTTGCCTTCATGCTCGACGAACAGCTTGCCGCGGCTGACGGTGTTCAGGCCGTTGATGCAGCGCAGCAGGCTCGACTTGCCCGAACCGGACAAGCCCATGAGCACGCAGATCTCGCCTTTCTCGATGTCCAGGTTGGCTTTTTCGACACCCACCACCAGGCCGGTCTGCTTGAGGATCTGCTCACGGGTCTTGCCCTGGTCGAGCAGCGAAAGTGCCTCGCGCGGTTTATTGGAGAAGATGACGTCGACGTCTTCGAAACGAATGATGCTCATGCTTCACCCCTTACCGTGACTTCCGGTTGCTTGCAGATACGGTCGAGCATGATCGCCAGCAGCACGATCGCCAGGCCCGCTTCGAAGCCCAGGGAGATATCGGCGGTGTTCAGTGCGTTGACCACAGGTTTGCCCAGGCCATCGGCGCCCACCAGGGCCGCGATCACCACCATCGACAGCGACAGCATGATGCACTGGGTCACACCGGCGGCGATGCTCGGCATCGCGTGCGGCAGTTCGATGCGGGTCAGCAGCTGGCGACGCGAGCAGCCAAAGGCCTTGCCGGCGTCGAGCAGCTCTTGTGGCACATCGCAGATGCCCAGGTAGGTGAGGCGAATCGGCGCGGCAATGGCGAACACCACCGTCGAGATCAGCCCCGGGACCACGCCCAGGCCGAACAGGGTCAGGGTCGGGATCAGGTAAACGAAGGTTGGCACCGTCTGCATCAGGTCGAGCACCGGGCGCATGGCGGTATAGAACATCGGTTTATGCGCGGCGAGGATGCCCAGCGGCACACCGAAGGCCACGCAGACCACCGTGGCGAATGTCACCTGCGCCAGGGTTTCCATGGTCTCCTGCCAGTAGCCCAGGTTGAGGATCAGCAGGAACGACAGGGCGACGAATGCGGTCAGCGCCCACTTGCGCTGGATGAGGTGCGCCAGGGCGGCGAACAGGGCGATGAGGACGAATGGGTTGAACCAGGTCAGGGCGCTGGTGACGCCATGAATCATGAACTCCAGGCCTTGCGCGATGGCATCGAAGTAATCGGCGCCATTCTGGGTCAGCCATTCGACGAACGACGCGATGTACTGGCCCAGGGGTATTTTCTGATCGATAAGCATGATAGCGAGCTTCCACCTGCAAAGATTGAAATCAGTCCGGGGCGGGCACGGTCCCGCCCCGAGGTAGCGCTATTGCGTGGTTCGTTATTGCGCGAGCTTGGCCTTGGCCGCCTCAAGGCCGGGTTTGCCATCAACGGTGGTCACGCCGGCCAGCCAGGTATCCAGCTTGCCGGGGTTGTCTTTGAGCCACTTCTTGGCGGCTGCTTCGGGTTTCATCTTGTCGTCCAGGACATAGCCCATCATGGTGCTTTCATCCTTGAGCTCGAACGACAGGTTCTTGAGCAGTTGGCCAACGTTGCTGCATTCCTGCACGTAGCCCTTGCGGGTGTTGGTCAATACGGTTGCCTTGCCGAAATCGGGGCCAAAGTAGTCGTCCCCGCCGGTCAGGTACTGCATCTTGAAGCGGGTGTTCATCGGGTGCGGTTCCCAGCCCAGGAACACCAACGACTCGCCACGTTTCTGCGCCCGGTCAACCTGCGACAGCATGCCTGCTTCGCTGGATTGCACGATCTTGAAACCGGCGTCCTTCAGGCCGAAGGCGTTCTTGTCGATCATGCTCTGGATGGTGCGGTTGCCGTCGTTGCCCGGTTCGATGCCGTAGATCTTGCCGTCCAGTTCCTGCTTGAACTTGGGGATGTCGGCAAAATCCTTCAGGCCCTTGTCGTACAGCGCCTGGGGTACGGCCAGGGTGTACTTGGCGTTTTCCAGGTTGGCGCGCACGGTCTCGACGGTGCCGGCGTCGCGGTACTGCTTGATGTCGTTCTCCATGGTCGGCATCCAGTTGCCGAGAAACACGTCCAGGTCCTTGCCGGTGGCCAGCGACTTGTAGGTCACCGGTACCGAGATCATGGTGGTGTGGGTCTTGTAACCCAGGGCTTCGAGCACAACGCTTGTGGTGGCTGTCGTCACGGTGATGTCGGTCCAGCCGACATCGGAAAAACGTACCGTCTGGCACTGCTCAGGCTCGGCGGCCTGGGCCAGTATCGGTGCGGACAACAACGCAACCAGCAACAGCGAGGGTGAACCTTTCATGGATGGACTCCTGAGATTTTGTCTTCGGGTTCGCATGGGTCGCCGGGCTTTCTGAAGGTCCGGTCGACCAGGCCTGCAGAGGGCAGGTTGCGTGGCCGTGCTTTACGAGTCGCTTTCGATAATCCTCCAGCGCCGGGCAATCGCCTACTGGTGGGGTCGTATCCAGTACGCAACGGGTCGTATCCAGTACGGGCGATGTCGCATATGGATTTTTCCACCCCCTCGGCCGCGTTTTTGCGTCACCCGGCCACTGGAAAGCGGCGTAATGGTGGCAGCACCTCAGGTAAAAACAGCGCGGCGCAGCTGGACAAAAGTACGTCGGTTGCAGACGGCGAGGGGGTAGGCAAAAGCCCGATGATGCGTGCATTCATGGCGGCTCGCAGCTTCAGCCTAGCAGTTGCCCCGCCCTGCGCATGGCGCGCAGAGACAAGCCCAGCAAGAGGTGATTCGACAATGGCCATCAGCGTGTTCGACCTGTTCAAGATCGGTGTCGGGCCTTCCAGCTCCCACACCGTCGGCCCCATGCGTGCTGGCGCTCTGTTTGTCCAGGGGCTGCGTGAGCGCGGCGAACTGGAACAGGTCAAGCGCATCGAGGTGCGGCTCTACGGTTCACTCTCGGCCACCGGCATCGGCCACGGTACCGACAACGCCACCATCATGGGCCTGATGGGCGACTGGCCTGACGCTATCGACCCGACCCAGATCGTCCCACGCATTGCCGACCTGCGCGAAACCAACACCCTGCTGCTGGACGGCCGCCTGCCCATCGAGTTCGTCTGGGCCCGCGACATGCTGCTGCTGGACGAGAACCTGCCGTACCACCCCAATGCCATGACCCTGGTCGCCGAGGGCGCGCAGGGCGAGCTGCACCGTGACACCTACTACTCGGTAGGTGGCGGTTTCGTGGTGGATGCCGCCCAGGCCGCCAGTGGCGTGCTGGATGCCGACCAGACGGTGTTGCCTTACGATTTCAACAGCGCCGACGAGCTGCTGCGGCTGTGCAAGCAAAACGACCTCAGCGTGTCGCAATTGATGATGGCCAACGAGAAGGTCTGGCGCACCGAGGCAGAGATCCACGCCGGCCTGCGCACGCTCTGGCAAGCCATGCAGGACTGCGTCAGCAACGGCTTGAAGTACGAAGGCACGCTGCCCGGAGGCCTCAACGTACGCCGCCGCGCCGCCAAGCTGCACCGCAGTTTGCAGGAGGTCGGCAAACCTAATGTAATCGGCTCGACGCTGAGCGCCATGGAGTGGGTCAACCTGTTCGCCCTGGCGGTCAACGAAGAGAACGCCGCCGGCGGGCGCATGGTCACCGCGCCTACCAACGGGGCGGCCGGCATCATCCCGGCAGTGTTGCACTACTACATGCGCTTCAGTGATGCGGTGGATGAGTCGAGTGTGACCGACTTCTTCCTCGGGGCCGCAGCGGTGGGCATCCTGTGCAAGAAGAACGCTTCGATTTCCGGTGCCGAAGTCGGCTGCCAGGGCGAGGTCGGTTCGGCGTGCGCCATGGCTGCTGCAGGCCTTGCCCAAGTGTTGGGGGCCACGCCGGCACAACTGGAAAACGCCGCCGAAATCGCCCTGGAACACAACCTTGGGCTGACCTGCGACCCGGTCGGTGGCCTGGTGCAGGTGCCGTGCATCGAGCGCAACGCGATTGCTGCGGTGAAGGCAATCAACGCGGTGCAGATGGCCCTGCGCGGCGACGGCGAACACTTCATTTCGCTCGACCAGGTGATCCGCACCATGCGCGATACGGGCGCCGACATGCACGACAAGTACAAAGAGACTTCGCGTGGCGGCCTGGCCGTCAGCGCGATCGAATGCTGATGCGCTAATCTCGCTCTGATGGCAGCACGACGCCCCGTTATGGGGCGTTTGTGTATGACCGGCCGTCAGATGTCGCGATGAGTGTGGGCATTGTCGGTGACACTTAAGAGTGTCGTTTCTGGGCAACCCCCGGGGCATCTGTCACCAAAGTGCTCAGCAGTTACACGTAGCACGCCTAGTACGCCGGTTCTGGAAGTTTGACCGGCGTGATCGAAGGGCCTGATTTGCCTGATGAAGGCGTCGTTTTCAGGTTTTTTCGGATAGCCGTTCAAGTTCCGGCACGGCGTTTGCGTTGTGTTTGGTTACAAGCCCCTGCAACACGAAACAGGGGCCATAACAAGAAATCAGTGCCCGCCTGAGGCACACCCTGCATTTGTGTGAGGAGAAATCGCGATGACGTCGTACACCTCCGGGACCCCAACCCAGAACCGCACAGCCCCCCAGTCCATCGGGTTTCTTCTACTGGACAACTTCACCCTCATTTCCCTGGCATCGGCCGTCGAGCCGCTGCGCATGGCCAACCAGCTTTCTGGCCGCGAGCTTTACCGCTGGCACACCCTGACCGTCGATGGCGGCCAGGTCTGGGCCAGCGATGGCCTGCAGATCACCCCCGATGCGGCCATGCACAGCGCACCGCCAATCGACACGGTGATCGTCTGCGGTGGCGTCGGCATCCAGCGCACCGTCACCCGTGAACACGTCACCTGGCTACAGGCGCAGGCCCGTCAGTCGCGTCGCCTGGGCGCCGTGTGCACCGGCAGTTGGGCACTGGCCTGCGCCGGGCTGCTCGACGGTTTCGATTGCAGCGTGCACTGGGAATGCCTGGCGGCCATGCAGGAGGCCTACCCGCGGGTGAACATGAGCACCCGTTTGTTCACCCTCGACCGTAACCGCTTCACCAGCTCTGGCGGCACCGCGCCGCTGGACATGATGCTGCACCTGATCAGCCGCGATCACGGCCGTGAGCTGTCGGCGGCGATTTCCGAGATGTTCGTCTACGAGCGCATTCGCAACGAGCAGGATCACCAGCGTGTGCCGCTCAAGCACATGCTCGGCACCAACCAGCCGAAGCTGCAGGAAATCGTCGCGCTGATGGAGGCCAACCTCGAGGAGCCGATCGACCTCGACGAATTGGCGGTGTATGTGGCGGTGTCGCGGCGCCAGCTCGAGCGGCTGTTCCAGAAGTACCTGCACTGCTCGCCGTCGCGCTACTACCTGAAGCTGCGCCTGATCCGCGCACGGCAGTTGCTCAAGCAGACGCCGATGTCGATCATCGAAGTGGCTTCGGTGTGCGGCTTTGTCTCCACGCCGCACTTCTCCAAGTGCTACCGCGAGTACTTTGGCATCCCGCCGCGTGATGAGCGCGTGGGCTCCAACACGGCCCAGCAGGTAGCGATGATGCCGATCCCGCAGGCCTTGACCTTGGCACCGCATAGCGGCCCGTTGGCGGCTTTGAGCCAGGCGCGCAACGAGTCGACGTTTGCCAGTGTAAGGCTCTGATACGGCACCGGCCCCTTCGCGTCGAATCGCCGCGAAGGGGCCGGTAGAGACCCTGCAAAGTGATGTTTCAGCCCCGGTTGTTGAAGCTCGCCAAGGCTGGCAATAGCTGTTTATCGATCGCCTGGCGCACCGCCGGCAGGATCGTCGCGCTCCCGGTATACATCTGCTCGACCATGCCCTTCAGCGCCCGTGCATTAGGCTCGGTCAAACCGCGCACCACCGCCTCGCAAGCCTGCTCGGCACTGGCCCCGGCGGGAATCTCGAAACCGCGCGCGCGCAAGTGGCCGGCGAGGTCGTCCTGATCAATCAAATCCGCATGCATCATGGCTGTTGTCCCTTTTATCGCTAAGAGAGTGCTGCTGTGATTTACGACCGATTCTGTGTCCCCTGCGACAGGGCCGCAACCACAGAATGTCGGCATGACTGCTTTGGCTAAGAACAGGTCGTTTACGGCTAAATCTCCCCGCCATGAAGTGCGCACACTCAAGCCATCTACCGCAACGGAGGGTTTGGTCACCCTCGCTCGTTCACAGTGGATGTTGCTCGCTCTTGGCCCCGGATGCTCACGGCTTTCCGGGGTTATTTTTTCCAGCGACCTGACAAATTTGCTAGTTGTCGGGCCCGCCAAATACCCCCTAAATGTTGCCAACTCTCACGCATCGAGGTGGCGTCATGAACACAGGGTTTTGTGCAGCGTTGTTAATAGTGCTGAGTACTTCGTTATTGGCAGGCTGTGTTTCTTCTTCCGCTCCGATCACGACGCCCGAAACCCAATCCCCTCTGTTGTTCGAAGTGGCCTCAGACGATCTGCAAACGCTCCAGAAGGCACCTGGCATCTATCCCTCTCTGGCCATGTTGCTGAACGACCCGTCTACTCAGCAAGTCCAGGCCATCAAGGTCAATGCTTCCTTGATATCCGCCCACACCAGGACGTTGCGCGTTCCGGTGGGCAACGACAAGACGATAGAGTTCACGTTGAGGCGTGCTGATCCGCCAGCCCCAGGTATGTCGGGTTGGGTAGGTGATGTGTCAACGCAACACAGTCAGGCTGCCACTTCCAGCTCGGGTGTTGATTTTGACCCTTTCACCTGGATATCTCTGGTCCGTGAGGGTGATCAACTGGTAGGCACCTTGCATGTGGACGGGCAGCTGTATCGTTTGGAGTCTGTGGGGGCTGGGCATCATGTTTTGGTTAAGGTAGATGAGGCCAAATTGCCGCCTGAAACCGATGCTATTGCAAACTTGGATAATCGGGTTCTGGGTGAGTCCGTGGGCAAGCCGGCGCAATCAGCGCACAGCGTAATTCGTGTGCTTTTTTTCACCACCAATGAGCGCCGCAGGGTAACGCCCACCTACAGAGCGCAATTGGCGCAGGGCATGCAGAACGCAAATCAGGCGATGATCAATTCTCGGGTTCCGATTACCTTTGAACTTGCAGGCTTTATTGACCCCGATTACGCCGAAGGCAATAAAACGGGGGGAGAGCAGTTTGCAGACTTCAGGACCGCCGGTCGTGAATTGAACCGACAGGTTGTGACCGCACGCGAACGCCTCCGTGCCGATTTGGTAAGTTTATATACGTCTTACGCCGGGACAGGTGGCGAAGTCGCCGGCGGCGGTTACTCTATCGTAGGCCACCCGCAGGTACTGGCTCATGAATTCGGTCACCATTTGGGCGCTGGGCATGGTTGGGGGGGCAACCCAGGCGCTGGCTACAATCATGGTTATGCTCATGACAATCCGAAATTTCATACGATCATGGTGACGACCTGGGGCGCAATTCCCTATTTTTCCAACCCCATGCTTTATTACGACGGCGTGAGGATGGGGACGTTCGAACATCATGATGTCGCACGGGTTTTCAACGAGCGCAGAGAAGCGGTCGAGAATACCTATCCGCCGATGCCGGTCGTTGACGTTCAGGTAACCGTATTTGATAACTTTAATATGCAAGGTGACCGTTGCGCGTTCGCGTTACCTGCTGGGGTCCGTACCACGTTTATTGCGAACGTCTGTGGCTTGGCTTGGAATTACAAGGTTCGTTCGGTCAGCGTGCGCAACATCACGCCTGGAAAGACCCTGCGGGTTGGTAACGCGCTCGCCTGGCATACCTATGTAAGTCACTATTATATAGGTGACTTCGATATTCGTTCTCTCGCTAGGGATGGCCAGGAGGTCCCGGAGGGGATGGACATCGTGCCCTACCCTAATGACCTGCAGCGCAAAGTGACCCGGATTGAACTCCTGGAAGGCAGGGCTTCCAAGTGAGTCCACACGCGCCGCGTCCGGCAGGCCACACTTCAATCACGCCGCGACCTTCGCGGTAACAACGCCCTTACATGTGTATGGCCCTACCGACAAAATCAGCAGGGGGGGCATCGTGTTGTTGACCTACCAGGGTCTCTAGTGAAGCAACGCTGTTATCGCCAAAAGGGGCCGCTTTCGGCCCCGCCAGGTCCACATGCAACAGCATCTGTTCGCTGGCTGCCAGCGCCTCGTCGAACCCTGAGCGATGCAGGCTGTGATAGAGGTGCAGGCGCTTTTTATCGAAGCCGATGATCTGCGTCTGCACCCACACTTCGCTGCCGAGCTTTACCTCATGCAGGTAATTGATGTGCGCTTCGAGGGTGAACAATGAATGCCCACTCTGGTCTCGCGCATCGGCGTCCAGGCCAATACGCTCCATCAGCGCATCGGTGGCATAGCTGAAGATCAACAGGTAATAGGCATCGCGCAGGTGCCCGTTGTAATCGACCCAGTCCTCCTGGACTGGGGTGCGGTAGGTGATCAGTGCGGGCATTGCTTGCTCCTCAATCGCCAAAGGCCATGCCATGTGCGGCTTTGCTGGTCTTCACTGCCTCCAGCACCGCCAGCAGGGTGTCATCACGATAGCGCTCCAGCGCGGCGATGCTGCGCTCGCCTAACTGCTCCGAGGTACCGTCCACTACATCGTCGATCAGTTTGTCGGTCAGCTCCGGTGCCGGCAGGTAGGTCCACGGCAGTTGCAGGGCGGGGCCGAACTGGGCCATGAAGTGACGCATGCCGGCGTCGCCACCGGCCAGGGTGTAGGTGAGGAAGGTGCCCATGAACGACCAGCGCAGGCCGGCGCCAAAGCGGATGGCATCGTCGATCTCGCCGGTGGTCGCCACGCCGTCGTTGACCAGGTGCAGCGCCTCGCGCCACAGCGCTTCGAGCAGGCGGTCGGCGATAAAACCGGGCACTTCCTTGCGCACATGCAGCGGGCGCATGCCCAGGGCGGTGTAGATGGTTTTCGCCGCCTCGATCGCCTCTGGCGCGGTGTCGCGGCCACCGACGATTTCTACCAATGGCAGCAGGTACACCGGGTTGAACGGGTGGCCGACCACGCAACGTTCGGGGTGGGTCGAGGACTCATAGAATTCGCTGGGCAGCAGCCCCGAAGTACTGGAGCCGATGATCGCGTTCGGCTTGGCCGCCGCGCTGATCTTGGCGTGCAGGTCGAGCTTGAGGTCCAGGCGTTCTGGGGCGCTTTCCTGGATGAAATCGGCATCGCGCACGCACGCCTCGATGGTGCTGACGAACTTCAATCGATCTTGCGATGCACCCGGTGCCAGGCCTTGTTTTTCCAGCGCCGGCCAGGCGTTGGCGATGCGTTGGCGCAGGGCCTGTTCGGCGCCCGGTGCCGGGTCCCAGGCGACCACATCGAGCCCGTGGGCGAGGGCGCGGGCAACCCAGCCGCTGCCGATCACGCCACTGCCCAGGGCGGCGAAGGTGTTGATCTTGGTGATGAATGGCATATCGGTCTCCAGAGGGGGTCAGCGGCGTTCGAGGTTCATTTTTGCCCGGCCCTCGGCCGGGGTCAGGACACGGGCACCGAGGCGGGAGATGATCTCCACCGCGCGCTCGACCAGTTGGCCGTTGCTGGCCAGTACGCCGCGGTCCAGGTACAGGTTGTCTTCCAGCCCAACGCGCACGTTGCCGCCGAGCAGCACGGCCTGGGCCGCCATCGGCATCTGCATGCGGCCGATGCCGAAGCCGGCCCAAGTGACGTTGGCGGGCAGGTTGTCGACCATGGCCTTCATGGTCGTGGTGTCTGCCGGTGCGCCCCACGGGATGCCCAGGCACAGCTGGAACAACGGGTCTTCGAGCAGACCTTCCTTGATCATCTGCTTGGCGAACCACAGGTGGCCGGTGTCGAAGATTTCCAGTTCGGCCTTCACCCCCAGTTCGGTAATGCGCTTGGCCCCAGCGCGCAGCTGCGCAGGGGTGGAAACATAAATGGAATTGCCATCGCCGAAGTTGAGCGTGCCGCAGTCGAGCGTGCAGATTTCCGGCAGCAGGGCTTCGACATGGGCCAGGCGTTCCAGCGGGCCGATCAGATCGGTGCCAGGGCCAAATTCCATGGGCGATTCGCCCGGGCCGATTTCCAGGTCGCCGCCCATGCCGGCGGTGAGGTTGACGATGATGTCCACGTCGGCTTCGCGGATGCGTTCCATGACTTCGCGGTAGAGGTTCACGTCGCGGCTGAAGCGACCGGTTTGCGGGTCGCGGACGTGGCAGTGGACCACGGTGGCGCCGGCTTTTGCGGCTTCTACGGCGGACTCGGCGATCTGCTTGGGGGTGACCGGGACCAAGTGGCTTTTCGAGGCGGTGTCGCCGGCGCCGGTGAGGGCGCAGGTGATGATGACGTCGTGGTTCATGGCGGTTCCTTATGAGATCGGTGTTGGCTTTTTCGCGGGGCAAGCCCGCTCCCACAGGATGCGCGCGGCCCTGATTCAGTGGACATCCTGTGGGAGCGGGCTTGCCCCGCGAATGGGCCTGTCAGTTGGCAGTAAGCTTGAGGTTGTCCGCCGCCGGCTTGCCGTCGAAGGTGGTCACACCCTCAAGCCAGCGGGCCTTGTCTTCAGGGTGGTCCTTGAGCCACTGGCGGGCCGACGCCAGTGCATCCTTGTGGTCGAGCAGCGGTTGCATCATGCGGCTCTCGTCCTCGGCGCTGAACGTCAGGTTAGCCAGCAGGCGGTGGGCGTTGGGGCAGCGCTCGGCGTAGTCCGGCGCGGTCACCGTCCACACCGTGGCCCGGCCTTCGTCAGGGCCGAGGGCGCCTTGGCTCTCACCCAGGTAGGCCATGTCGATATTCACGTTCATCGGGTGCGGCGCCCAGCCGAAAAACACCACCGCCTCCTTGCGCCGCACGGCGCGGTCGACCGCAGCGAGCATGCCGGCTTCGCTGGACTCGACCAGCTGGAACTTGCCCAGGCCGAACTGGTTCTTGGCGATCATCGCCTTGATCTGGGTATTGGCGCCCGAGCCTGGCTCGATGCCGTAGATTTTTCCACCCAGCTCCTTTTCGTACTTGTGGATGTCGGCGAAGGTCTTCAAACCCTTGTCGGCCAGGTATTTGGGCACTGCCAGGGTTGCCCGGGCATCTTCCAGGCTCGGCTTGTCGAGCACCTTCACCTGCTTGGCGTCGATGAACGGGGTGATGGTCTGGGTCATGATCGGGTTCCAGTAACCCAGGAACATATCCAGGCGTTTATCGCGGATACCGGCAAAGATGATCTGCTGCGAAGCGCTGGTCTGCTTGGTCTGGTAACCCAGGCCGTCGAGCAGCACCTGGGCCATGGCGCTGGTGGCGATGACGTCGGTCCAGTTGACCACGCCCAGGCGCACGTTCTGGCAGGCGGCGGGCTCGGCGGCAAAAAGCGGGGTAGAGGCGATGCTGCTCACGGCAAGGGTCAACAGGCTGCGGCGGATCAAGCTGTGCATGGTGGCTCTCCATCGGCAGTGCATATTGTTATGGTGGGCGGCCTCTGCGGACCGTTTGCTTAAACTACGCCGCTGGCGGGGTGGAAAATCGCACCCTGGCGACCAACACTTGCACCCTGGCGACCACCTCTCTTGTGGAGCATTCGATGGCGGATACCATTCACTTCCTGCTGCTGCCGGGGTTTTCGGCGATGGGCTTCATCAGTGCCCTGGAGCCGCTGCGCGTGGCCAACCGCTTTCGCGGCCCGTTGTATCGCTGGTGCGTGCTCAGCCTGGACGGCGGGGCGGTGCAGGCCAGCAATGGGATGTCGGTGAACGCCGATGCGGCGCTGGGCGCTGGTGAGGCGGGCGCCATTGTGCTGATCGTCGCCGGTTTCGAGCCGTTGGCCTGCTTCGGCCCGCCACTGCAGCAGGCGCTACGCCGTCTGGATCACGAGGGGGTCATCCTCGGCGGTATCGATACCGGTGCGGTGGTGCTGGCCGAGGCCGGCCTGCTCGACGGCCACCGGGCCACGGTGCACTGGGAGGCGCTGGAAGCCTTCAAGGAGCGCTACCCGAGCCTGCAGGCGACCCAGGAGCTGTTCGAGATCGACCGGCGGCGTATCACCTGTGCCGGCGGCACTGCCTCGATCGACCTGATGCTCGACCTGATTGGGCAGGCACACGGCAGTGAGTTGGCGGTGCAGGTGTCGGAGCAGTTCGTGCTCGGGCGTATCCGCCCGCGACAGGACCACCAGCGCATGCAGATCGCCAGCCGTTATGGCATCAGCAACAAGAAGCTGGTGAAGGTGATCGGCGAGATGGAGCGCAACACCGAGCAGCCGCTCAATACCCAACTGCTGGCCGATACCGTGCAGGTGACGCGGCGCCAGTTGGAGCGGCTGTTTCGCCTGCACCTGGATGACACGCCCAGTGGCTTTTACCTGCGCTTGCGGCTGGACAAGGCGCGGCAGCTGTTGCGCCAGACCGACATGAGCGTGCTGGAGGTGGGGGTGGCGTGCGGGTTCGAGTCGGCGTCGTACTTTACCCGCTGTTACCGGGCGCGGTATCAGCGCTGCCCGCGGGAGGATCGGTTGGCCCGGGCGGTTTGAGGGTTGTCATACCGGCCTTTTCGCGGGGCAAGCCCGCTCCCACGGATAGGTATGGTCCCAAGGGACGCGTAGCTCCTGTGGGAGCGGGCTTGCCCCGCGATGAGGCCGGTGCAGGTTTACTGCTGGCCAATGGACTGCAAATACTCCGACCGGTCATCACTGCGCTGCGCCACGCAGGTATTCCACGCTGCCTCGAACGCTTTGCTGCCAGGCTTTTCGGCATAGGTCTCGACCTTGCAATCGGCATCGCGCAGCTGTGCCCACAGCGTTTCTGCCGCCGCCATGCGCCCGACCAAGGCGGTGGCCTGGTCGGCTTCGTCGGCATACTGGTCGCGAATGCGCTGGGTCAGGTCATCGTAAGCCGACCTCAGCTCACGCTCGGCGGTCTGCTTGTTGAACGCCGCACACGCGTAGCTCTGCTGGTCGGTCTCGACGTTGTCGCAGGGGGTGCTCTCTTCCTCACCGGCCTGGGCGCCCGAAACGACGGCCAGCAGTACCAGCCATGCCATTGATTTCATCCTTTTCTCCTCAACAGGCTGACGAATCGCAGGGATTCTCGCTCAGCCGAAGGCGACGTGGTAGCTCCCTGACGAAATGTTCATGAAAGCCTCGAACATGTCGTTATCGAGACTGTCTCTCATCGCCAGACAGCGCCGCAGAGCGCCTGTTGTCGCGCATTGACGCTTTCGGCAAACCCCCTGTCGTTTTTGCATCGGGGCGCCTCGGGCCGCAGGCATATGCTGGCCCCAAAGCGCCGGCACATGCTTCAGGCGCGGACCACTCAAGAACCCAGTCAATAAAAGGGGACAGCCTGATGAGCCCAGCAGAACTTCACGCCGACAGCATCGTCATCGACGGTCTGATCATTGCCAAATGGAATCGCGAACTGTTCGAGGACATGCGCAAAGGCGGGCTGACTGCGGCCAACTGCACGGTGTCGGTCTGGGAAGGCTTCAAGGCCACTGTCGACCAGATCGCCGCCAGCCAGAAGCTGATCCGCGACAACGGTGACCTGGTCATGCCGGTGCGCACCACCGCCGACATCCGCAAGGCTAAAGAGCTGGGCAAGACCGGCATCCTCTTCGGCTTCCAGAACGCCCACGCGTTCGAAGACCAGATCGCCTACGTGGACGTGTTCAAGCAACTGGGCGTGGGCATCGTGCAGATGTGCTACAACACCCAGAACCTGGTGGGTACCGGCTGCTACGAGCGTGACGGTGGCCTGTCGGGCTTCGGCCGCGAGATCGTCGCCGAGATGAACCGCGTCGGCATCATGTGCGACCTGTCCCACGTCGGCTCCAAGACCTCCGAAGAGGTCATCCTCGAATCGAAGAAGCCGGTCTGCTACTCCCATTGCCTGCCGTCGGGCCTGAAAGAACACCCGCGCAACAAGTCGGACGAAGAGCTGAAGTTCATCGCCGACCACGGCGGTTTCGTCGGCGTGACCATGTTCGCGCCGTTCCTGGCCAAGGGCATCGATTCGACCATCGACGACTACGCCGAAGCCATCGAATACACCATGAACATCGTCGGTGAAGACGCCATCGGCATCGGCACCGACTTCACCCAGGGCCACGGCCAGGACTTCTTCGAGTACCTGACCCACGACAAGGGCTATGCCCGTCGCCTGACCAATTTCGGCAAGATCATCAACCCGCTGGGCATTCGCACCGTCGGGGAGTTCCCCAACCTCACCGAGACCTTGCTCAAGCGCGGCCACTCCGAGCGTGTGGTGCGCAAGATCATGGGCGAGAACTGGGTAAACGTCCTCAAGGATGTCTGGGGCGAGTAAGCCGCTCTCCAAGCCTGAAAGCCCCTGCCAGCAACGCCGGGGCATCCCAATAAAAATTTTATGGAGTTGAGTTTCCATGGCCAAGATCGCCCCGCAATTGCCAATCGAAGTCGACACCGAGACCGGTGTATGGACCAGCGACGCCTTGCCGATGCTGTACGTGCCACGCCATTTCTTCGTCAACAACCACATCGGCATCGAGGAAGTGCTGGGCGCTGACGCCTATGCCGAGATCCTCTACAAGGCCGGCTACAAGTCCGCCTGGCACTGGTGCGAGAAAGAAGCCGAATGCCATGGCCTGGAAGGCGTGGCGGTGTTCGAGCATTACATGAAGCGGCTGTCCCAGCGTGGCTGGGGCCTGTTCGAGATCCAGGACATCGACCTGGACAAAGGCACCTGCAGCGTCAAGCTCAAGCACTCGGCGTTCGTGTACGTGTACGGCAAGGTTGGCCGCAAGGTCGACTACATGTTCACCGGCTGGTTCGCCGGCGCAATGGACCAGATTCTCGCTGCCCGCGGCAGCAAGATCCGCACCGTGGCCGAACAGGTCTACGGCGGGTCGGAAGAAGGCCACGAAGATGGCCTGTTCGTTACAAAGCCGTTGTAAGCCGGAGATAGCGTCATGGCATTCGAAGCAATGTTCCAGCCGATCCAGATCGGCAAACTGACCATCCGCAACCGCGTGCTCAGCACCGCGCACGCCGAGGTCTACGCCACTGACGGCGGCATGACGACCGACCGCTATGTGAAGTATTACGAAGAGAAGGCCAAGGGCGGCATCGGCCTGGCGATCTGCGGCGGCTCGTCCGTCGTCGCCATCGACAGCCCGCAGGAGTGGTGGGCGTCGGTCAACCTGTCGACCGACCGCATCATCCCGCACTTCCAGAACCTGGCCGACGCCATGCACAAGCATGGCGCCAAGATCATGATCCAGATTACCCACATGGGCCGTCGCTCGCGCTGGGACGGCTTCAACTGGCCCACCCTGATGTCGCCGTCGGGTATCCGTGAACCGGTGCACCGCGCCACCTGCAAGACCATCGAGGTGGAAGAGATCTGGCGCGTCATCGGCAACTACGCGCAGGCTGCGCGGCGTGCCAAAGAGGGCGGCCTGGACGGCGTCGAACTGTCGGCCGTGCACCAGCACATGATCGACCAGTTCTGGAGCCCGCGGGTCAACAAGCGTACCGACGAATGGGGCGGTACCTTCGAAGGCCGCATGAAATTCGGCCTTGAAGTGCTCAAGGCCGTGCGCGCCGAGGTCGGTGACGACTTCTGCGTGGGCATGCGCCTGTGTGGTGACGAGTTCCACCCCGATGGCCTCAGCCACGAGGACATGAAGCAGATCGCCGCCTACTACGATGGCACCGGCATGCTCGACTTCATCGGCGTGGTCGGCTCGGGTTGCGACACCCACAACACCCTGGCCAACGTCATCCCTAACATGAGCTACCCGCCGGAGCCGTTCCTGCACCTGGCGGCCGGCATCAAGGAAGTGGTCAAGGTCCCGGTGCTGCACGCGCAGAATATCAAGGACCCGAACCAGGCCACGCGCATCCTCGAAGGCGGCTACGTGGACATGGTCGGCATGACCCGTGCGCACATGGCCGACCCGCACCTGATCGCCAAGATCAAGATGGGCCAGATCGACCAGATCAAACAGTGCGTCGGTGCCAACTACTGCATCGACCGCCAGTACCAGGGCCTGGATGTACTGTGCATCCAGAACGCCGCGACCTCCCGTGAGTACATGGGTGTGCCGCACATCATCGAGAAGACCACCGGCGTCAAACGCAAGGTGGTGGTGGTTGGCGCCGGCCCGGCCGGCATGGAAGCCGCCCGCGTGGCTGCCGAGCGTGGCCATGATGTGACCCTGTTCGAGAAGAAAGACCAGATCGGCGGGCAGATCACCATTGCTGCCAAGGCACCGCAACGTGACCAGATCGCCGGTATCACCCGCTGGTACCAACTAGAGCTGGCGCGGCTGAAGGTCGACCTGCGCCTGGGCACCGCAGCCAGCGTGGACGCCATCCAGGACCTGCGCCCGGACGTGATCGTGCTGGCGGTGGGCGGCCATCCTTTCGTCGAGCAGAACGAACACTGGGGCGCTGCCGAAGGGCTGGTGGTCAGCAGCTGGGACGTGCTCGACGGCAAGGTTGCGCCGGGCAAGAACGTGCTGGTGTACGACACCATCTGTGAGTTCACCGGCATGTCGGCGGCGGACTACATTGCCGACAAAGGCAGCCAGGTCGAGATCGTCACCGACGACATCAAGCCGGGTGTGGCCATGGGTGGTACGACCTTCCCGACCTACTACCGCAGCATGTACCCGAAAGAAGTGATCATGACCGGCGACATGATGCTGGAAAAGGTCTACCGCGAAGGCGACAAGCTGGTGGCGGTGCTGGAGAACGAGTACACCGGTGCCAAGGAAGAGCGCGTGGTCGACCAGGTAGTGATCGAGAACGGCGTGCGGCCTGATGAAGAACTGTACTACGCGCTGAAGGAAGGCTCGCGCAACAAGGGCCAGATCGATGTGGAGGCGCTGTTCGCCATCAAGCCGCAGCCGATCCTCAGCCAGCCGGGCGAGGGCTACCTGCTGTACCGCATCGGCGACTGCGTGGCCCAGCGCAACGTGCATGCGGCGATCTACGACGCCTTGCGCCTGTGCAAGGACTTCTGATCGCACCGCCTCTGTAGGGGCGGGACTGGCCCCCCTGTAGGAGCGGCCTTGCGTCGCGAAAGGGTCGCGTAGCGGCCCTGGCATTTAGCAGTGCTACACATTGCCGGGGCCGCTGCGCAGCCCTTTCGCGACGCAAGGCCGCTCCTACAGGGGTCCGCGCCCACCTTTGAGAGGGGCGCAAGAATTCAGCTGTTTGTGGGAGCCTCCCATGTTGAACACCC
Organism: Pseudomonas sp. HN2-3; assembly: GCF_020691745.1. Classification (NCBI taxonomy): domain Bacteria; kingdom Pseudomonadati; phylum Pseudomonadota; class Gammaproteobacteria; order Pseudomonadales; family Pseudomonadaceae; genus Pseudomonas; species Pseudomonas sp. HN2-3. Next base: position 344,395 of record NZ_CP085704.1, read on the forward strand.
TTCTACCCATTCTGCTGTTCGCTGCCCTTGGCCTGGCGGTGCTCGGCGCCCTGCGCCGTGTGCGCATGTGGCGGCGTGGCCGGCCGTCCAAGGTCAACCTGATCGGCGGCCTGCTGGCCATGCCGCGACGCTACCTGGTGGACCTGCACCACGTGGTCGAGCGCGACAAGTACATGTCCAAGACCCACGTGGCCACGGCGGGCGGCTTCGTGCTGTCGGCTGCCTTGGCGATCCTGGTACACGGCTTCGGCCTGCAGAGCAAGATCCTCGGCTACGCCTTGCTGGTGGCGACGGTGATCATGTTCACAGGCGCGTTGTTTGTCTTCAAACGCCGCCTCAACCCGCCTTCGCGCCTGTCCAAGGGCCCGTGGATGCGGCTGCCGAAAAGCCTGTTGGTGTTCGCCGCGAGCTTCTTCGTCGCCACCTTGCCGGTGGCCGGCATCCTGCCCGCCAACACCGGTGGCTGGGTGATGGTCGGCGTACTGGGCCTGGGTGTGCTGTGGGGCGTGTCGGAGCTGTTCTTCGGCATGACCTGGGGCGGCCCGATGAAACACGCCTTCGCCGGTGCCCTGCACCTGGCCTGGCACCGCCGTGCCGAGCGCTTCGGCGGCGGCCGCTCCACCGGCCTCAAGCCGCTGGACCTGGAAGACCCGAACGCACCGCTGGGTGTGGAAAAACCGGTGGACTTCACCTGGAACCAGCTGCTCGGTTTCGATGCCTGTGTGCAGTGCGGTAAATGTGAAGCCATGTGCCCGGCCTACGCCGCAGGCCAGCCGCTGAACCCGAAAAAACTCATCCAGGACATGGTCATCGGCCTGGCCGGTGGCACGGACGCCAAGTTTGCCGGTAGCCCTTACCCGGGCAAACCTATTGGCGAGCATGGCGGCCACCCGCACCAGCCGATCGTCAACGGCCTGGTCGACGCCGAGACCTTGTGGTCGTGCACCACCTGCCGCGCCTGCGTCGAGGAGTGCCCGATGATGATCGAGCACGTCGATGCCATCGTCGACATGCGCCGTCACCTCACCCTGGAAAAAGGCGCGACCCCGAACAAGGGCGCCGAGGTGCTGGACAACCTGATCGCCACCGACAACCCTGGCGGCTTCGCCCCTGGCGGGCGGATGAACTGGGCGGCCGACCTCAACCTGAAACTGCTGTCGGAGGTGAACACCACCGAGGTGCTGTTCTGGGTCGGTGATGGTGCCTTCGACATGCGCAACCAACGCACCCTGCGCGCCTTCGTCAAAGTGCTCAAGGCCTCGGGCGTGGACTTTGCCGTGCTCGGCCTGGAAGAACGCGACAGCGGTGACGTGGCGCGGCGCCTGGGCGATGAAGCGACCTTCCAGCAACTGGCCAAACGCAACATCCAGACCCTGGCCAAGTACCGCTTCCAGCGCATCGTCACCTGCGACCCGCACAGCTTCCATGTGCTGAAGAACGAGTACGGTGCCTTGGGCGGCGAGTACCAGGTGCAGCACCACAGCACCTACATCGCCGAACTGATCGCGGCCAACAAGCTCAACCTCGGCCAGCACAAGGGCGGCAGCGTGACCTATCACGACCCGTGCTACCTGGGCCGTTACAACGGCGAGTACGAGGCGCCGCGCGATGTGCTCAAGGCGCTCGGCATCGAAGTGCGCGAGATGCAGCGGTCGGGCTTCCGTTCCCGTTGCTGCGGCGGTGGCGGCGGTGCGCCGATCACCGACATCCCGGGCAAGCAACGTATCCCCGACATGCGCATGGACGACATCCGTGAGACCGAGGCCGAGCTGGTGGCAGTCGGTTGCCCACAGTGCACTGCCATGCTCGAAGGTGTGGTCGAACCGCGCCCACAGATCAAGGACCTGGCCGAGTTGGTAGCGGATGTACTGATCGAAGACGAAGCCCCTGCGAACGCCAAGTCGCCAGCGGCCAAACGTGAACCTGCGGAGGTGCACTGATGAGCGACATCATCCGCCGCGACCCACGCGCCGAGTGGATCGCCCGTAACCGTCTGCATCCGCTGCACGCGGCGATGCAGACGCAACAAACCACTTGGATGGGGCCAAACGGTGTCATCCGCAAGAACCCCCACGCGATTGCCGCAGGCTTTATCGGCCCCGCTGGCATCAAGCGTATCGACCGCAGCGGCGCCCAGCAGGGCACCGGTGTGGGCGGGCGGCGCACGGCGGCGGCTGAAGTGAAACTGCCGCTGCACCAGGTGCCGGCGCCGGCGTACTACATCGCCGTGGTGCCGGACATGGTCGGCGGCCGCCTCGGCAGCCACGACCGCGACTTGCTCGGCCTGGCCCACAGCCTGGCAGGCAGCGACGGCGCGGTGCTGGCGATCGTGTTTGGCGAGCACAAGGAAAGTAACTTCGCCAACGCCGGTGTCGACCGCTTGCTGGTCATCGAGGGCGAAGCTTTCGAAGGCTACGCGCCAGAGCAACTGGTGCAAGGCTTGCGGGCTGTGGATAACCAGTTCACACCGCGCCACTGGCTGCTGCCCGACAGCCGCACCGGTGGCGGTGAGCTGGGCAGGCGCCTGGGCGCTGCCCTGGGCGAGCGCCCGGCGACGCGGGTGTGGCAGGTCAAGGATGGCCAGTGCATCGGCCGCGCCGGTGCCGGCCAGCAAGACCTGCAGCGTGCAGTGCCGCGCTTGATCCTGGCGGCGGCGGAATGCGCCGAGCCGGTCAGCGAAACCCGTCACGAAGCGCTGCCGGTGGAGTTGTCCACAGGCGTGGTGCGCAGCCTGTCGCGTATCGAGGACCTGGGCTCGGTGGCGGTCGACCCGGCCACCATCGCCATGGCCGAGGCGGAGTTCATCGTTTCGGGCGGCAACGGCGTCAAGGACTGGGACCTGTACCACAAGGCCACGGCGGCACTCGGTGCCACCGAAGGCGCCTCGCGGGTGGCGGTGGACGACGGCTTCATGCCGCGCAACCGCCAGGTGGGGGCTACCGGTACCTGGGTCACGGCGCGGGTTTATGTGGCGGTGGGTATCTCTGGCGCCATCCAGCACCTGCAGGGTATCGGCGCCTGCGACAAAGTGGTGGCGATCAACATGGACCCGGGTTGCGACATGATCAAACGGGCCGATCTGTCGGTGATTGGCGACAGTTCGGCAATTCTCCAGGCACTGGTCGAGGCTGTGGACAACTACCGCAGCGGCGGCCAGCGCGACGCGGCATAAGGGCACGAGCATGAGTACGAAAGTCATCAGCCTGGTTTCGATCGGTGCCCACCCAAGCTCCGGGCGCGCCCGCCGCGCCGAGCAGGACGCGCGTGCAGTGGAGCTGGGTCTGCAGCTGGCTGGGGATAACTTGCAGGTGGTACATGCCGGCGACCCTCGTGAAGAGGCGCTGCGCGCCTACCTGGGCATGGGCCTGGAGCACCTGGACGTGCTGGAACAGCCGGCGGGTGCGGATGTATTGGGCGTGCTCGGCGACTATTTACGCGATGCTGGCGCGCAGCTGGTACTGACTGGCAGCCAGGCGGAAACCGGTGAAGGGTCGGGCATGCTGCCGTTTCTGCTGGCCGAGAAGCTGGGCTGGCCGTTGATCGTCGGCCTGGCAGAGGTGGAGTCCATCGAAAACGGCACCGCCCAGGTGCTGCAAGCGCTACCACGGGGCCAGCGGCGTCGCCTCAAGGTGCGCCTGCCATTGCTGGCGACTGTGGATAACGCAGCGCCCAAGCCGCGCCAGAGTGCCTTCGGCCCGGCGCGGCGGGGTGTGCTGGCGGCGCGTGACGTGGCCATTGTCGAAGACGAGCTGCTGGGCGAGGCTGAGCTGCAACCTGCCCGCCCACGGCCCAAGCGCCTGAAGGTGATCAAGGCCAAGAGCGGTGCCGACCGGATGAAGGCGGCCACGGCCAAGGCCAGCGGCGGCGGGGGCAAGGTGCTCAAGGATGTATCGCCGCAAGAAGGCGCCGAGGCGATTCTCAAGCTGCTGGTTGAGGAAGGCGTTCTACGCTGACGTGCATTTAATCTCATTGACTCAGCAGGGACTCTGTGGGAATGGCGCACCCGCAGGCCCTTCTAAGGCTGTAGCTCGGCAACATTGAATGCCCAAAAGGCCAGCCCGTCGATCACCGGTTCAAAACTCACGCGCCCTCCCTCCAGTAGCCGCGCCTTGCCTACCATCAGAATTGCACTCCGCGCCACGAAATAGTCCCCGCTGCCGTCCTCAGCCGATATCACGCCCACTCCATTCGCCTCATGGAACCACTTCACAGTGCCTTTCAGGCGACTGTGCATAAGTGACCTCGTGCTGCTGCCATCTGGATTGTTTTCAATCAATCATGAGCGGGATGTTGAGGAAACTGGCAAAAATGTCAGGTGGGCCGCGTTTTACCCCCGGAATCTGTTCGCCAAGGTGTGGATAAAGTGTTCGTGCTTCGCTGCAGCGCAATGGCTTCGGGCCTTGCAGCGATACGTACAAATAATGATCAATTTCAGCAAACGCTTTCAGAAATACCGCAATTCAAGGAGTTGGTGTAGTTACCCACAGGGTGTTTAAGCGAATTGGCGGACTTGCTCACAAAGTCTGTTGGCCAACCTGTGGGCAAGTTGTTCGGGAAGTGCTGCAGCCCAGGCCTGCCAAGGCTTGCAGAGTTTTGATCAAAAATTGATCTAACGAGGTAGGCGCCTGGCCTGTGGAAAACCATTGCCCTGCAACTGACATTTTTGCCAGTTACCGCTACAGGTACCCTTTGCTAACGTACTGGCAGGTAATGACCTGGGGAGCGTAGCAATGGCGGGTACCACACTGCTGGCAATTGACCGCCAGCGCTCGGTGCTGCGAGGGCAGGCTACCCCGCATCGATGCTATACGCCCTACGCTGGGTTCCAACCCGATGCTGGACCTTGGCTGGCATTCTCTGATGCGCACCTCGATCAAGCCAGTGGCTGCTATCTGCTGGGCAATGGGCATCGTGCCTATAGCCCGCAACTGATGCGCTTTCGCTCGCCAGATCGGCTCAGCCCGTTCGCTGCGGGTGGGTTCAACGCATATGCATACTGCCTCGGTGACCCGATCAACTACCGCGATCCGACAGGGCAGGAAGCCCAGGAAGCCAGTGAGTACCTGTTTCCTATCCTCAGCATTCTTACCAACTTAACGGGTTTCTTCACCAGTGGTCTGAAGCTTCGATCAATGTTGCGGACACGTCAGGCTCATCGAGGCATGGCCCTACAAGCAGCCGCTGTCAACGACACGGTAGGGCTCTTGCCTGTCTCATCGCGAAGTGATTGGGCGCTTTCGGTGGTCAGTGGCGCCAGTGCCGTTGCAGGGATCACAGTGGGGATCAGTCGCCTGGTGGAGCCAGGAAAAGATTGGCAGACATGGGCATTGTCAACCCTTACCGTGATTTCCCTGGGAACGTCGGTAAAGGAGGTTTGGGACCTCGCTCAGGCGAAACCATGGCTGCAGGGTACCCCTGTGATGATCGGGATGAATAGATGGACGTCCGACGCCGCTTCTCCGTCTGCCGAATCGAGAAATAGCATACGACAAGGCGCAATACGCAATACGCAAGACGCAACACGCAACAGGCAGTGAGCAAGCTAGTGGGGTCACCACTAGCCGCACGTGAACGGATACTTACTGCGCCTGCACTTCCTTCAAGTACGGCGCAGGCTCCGCCCCCAGGTTCTCCAGCACGCGCTGGCTGTACCAGTCGATGAAGTTCACCACGCCAAATTCATAGGTCTTCGAATAAGGCCCTGGCTGGTATGCCGTGGAGTTGATCCCGCGCTGGTTCTCTTCGGCCAGGCGGCGGTCTTGGTCGTTGGTCGCGTCCCACACCTTGCGCATGCGCTCCGGGTCGTAATCGACGCCTTCGACGGCATCCTTGTGCACCAGCCACTTGGTGGTGACCAGGGTCTCCTGGGCGCTGATCGGCCACACGGTGAAGACGATCAGGTGGTCGCCCATGCAGTGGTTCCACGAGTGCGGCAGGTGCAGGATGCGCATCGAACCCAGGTCCGGGTTCTTGATGCGGCCCATCAGCTTCTGGCAGGCCTGCTTGCCGTCCATGGTCATCGACACGGTGCCCTTGAGCAGCGGCATGCGCACGATGCGGTTACGCAGCCCGTGGCTCTTGTGCAGGTACGGGATCTTCTCGGCTTCCCAGGCGGCGGCAGAGGCGGCCACGTGGTCCTTGAATTCCTGGCTGGCGCGTGGGTCGTTGGTGTCGTCCCACTCCAGCAGGGTTTGCAGCAGCTCTGGGTGCGAACCGCTGCAGTGGTAGCACTCGCGGTTGTTTTCCAGTACCAGTTTCCAGTTGGCCTTTTCCAGCAACTGGGTCTGCACCGCGATCTTGGTGTTCTCCATGTCGTACGGTTCCATGTAATGGTCCAAAGTGGCCAGGAACTCGTCGATGGCTGGCGGGTTTTCCGCCAGGCTGATGAAGATGTAACCACCCGCAACCTTCACGTTCACCGGCTTGAGGCCGTATTCCTTCATGTCGAAGTCGGCGCCCATCTCGGTGCCGGCGAACAGCAGGCGACCGTCCAGCTCGTAGGTCCACTGGTGGTAATGGCAGACCAGCTTGGCCACCTTGCCCTTGTCGCTGGTGCACAGGCGCGAACCGCGATGGCGGCAGACGTTGTGGAAGGCATGCACCTTACCTTCGGCGCCACGGATGACGATGATCGGGTTCTTGCCGATCTGCAGGGTGATGAAGTTGCCTTTGGCCGGAATCTCGCAAGTCATGCCAGCGATCAGCCACTCTTTGTGGAAGATCTCCTGCATGTCGATCTGGAACAGACGCTCGTCGGTGTAGAAAGGCTGGGGCAGCGAGTAGGTTCGCTCGCGGGTCTGCAGCATCTCGGCGGTAGCCTTGCGTGCTGCTTCCAGTGGATCGCCCAGGCTCAGGGTTGCGGTGACGTCCATCGTGTGGTCCTCGGGGCCGCGTGCGGCCGGCAAAAGGTGGCTAATCATTGTTGTGGTGCCGCAAGGCTGTCGTAAAAAAAACAGCGTGTTCTTTTGCCGTGGAGTGTGCGTCCGAAGGCGTCGTGAACCGTATCCATGGGCGACATGGCCGATTTGAATTACGACGCCCTAGCCCTTGTAGCATGGGGCTGGTCGCGATAAGTACGCCGATGTCGCAGGCAGGAATGTACGTCGCCTTCAGCTTGCGCATTATCGCAGCCATAAAAAGGCCAATTGTCGGCTGCTGGAGATGAACATGTCCGATACCTTCCTCAATCCGGTCACCACCCAGACCTGGGCCAACGGCCGCCACATCGTGCGCTGCGTCAAGGTCATCCAGGAGACCTGGGACGTGCGCACGTTCTGCTTCATGGCCGACCAACCGATCATGTTCTTCTTCAAGCCAGGGCAGTTCGTCACCCTGGAACTTGAGATCGAAGGCAAACCGGTGATGCGTTCCTACACCATCTCCAGTTCGCCGTCGGTGCCGTACAGCTTCTCGATCACGGTCAAGCGGGTGCCAGGCGGGCATGTCTCCAACCACCTGCACGACACCATGCACGAAGGCGCAGAGCTGCCGGTGCACGGCCCGGTGGGGTTGTTCAACGCCATCGACTTCCCGTCGGGCAAGGTGCTGTACCTCTCGGGCGGTGTGGGTATCACCCCGGTGATGTCCATGGCGCGCTGGTTCTACGACACCAACGCCAATGTCGACATGGTCTTCGTGCACAGCGCCCGTTCGCCGAAAGACATCATCTTCCACCGCGAGCTGGAGCAGATGGCCTCGCGCATCCCCAACTTCAGCTTGCACATCATTTGCGAGAAGCACGGGCTGGGCGAGCCCTGGGCGGGTTACCGCGGGTACCTGAACCAGCGGCTGATGGAGCTGATCGCGCCCGACTACATGGAGCGCACGGTGTTCTGCTGCGGCCCGACGCCGTACATGAGCGCGGTCAAGCGCATGCTTGAAGCCGTCGGCTTCGACATGAAGAACTACCATGAGGAGTCTTTCGGCGCGACGCCGGCAGAGGCCAAGGCCGATGCGGTGGAGCATGCCGAGCAGGCCGCCGACGCGCCGGAAGTGGATGTCTCCGACCTCAACCTGGTGGAGTTCATCGGCAGCGAGAAGAGCATCCGCGTTGCCCCGGGCGAGACCGTGCATGCGGCAGCGGCGAAGGTCGGGCTGATGATCCCCAAGGCCTGCGGCATGGGCATATGCGGCACCTGCAAGGTGCTCAAGCTGGGCGGCGAAGTGGAGATGGAGCACAACGGCGGTATTACCGAAGAAGACGAGGCCGAGGGCTACATCCTGTCGTGCTGCAGCGTGCCTAAAGGAGATGTGCGGATCGATTACTGATCCAGCTTCAAGAGTGTGGATTCTTCACAGCTAAACCCGCTCCCATAGGCCTGTGGGAGCGGGCTTGCCCCGCGAATGGCATCAGACCCAGACTGCATCCCAGTGCGGATAATCACCCGCACGGTCAACCAATCCTGCTCTGATGGGGTTGGCAACGATGTACCTCGCTACCTGCAGCACACTTTCTTCCCGGCGCAAGGCTCGGTCCTGGTAGCCCTGCTGCCATATCTTTTCGCGCCGCATGCCCCGCTGATAAAGCGCATGGCTGCTGCGTGACTTGAATCTGCGCATCAGGCGACACAAGGTGCCGCTTCGTAACTCGATCAGCCAGTGCACATGGTCCGGCATGACCACCCACGCGAGGGATTGGCAATGCCCATCGAGCTCAGCCTGTCTGAGTTGCTGAATCACGCCACGGGCGAGATGAAGGTGGGTGAAGGTCCGCTTGCGCTCATGGGTTACCGTAGTCAGCAAGTACAACCCACCAGGCTGAGAGCAACGGCCACGGCGCAGAAGATGGGATTGAGCACGCTCCATGTGATGCCCCCTGAAATAAGATTCAGAGGAACATTAGGTGAGCTGGCAGTGGCGTGCGGCGGGGAATGTTTGCTGGATGTTGGGTGGCAGTGTTGGCCCTTTCGCGGGGCAAGTCGGATCGCCGCACCGCCGCTTGTATCTTCGTTGTACATGGCGTGCGGCTTAACGCGATGATCCGGACAGGCATGCTCTGGCGAGAACAGCAGCTGCCAAAGCGTCGAAGTACAGCACAGGCTCAAGGCGTAGCATGATCCCTGTGGGAGTGGGCTTGTCCCGCGAAGCAGGCACCGCAGAGCATGGCACGGGCTTCGCCCGTGTTCGCGGGACAAGCCCGCTCCCACGGGGGGGCTTGTATCTTCGTTGTACATGGCGTGCAGCTTAACGCGATGATCCGGACAGGCATGCTCTGGCGAGAACAGCAGCTGCCAAAGCGTCGAAGTACAGCACAGGCTCAAGGCGTAGCATGATCCCTGTGGAAGTGGGCTTGTCCCGCGAAGCAGGCACCGCGGAGCATGGCACGGGCTTCGCCCGTGTTCGCGGGACAAGCCCGCTCCCACGGGGGGGCTTGTATCTTCGTTGTACATGGCGTGCAGCTTAACGCGATGATCCGGACAGGCATGCTCTGGCGAGAACAGCAGCTGCCAAAGCGTCGAAGTACAGCACAGGCTCAAGGCGTAGCATGATCCCTGTGGGAGTGGGCTTGTCCCGCGAAGCAGGCACCGCAGAGCATGGCACGGGCTTCGCCCGTGTTCGCGGGACAAGCCCGCTCCCACGGGGCTGGCTGTTTTAGAATTTTGAGCAAGGCAGTTGCTCTCACAGGTTATCCGCAGGCCATGAGAGTGCGAATGGGCCGCAAAGCGGCCCCAGTACTGTCAGGTGCGGAAGCGGGCCACCAGGTTGTTCAAATCCACCGCCAACCGCGACAGCTCGGCACTCGCCGCGCTGGTCTGATGCGCCCCGGTTGCACTCTGTACCGACAGATCATTGATATTCACCAGGTTGCGGTCCACCTCGCGCGCCACCTGTGCTTGTTCTTCCGCCGCGCTGGCGATCACCAGGTTACGCTCGTTGATCTGCGCCACCGCGCCGGCGATGGTATCCAGCGCCATGCCCGCGCCACGGGCGATGTTCAGGGTCGACTCGGCGCGTTCGGTGCTGGTACGCATCGACGCCACCGCCTCCTCGGTACCGCCCTGGATGCTACCGATCATCCGCTCGATTTCGCTGGTCGACTGCTGGGTGCGATGGGCCAGTGCCCGCACTTCATCCGCCACCACGGCGAAGCCACGGCCGGCCTCACCGGCACGGGCTGCTTCGATCGCGGCATTGAGCGCCAGCAGGTTGGTCTGGTCGGCCAAGCCGCGGATCACATCCAGCACCTTGCCAATGTCGCGCGATTGCTCGGCCAGGTGGGTGATCAGCGTGGCAGTGGCTTGCACATCGCCGCTCATGCGCTCGATGGCGCCGACGGTTTCCAGCACCAGGTCGCGCCCGTCGCCCGCCGAACGGCTAGCTTCACCCGAGGCCTGCGAGGTGCTCACCGCGTTGCGCGCCACTTCTTCCACGGCGCTGGTCATCTCGGTGACCGCAGTGGCGGCCTGTTCGATTTCGTTGTTCTGTTGCTGCAGGCCACGGGCGCTCTCGTCGGTGACGCTATTGAGCTCTTCCGCTGCAGACGCCAGCTGGGTGGCGGAGCCGGCAATCAATTGCAGGGTGTCGCGCAGCTTGTCTTGCATGCGGGCCATGGCGCGCAGCAGGCGGGCGGCTTCGTCGGTGCCTTCGGCACGGATGACGTGGGTCAGGTCACCGTCGGCCACCTGCTCGGCGCATTGCAGCGCTTCTTCGATCGGCTTGACGATGCTGCGGGTCAGCAGGAACGCGCACAGCAGCGTCAGCACGGTGGCGGCGATCAACAGGCCGATGACCAGGGCGAAGGCGGCAGCATACTGGCTGGCTGCGGTTTCGTTGGTGGCACGGGTCTGGTCGGTGTTGATGCGCACCAGGGTGTCCATGACCTTGTTGATCTGCTCGGAGTTGGCCAGCAGGTCGCGGTTGAGCAGGTCGCGCAACTCGTCGGTGCGGCCCGCCTGGCTCATGCTGCGCATGCGCGCCTCCAGCTGGCGGTATTGACTGAGCAACTGGCTGTACTGGTCGAAGGCCGCTTGCTCGTCGGGTGCGCCGATCATCGGCTGGTAGGCCTGGCGGGCGCGGTCGATCTGGGCGTTGCGTTGGTCCAGCAGGTTGAGGGTGTCGCGCTGGGTCTCTGGCTCGCGGTTGATCAGCAGCCGATAGGAGAGGGTGCGCATGCGCAGGTTCAGCGCGGTAAGTTCGTCGAGAATCTTGATGCTGGGCACGCTGATGCTCTCGATGGCGACGCCCGCCTGGCGGATGTTGCCCATCTGCATAAGCGAGAAAATGCCGAGGCCGAGCATCAGCAGGCCGATCAGCGCGAAGCCGAGCAGCGCGCGCGGGGCGATGTTCATGTTGCGTAGGGACATGGGGGGATCCAGGCAGGGGAGGGTCGCACACAGCACGACGAAATATGACTTGCCTGGCTATCGGTCGTGACTGGTCAGTCTTGAGCGAGACCGGTGAAATTTGTGAGCGCGCTAACTTTTTCCTGACCGGCGGTTGACCCAGGTCGGAACAAGCGGGCCGATACCCTGTCAATCTGCGCAGCAGAAACCTTAAGAATCCGATATTTAATGGCGAGGGCCGACACTTTTCTTTATCGTGTGCGCCCTCTGCAACAACCTGAGATAGACCCCATGCTTGAAGCCTCCCTGAATCAAATCGAGCAACTGGTCAGCGACCTGATGCATAAAAACGCTCAACTCACCGAGCAGAACACCACCCTCGGCCAGCAACTGGCCCAGGCCAAGGAAGAAAACGAAACCCTGCAGCTGTCGCTGATGGAGCAGGAAGAAAAGAACGGCGCCACTGCCGCGCGCATCCAGGCGCTGGTTGATCGCGCCAGTGCGGGTGTCGTCAACGCATGAGCCTGAATGCGCAGCCGGTCAATGTCGTGTCGATCCTTGGCAGCGACTATTCGATCAAGGCGCCTGAAGGTCAGGAAGAAACCTTGGCGCAGGCGGTGCGAATGCTCAACACCGCCTTGGCCGAGACCAAGCGTTCGTACCCGACCTTGATCGGCGACAAACTGCTGGTGCTGGCTGCCCTGAACCTGTGCTCCAAGCAGGTTGAGCTGCAGAAGGAGCATCAGCAGACGCTTGCGCGCACCCAGGCGCAGATCGACGCTACGGTGGACGCGATCGTTCGGACTATTGCCGAGTCCTGATGGGCACCTGGGGCCGCACAGCGGCCCCAAGGTCCCCAAGCAATGTCCCAGATCACTGGAATAACTGGATACGTAAGTGTATACACTTCCCGCAAAACAATAATTGGCGGGGAGCAAGGGCATGCGTATCTGGCGGCGAAGCATCCAGTGGCAATTGATCGCAAGCATGGGCGCGGCCCTGCTGGCGAGCATCCTGGTAGTGGTGATCATCTTCACGGTGGCGTTCAACCGCCTGACCGAACGCTACCTGGTCGACACGGCGCTGCCGGCCAGTGTCGAAGCCATCCGTAACGACATCGAGCGCATGCTCGGCCAGCCGCTGGTGGCTGCGGCCGACATTGCCGGCAACACCCTGCTGCGCGACTGGCTTGCTGCGGGCGAAGACCCTGCGCAAGCACCGCGCTTCATCGAATACCTCGACGCCGCCAAACAGCGCAACAAGGCCTTCACCACATTGTTCGCCGCTACCGAAACCGGCCATTACTACAACGAGAATGGCCTGGACCGCACCCTCAGCCGTGCCAACCCCAAGGACAAGTGGTTCTACGGCTACATCGACAGTGGCGCCGAGCGCCTGATCAATATCGACATCGACGGTGCCACCGGCGAGCTGGCGCTGTTCATCGACTATCGCGTGGAAAAGGACGGCAAGCTGGTTGGCGTCGCCGGCATGGGCCTGCGCATGGCCGAGCTGTCGAAACTGATCCATGACTTCAGCTTTGGCGAGCACGGCAAGGTGTTTCTGGTGCGCAACGATGGGTTGATCCAGGTGCACCCGGACAACGCCTTCAGCGGCAAGCGCCAGCTGGTCGATCAGCTCGATGCGCACGCCGCCAAGGCGGTGATGAATGGTGAGCCGGGCCTGCGCACCAGCCGCTTCCAGCGCGATGGCGAAGATTATCTGGCGTTGGGCCTGCCACTGCGCGACCTGAACTGGACTTTGGTCGCCGAGGTGCCGGAGGCCGAGATCTACGCGCAGATGCGTCAGGCGGTATGGCTGACCACGTTGATCGGTGGCGGCGTGGCGCTGCTGTCATTGTTGCTGGTGGTGTTGCTGGCACGTGGGCTGGTGCGGCCTATCCGCCGGGTCACTGCCGCGCTGGTGCAGATCGGCAGTGGCGCCGGTGACCTCAGCCATCGCCTGGATGATTCGCGCCAGGACGAGCTGGGTGACCTGGCGCGGGGCTTCAATCGTTTTGTCGACAGCCAGCGCGGGTTGATCGGCGAGGTGCTGCGTACCACCGAACGGCTGCACCTGGCCGTCGAGCAGGTGACCCAGGTGGTGGACAACACCGCCGAACGTTCCGGACGGCAGCAGGAAATGACCGAGATGGTGGCCACCGCTGTGCACGAAATGGGGCTGACGGTGCAGGACATTGCCCGCAATGCCGGTGATGCGGCGCAGGCCTCGCAGTCGGCGCGTGATGAGGCCTTGCAGGCGCGTGAAGTGGTGCGCCGTTCGATTCAGGGCATCGAGGGTATGTCGGGGGATATCGGCAAGGCGGCGGATGCGGTGGAGCAGTTGGCCGACGAAGTCGCCTCGATCGATGAAGTTCTAGCAGTGATCCGTAGTATTTCCGAGCAAACCAACCTGTTGGCGCTGAATGCGGCCATCGAGGCTGCGCGGGCAGGGGAAATGGGGCGCGGCTTTGCCGTGGTGGCCGACGAAGTGCGAACGCTGGCGCGGCGCACGCAGCTGTCTACCGATGAAGTGCAGCAGATGATCCAACGCCTGAAGCAGGGCGCGGGTTCGGCGGTGAGCTCGATGCAGGCGGGGCAGCAGGCGACCGGCAGTGGCGTGGAATCGAGCCAGCGCACCGGGGCGTCACTGGGGGCGATTACCGATCAGGTGGAACATATCAGTGACATGAACCATCAGGTGGCCACCGCGACTGAAGAGCAGTCGGCGGTAACTGAGGAGATCAACCGCACGGTGCAGGGGATTTCCGACCTGGCGCGGGAGACGGCGGCTGAGGTGCAAGGGTGCCGTGAGGAGTGCCAGGCTTTGCGTGGTTTGGCCGATGACCTGGCGCGGCAGATGGGTGGGTTCAGGCTCTAGATCGGTGTTGGCTTCTTCGCGGGGCAAGCCCGCTCCCACAAGTACAGCGCTGTGGGAGCGGGCTTGCCCCGCGAATGCGGCCTGTCAGGCGGTGATGATGCTGCGAATATCCGCCGCCAGCTCACGCACCCGTTCCTCTTCGGTGTCCCACGAGCACATGAACCGCGCCCCGCCGCTACCAATAAAGGTGTAGAAGCGCCAGCCCTTGCCGCGCAACGCCTCGATCGCAGGCTCTGGCATCTGCAGGAACACCCCGTTGGCCTCCACCGGGAACATCAGCTCAACCCCCGGCAAGTCACTCACCAGCGAGGCCAGCAACTGTGCGCAGTGGTTGGCGTGGTTGCCATGGCGCAGCCAGGCGCCGTCTTCCAGCAGCCCGACCCAGGGCGCTGACAAGAAGCGCATCTTCGAGGCCAGTTGCCCGGCCTGCTTGCAGCGGTAGTCGAAGTCCTCGGCCAGGTCGCGATTGAAGAACAGGATCGCCTCACCCACCGCCATGCCGTTCTTGGTGCCGCCAAAGCACAGCACATCGACGCCGGCCTTCCAGGTCAGCTCTGCCGGGCTGCAACCGAGGAACGCGCAGGCATTGGTAAAGCGCGCGCCATCCATGTGCAGGTTCAGGCCCAGCTCCTTGCAGGTGGCGCTGATCGCCTTGAGCTCATCGGGGCGGTACACGGTGCCCACTTCGGTGGCCTGGGTGATGGTCACCACGCGTGGCTTGGGGTAGTGGATGTCCTGGCGCTTGAGGGCGACCTCACGAATCGATTGCGGGGTCAGCTTGCCGTTGACGCTGGCCGCCGTCAGCAGCTTGGAGCCGTTGGAGAAAAACTCTGGCGCGCCGCATTCGTCGGTCTCGACGTGGGCGGTCTCGGAGCAGATCACGCTGTGGTAGCTCTGGCACAGCGAGGCCAGGGCCAAGGAGTTGGCGGCGGTGCCGTTGAAGGCGAAGAACACTTCGCAGTCAGTTTCGAACAGCTCGCGAAAGTACTGGGCGGCCCGCTCGGTCCACTGGTCGTCGCCATAGGCGCGGTCGTGGCCCATGTTGGCCTTGGCCATGGCGGCCCAGGCTTCGGGGCAGATGCCGGAATAGTTGTCGCTGGCGAATTGTTGGCTCTTATCTGTCATGACACGGTCCTGTGAACGACGCAGAACTGCACTCTAAACCATCGATTCAGCAGTTGCCTATACAACCTGCTTTCAGTCGGATCTGTGTCGGCCTCTTCGCGGGGCAAGCCCGCTTCCACAATAGTCCTGCATACAGCAATCAATGTGGGAGCGGGCTTGCCCCGCGAAGCGGCCGGCAACAGCAACACAAAGCCAATGTCGTAAACGCGCCATTGCAAGGCGTGCGCAGGCATCTGACCCACCCCGGCCAGTCATACCATCGCCACAAAGGGCCACAGTGCCTTACAGACAAGAAACGATCGCTGCCGGGAGACAACAAGATGTTCAGCAAGCAAGACCAGATCCAGGGTTACGACGACGCACTGCTGGCGGCGATGAATGCCGAAGAACAGCGCCAGGAAGATCACATCGAGCTGATCGCCTCGGAGAACTACACCAGCAAGCGCGTCATGCAGGCCCAGGGCAGCGGCCTGACCAACAAATACGCCGAAGGCTACCCAGGCAAGCGCTACTACGGCGGCTGCGAGCACGTCGACAAAGTCGAAGCGCTGGCCATCGAGCGCGCCAAGCAGCTGTTCGGTGCCGACTTCGCCAACGTCCAGCCGCACTCTGGCTCTTCCGCCAACGGCGCGGTGTACCTGGCCCTGCTGCAGGCCGGTGACACCATCCTGGGCATGAGCCTGGCCCACGGCGGCCACCTGACCCACGGCGCCAAGGTGTCGTCTTCGGGCAAGCTGTATAACGCTGTGCAGTACGGCATCAACACCGACACCGGCCTGATCGACTACGACGAAGTCGAGCGCCTGGCGGTCGAGCACAAGCCAAAGATGATCGTTGCCGGCTTCTCGGCCTACTCCAAGACCCTCGACTTCCCACGCTTCCGCGCCATCGCCGACAAGGTCGGTGCGCTGCTGTTCGTCGACATGGCCCACGTCGCCGGCCTGGTTGCCGCTGGCCTGTACCCCAACCCGCTGCCGTACGCCGACGTGGTCACCACCACCACCCACAAGACCCTGCGCGGTCCACGTGGCGGCCTGATCCTGGCCAAGTCCAACGAAGCGATCGAGAAGAAGCTCAACGCTGCCGTATTCCCAGGCGCCCAGGGTGGCCCGCTGATGCACGTCATCGCCGCCAAGGCCGTGTGCTTCAAGGAAGCGCTGGAGCCTGAGTTCAAGCGCTACCAGCAGCAGGTCATCGAAAACGCCCAGGCCATGGCCCAGGTGTTCATCGACCGCGGCTACGACGTGGTGTCCGGCGGCACCGACAACCACCTGTTCCTGGTCAGCCTGATCCGCCAGGGCCTCACCGGTAAAGATGCCGACGCCGCCCTGGGCCGCGCGCACATCACCGTCAACAAGAACGCCGTGCCCAACGACCCGCAGTCGCCGTTCGTCACCTCGGGCCTGCGCATCGGCACCCCGGCTGTCACCACCCGCGGCTTCAAAGTCGCCCAGTGTGTGGCCCTGGCTGGCTGGATCTGCGACATCCTCGACAACCTCGGTGATGCCGACGTTGAAGCCGATGTGGCGAAGAACGTCGCCGCCCTGTGCGCAGACTTCCCTGTTTACCGCTGAGTGGAGTAAACGACCATGCAACGCTACTCGGGCTTCGGCCTTTTCAAGCACTCCCTCAGCCACCACGAAAACTGGCAGCGCATGTGGCGCACGCCGACCCCTAAAAAGGTCTACGACGTGGTCATCGTCGGCGGTGGCGGCCATGGTCTGGCCACGGCCTACTACCTGGCCAAGGAACACGGCATCACCAACGTCGCGGTGATCGAGAAAGGTTACCTGGGCGGCGGCAACACCGCCCGTAACACCACCATCGTGCGGTCCAACTACCTGTGGGACGAGTCGGCGCAGCTGTACGAGCACGCCATGAAACTGTGGGAAGGCCTGTCCCAGGACATCAACTACAACGTGATGTTCTCTCAGCGCGGCGTCTACAACCTGTGCCACACCCTGCAGGACATTCGCGACTCCGAGCGCCGCGTCAGTGCCAACCGCCTCAACGGTGTCGATGGCGAACTGCTGAACACCGCCCAGGTCGCAGCCGAAATCCCGTACCTGGACTGCTCCAAGAACACCCGCTACCCGATCCTCGGCGCTACCGTTCAGCGCCGTGGTGGCGTCGCCCGTCACGACGCCGTGGCCTGGGGTTACGCCCGTGCCGCCGATGCCCTGGGCGTCGACCTGATCCAGCAGACCGAAGTGATCGGTTTCCGCAAGGAAAACGGCGCTGTCATCGGCGTGGAAACCAACAAAGGCTTCATCGGCGCCAAGCGCGTCGGTGTGGTCACTGCCGGTAACTCCGGGCACATGGCCAAGCTGGCCGGCTTCCGCCTGCCGCTGGAATCGCACCCGCTGCAAGCACTGGTGTCCGAGCCGATCAAACCAATCATCGACAGCGTGATCATGTCCAACGCGGTGCACGGCTACATCAGCCAGTCCGACAAGGGCGACCTGGTGATCGGCGCCGGTATCGACGGCTGGGTCGGCTACGGCCAGCGCGGTTCGTACCCGGTGATCGAGCACACCCTGCAGGCGATCGTCGAGATGTTCCCCAACCTCTCGCGCGTACGCATGAACCGCCAGTGGGGCGGCATCGTCGACACCTCGCCGGACGCCTGCCCGATCATCTCCAAGACCCCGGTCAAGAACATGTTCTTCAACTGCGGCTGGGGCACCGGCGGCTTCAAGGCGACCCCGGGTTCGGGCAACGTCTTTGCCGCAAGCCTGGCCAAAGGCGAGATGCACCCGCTGGCTGCGCCGTTCTCCATGGACCGTTTCTACAACGGCGCACTGATCGACGAACACGGCGCCGCCGCCGTCGCCCACTAACCGGAGACACCGTCATGTTGCATATTTTCTGTCCCCACTGCGGCGAGCTGCGCTCCGAAGAAGAGTTCCACGCCTCCGGCCAGGCGCACATCGCCCGCCCGCTGGACCCTGCCGCCTGCTCCGACGAAGAGTGGGGCACCTACATGTTCTTCCGCGACAACCCGCGCGGTATTCACCATGAACTATGGGACCACGTTGCCGGCTGCCGTCAGTACTTCAACGTCACCCGCGACACCGTGACCTACGAGATTCTGGAAACCTACAAGATTGGCGAGAAGCCGCAGGTGACCGCCAACGGCAAGCAGAACAGCGCACCGTCGACCGTCAAAGGCCAAGGGGAAAAAGTATGAGCCAGACCTATCGCCTCGCCAGCGGCGGCCGTATCGACCGCAGCAAGGTCCTGAACTTCACCTTCAACGGCAAGACCTACCAGGGTTATGCCGGTGACAGCCTGGCCGCCGCGCTGCTGGCCAACGGCGTCGATATCGTCGGCCGCAGCTTCAAGTACTCGCGCCCGCGCGGCATCATCGCCGCCGGTACCGAAGAGCCGAACGCCATCCTGCAGATCGGCTCCAGCGAAGCCACCCAGATCCCTAACGTGCGTGCCACCCAGCAGGCGCTGTACGCCGGCCTGGTCGCCACCAGCACCAACGGCTGGCCGAACGTCAACAATGACGTCATGGGCATCCTCGGCAAGGTCGGCGGCAGCATGATGCCGCCGGGCTTCTACTACAAAACCTTCATGTACCCGAAATCGTTCTGGATGACTTACGAGAAGTACATCCGCAAGGCGGCAGGCCTTGGCCGTGCACCGCTGCAGAACGACCCGGACAGCTACGACTACATGAACCAGCACTGCGACGTGCTGATCGTCGGTGCCGGCCCTGCTGGCCTGGCTGCCGCCCTGGCCGCTGCCCGCAGCGGTGCGCGGGTGATCCTCGCCGACGAGCAGGAAGAGTTCGGTGGCAGCCTGCTCGACAGCCGCGAGACCCTCGACGGCAAGCCTGCCGCCGAGTGGGTGAGCAGCATCGTCAAAGAGCTGGAAAGCCTGCCGGAAGTGACCCTGCTGCCACGCGCCACGGTCAACGGCTACCACGACCACAACTTCCTGACCATCCACGAGCGCCTCACCGACCACCTCGGTGACCGCGCCCCGATCGGCCAGGTGCGTCACCGCGTGCACCGTGTGCGTGCCGGCCGTGTGGTACTGGCCGCTGGCGCACACGAGCGCCCGCTGGTGTACGGCAACAACGACGTGCCGGGCAACATGCTGGCCGGTGCTGTCTCCACCTACGTGCGCCGCTACGGCGTGGCCCCGGGCCGCAAGCTGGTGCTGTCGACCAACAACGACCACGCCTACCGCGCCGCGCTGGACTGGCACGACGCTGGCCTGCAAGTGGTCGCCATCGCCGACGCCCGCCACAACCCGCGCGGTTCGCTGGTCGAGGAAGCACGTGCCAAGGGCATCCGCATCCTCACCTCCAGCGCCGTGGTCGAGGCCAAGGGCAGCAAGCACGTGACCGGCGCCCGCGTGGCCGCCATCGACGTGCAGGCACATAAAGTCACCAGCCCTGGCGAAACCCTTGAGTGCGACCTGATCGCTACCTCCGGCGGCTACAGCCCGATCGTCCACCTGGCTTCGCACCTGGGCGGTCGCCCGGTATGGCGTGAAGACATCCTCGGCTTCGTGCCGGGTGATGCACCGCAGAAACGCGTGTGCGTCGGCGGTATCCACGGCATCTATGCCCTCGGTGATGTGATTGCCGATGGCTTCGAAGGCGGCGTGCGCGCAGCCACCGAAGCCGGCTTCAAGGCCACTGCCGGCACCCTGCCGAAAACCGTGGCACGCAAGGAAGAGGCCACCGTGGCGCTGTTCCAGGTGCCGCACGACAAGGGCACCAAGGGGCCGAAGCAGTTCGTCGACCAGCAGAACGACGTGACCGCCGCCGGTATCGAACTGGCCACCCGTGAAGGCTTCGAGTCGGTCGAGCACGTCAAGCGCTACACCGCGCTGGGCTTCGGTACCGACCAGGGCAAGCTGGGCAACATCAACGGCCTGGCCATCGCCGCCCGTTCGATCGGCATCACCATTCCGGAAATGGGCACCACCATGTTCCGCCCGAACTACACGCCGGTGACCTTCGGTGCGGTAGCGGGCCGGCACTGTGGCCACCTGTTCGAGCCTGTGCGCTTCACCGCCCTGCATGGCTGGCACGTGAAGAACGGCGCCGAGTTCGAAGACGTCGGCCAGTGGAAGCGCCCGTGGTACTTCCCCAAAGCCGGTGAAGACATCCACGCCGCCGTGGCCCGCGAGTGCAAGGCTGTGCGCGACAGCGTGGGCCTGCTCGACGCCTCGACCCTGGGCAAGATCGACATCCAGGGCCCGGATGCACGCGAGTTCCTCAACCGCATCTACAGCAACGCCTGGACCAAGCTCGACGTGGGCAAGGCCCGTTACGGCCTGATGTGCAAGGAAGACGGTATGGTCTTCGACGACGGCGTCACCGCCTGCGTTGGCGACAACCACTTCTACATGACCACCACTACCGGCGGCGCCGCCCGTGTGCTGCAGTGGCTGGAGCTGTACCACCAGACCGAATGGCCAGAGATGAAGGTGTACTTCACCTCGGTCACCGACCACTGGGCGACCATGACCCTGTCCGGCCCCAACAGCCGCAAGCTGCTGAGCGCGCTGACCGACGACATCGACCTGGACAAGGACGCCTTCCCGTTCATGACCTGGAAGGAAGGCACTGTTGGCGGCGTACCGGCCCGGGTGTTCCGTATCTCGTTCACCGGTGAGCTGTCGTACGAAGTCAACGTGCAGGCCAACTACGCCATGGGCGTACTGGAAAAGATCATCGAGGCAGGCAAGCAATACAACCTGACCCCGTATGGCACCGAGACCATGCACGTACTGCGTGCCGAGAAGGGCTTCATCATCGTTGGCCAGGACACGGACGGCTCGATGAACCCGGACGACCTCAACATGAGCTGGTGCGTGGGCCGCAACAAGCCGTTCTCGTGGATCGGCCTGCGTGGCATGAACCGCGAAGACTGCCTGCGCGACAACCGCAAGCAACTGGTCGGCCTCAAGCCTGTGGACCCGACCCAGTGGCTGCCGGAAGGTGCTCAGCTGGTGTTCGACCCCAAGCAACCGATCCCGATGGACATGGTCGGCCACGTTACCTCCAGCTACGCAGCCAACTCCCTGGGCTATTCGTTCGCCATGGGTGTGGTCAAGGGCGGCCTCAAGCGCATGGGCGAGCGTGTGTTCTCGCCGCAGGCCGACGGCAGCGTGATCGAGGCGGAGATCGTGTCTTCGGTGTTCTTCGATCCGAAGGGTGAGCGGCAGAACGTCTAAGGCCCACCGGTAGGCCTGAATTGGAATGCAAACCTTGTGGGAGCGGGCTTGCCCCGCGAGTGCGCTGGTGGCCTCACCGCCCTCTTCGCGGGACAAGCCCGCTCCCACTGGGCCCCCATTAGCATTCGGGCATTGCATCTGACCTCTGGTCTTACGGACAACAGAATTCAAGGCAGGTAAGAAATGAGCGCTATCAACGTCTTCCAGCAAAACCCCGGCGCCGAAGCCAAGGCCCAGTCGCCGCTGCACCACGCCGACCTGGCCAGCCTGGTTGGCAAGGGCCGCAAGAACGCAGGTGTGACCCTGCGTGAAAAGAAATTCCTCGGCCACCTGACCCTGCGCGGCGACGGCCATGATCCGGCCTTTGCCGCAGGCGTGCACAAGGCCTTGGGCCTGGAGCTGCCGGTCGCCCTGACCGTGGTCGCCAACAACGAGATGTCGCTGCAGTGGATGGGCCCCGACGAGTGGCTACTGATCGTCCCGGGCGGCCAGGAGTTCGCCGTCGAGCAAAAACTGCGCGCGGCCCTCGAAGGCCTGCACATCCAGGTGGTCAACGTCAGCGGTGGGCAGAGCCTGCTGGAACTGCGCGGCCCGAATGTGCGCGAAGTGCTGATGAAGTCCACCAGCTATGATGTGCACCCGAACAACTTCCCGGTGGGCAAGGCTGTCGGCACCGTATTCGCCAAGTCGCAACTGGTGATCCGCCGCACCGCCGAAGACACCTGGGAACTGGTGATTCGCCGCAGCTTTGCCGATTACTGGTGGCTGTGGCTGCAGGACGCTTCGGCCGAATACGGTCTGAGCATCGAAGCCTAAGGAGAAAGACATGAGTCGGGCACCGGATACCTGGATTCTCACCGCCGACTGCCCGAGCATGCTCGGTACCGTCGACGTGGTGACGCGTTACCTCTTCGAGCAGCGCTGCTACGTGACGGAGCACCACTCCTTCGATGACCGGCAGTCGGGGCGCTTCTTCATTCGCGTCGAATTCCGCCAGCCGGACGATTTTGACGAGGTCGGCTTTCGTGCCGGCCTCGCCGAGCGCAGTGAAGCGTTCGGCATGGCCTTCGAGCTGACCGCGCCCAACCACCGCCCCAAGGTGGTGATCATGGTGTCCAAGGCCGACCACTGCCTGAACGACCTGCTGTATCGCCAGCGCATTGGCCAACTGAGCATGGACGTGGTCGCGGTGGTGTCCAACCACCCCGACCTGGAGCCACTGGCGCACTGGCACAAGATCCCCTATTACCACTTTGCACTCGACCCCAACGACAAGGCTGGGCAAGAGCGCAAGGTGTTGCAGGTGATCGAGGCGTCCGGCGCTGAGCTGGTCATCCTTGCCCGCTACATGCAGGTGCTGTCGCCCGAGCTGTGCCGACGCCTGGATGGCTGGGCGATCAATATTCACCACTCGCTGTTGCCAGGGTTCAAGGGCGCCAAGCCTTACCACCAGGCGTACAACAAAGGCGTGAAGATGGTCGGCGCCACAGCGCACTACATCAACAACGACCTCGACGAAGGGCCGATCATTGCCCAGGGCGTTGAAGTGGTGGACCACAGCCATTACCCCGAGGACCTGATTGCCAAGGGACGGGATATCGAATGCCTGACGCTGGCGCGGGCGGTGGGGTACCACATTGAACGACGGGTGTTCCTGAACGCCAACAGGACTGTCGTTTTGTAGTGGCGTCGGGTTCAATCGCCGGCAAGCCGGCGATTGCACTTGTCAGCCAGGGCATTCAGCGCTTGTCAGCGATGATTTGCCAGACGAACCAGTCTTTGTCGACCCATAGATGGGCAATCCTGAAGTAGGCAGTGTACGCCTCACCCTTGTACTCGAACTTTTCATTATTGGCCAAGGTGGCCATCGTTTTCATGGCGTTCGCGTCGTGGACATATTCCCATGTGTCCGACGCTCGCAAGTGCAGTGCCACGTTTGAAAGTGGCGGCTCGCCAATATTCAAAGGCTGGCTTTTGCTGCTGCTGCGTCCAGGGCTCATGGTGGTCACCAGGGTAACCGTTTCAGGGACGATGATCCGTTGTACGGGAGCGATCGTATAGCGTGTTGCATGTTCGTCCGTCCAAGCGACCTGAATTTCATCATCGGTGCGTATTTGCAGCGCCAGTTCGGTATTCGGATAACAAACACCTTCATCGGTCTTCACGACAATTTTCATAGAATGCTACTCCAAGCTATAGGGGGAGCCGCCAGCCCGTGGGCATTCCGCTTACCGTTTCAGGCATGCGAATGGGCAGCAGTGACTTTCGTCCCAACGCAATGGCTGCACAACTGGCAGAAATGCCAGGTGGCCCCGCTGAAACCGCTTGGCATGACTGTAAAAAATGACTTGCAGCTGCTGGCAAGTCGGCGCTTGTTGGCTGACAGCTTGCCTGCGAAGGGCTCCCTCAATGCGCCTGCCGTAAAAAGGCATCTCTCTGTCGTTTCCAGTCAGCGCCGTCATGCCCATCAAGCCCACAATTCCAGCATTCCAGTAACACATGCCGCCCATGGATGGCGGCGCTTCAACCAACGCTGCATAAATAAAAACCAAGCGAGGTAAGAGCATGTCTGGCAATCGTGGAGTGGTATATCTCGGCGCCGGCAAGGTCGAAGTACGCAATATCGACTACCCGAAAATGCAGGACCCGCGTGGCAAGAAGATCGAGCACGGCGTGATCCTCAAGGTGGTCTCCACCAACATCTGCGGCTCCGACCAGCACATGGTCCGCGGCCGCACCACTGCCCAGGTCGGCCTGGTGCTGGGCCACGAAATCACCGGTGAAATCGTCGAGTTGGGCCGTGACGTCGAACGCCTGAAAAAGGGCGACCTGGTGTCGGTACCGTTCAACGTCGCCTGCGGCCGCTGCCGCTCGTGCAAAGAGATGCACACCGGCGTCTGCCTCACCGTCAACCCGGCCCGCGCCGGTGGCGCCTACGGCTATGTCGACATGGGCGACTGGACCGGCGGCCAGGCTGAATACGTGCTGGTGCCGTACGCTGACTTCAACCTGCTGAAACTGCCGGATCGCGACAAGGCCATGGAAAAGATCCGTGACCTGACCTGCCTCTCCGACATTCTGCCGACTGGCTACCACGGTGCTGTGACGGCCGGCGTTGGCCCAGGCAGTACCGTTTACGTTGCCGGTGCCGGCCCGGTCGGCCTGGCTGCAGCTGCCTCGGCCCGCCTGCTGGGCGCTGCCTGCGTCATCGTCGGCGACCTCAACCCATTGCGCCTGGCACACGCCAAGTCGCAGGGCTTCGAAGTGGTCGACCTGTCCAAGGACACCCCGCTGCACGAGCAGATCGTCGATATCCTCGGTGAGCCGGAAGTGGACTGCGCCGTTGACGCCGTCGGCTTCGAGGCGCGCGGCCATGGCCACGAAGGTGCCAAGCACGAAGCCCCGGCTACTGTGCTGAACTCGCTGATGCAAGTGACCCGCGTTGCCGGCAACATCGGTATCCCAGGGCTGTACGTGACCGAAGACCCGGGCGCGGTAGATGCCGCTGCCAAGATCGGCGCGCTGAGCATCCGCTTTGGCCTGGGCTGGGCGAAATCGCACAGCTTCCACACCGGCCAGACCCCCACCATGAAGTACAACCGCCAGCTGATGCAGGCGATCATGTGGGATCGCATCAATATTGCTGAAGTGGTTGGCGTGCAGGTGATCAGCCTGGATCAGGCGCCGGAAGGGTATGGCGAGTTTGATGCGGGTGTGCCGAAGAAGTTTGTGATTGATCCGCACAAGACGTTTAGTGCGGCGTGAAGGATATAAACGAAGCCCCGTGCCTGGGGCTTCGTTTACCGGCAGGCCAGTTAGAGCTGCGGCCGAATAGGTTTATAGTCTTTTCGGATCTGCACTGAATGGTCGTTCAGATCGTGTAGCTGATCATGGCGTCTTTCTCCAGCCTTGAGCATAAAGGAATTTTGACGCTCCAAAATATTGATTTGAATGTTGAGCCTGCGTTGGTCGATATTTTCAAACAGCTTGGGCGCGGCTTGAAGGCTTTCGATTTCACTCAGGTTGCTAGCGAATTTTCCATAGTCATCCCCGACAAGAAACAGGTACGTGCCATTCCGTTGTTCGATTGAATGAAGATGAGTGCGAGTCAATGTGTAGGTGGCAGTTTTAGGTGGTAAACTCAAATTCGCTGTGTTGCCACTTTGGTTGAAAATTTCTTGATTGTTGAGCCGTTGTTTTTTTGGCATTGTGCTGAAAATTTCAATTTTTCTTCTGGATACTGAAGTAATTCCTTGAATTGTGACGTGGCCGGTAGGGTCGGTATAGTTCAAAGGGTCTCCCTGGCAGTAGGCGAAAGGGTTCATGCCGCCTTCGTCGAAAGGGCTGAGATTGTCAGGTGCAAGAAAGCGCATGAGCTCGGGGCTGTAGAGCCGATAGCCGTTACCCAGTAGATAGCCTAGGGTTTGGGGCTCGATACGCTCACCATTGAAACCGAGCGAGTGACGACGGGGGAGCAGGGCGGGGGCGTGTCCATAAGCTGAATAGCTATGCGCGGCTTCGTCACTTTCGCTTTGCACCTGTAGAACAGAGCCTTTGTCATCGGTTGCCAGTAGCGCGTTACCTGACATTTCACCCGTCTGCTGCTCGGCCAGTGGCATCTCCGCGCTGCGGAAGATGGCGCGATGATGTTTACCCTGCTTCACGGTAACGAGCCTACTGTCTTGGTAGAAGAAGCGCGAATTGTTCAATGATCTATTCATTAATCTGTCCTTTGTCGTGCTGGATTAATTTTTGGTTCATGGGTCCATTTTGAACATCTCCAAGAGCCGCTACCATACTGCCCCAGTTTGCTCGGCAACCATGGGCATGCACGACCGATGTGCGGGAGTGGCCTTACCGGCGATGAGGCTAGTTCAGACAGCAACTGGTTATAGCCCCATGTTAGGAGGCGCAGGCGTCTGTGTAGTTGACGACCTCAGCGCTTCAACTGTGGTATTCAGTTCTTTCCGTCTTGTCTTATAAAATATGTCGGTGGGAGCCTGCAGAGGCGCCCTGCTGTCGTAAAATGCCTGCTCGTTCATGGTTAACCCCGACGCTCTTGAGTTTCTCTCTTTCCTAGACAGTGGTTGAACTTTTGAAGTTTTGGCGAGAGGGGCTGCAGGGGTCGGTCGATTCGCATCAAAATTATTACTTATAACTGTGTATATCGTCTTGGATGGAGGCTGGGGCGCATCTAATAAATTCAGTCTGTCTTCATGTTTGGCAATGTGCTTTTGAGCATTTTTTATTATTTTGTTTGCGTGTTCGTATCTAGCTAACATTCCAGGTTTCACGGGATTATTATCCCCGAGTGGGTCGTAAGCGAACCTTTTTGCCTGTGCAATTATTTCTCTGTAGTCAGTAATTCGGTTAGTAGAGTTTTCTGTCACGGAGGCTGAAGATAGACGCCTGAAAAAATGTGGAATACCAAAGTGTCCGCTAGGGTCGGCATTGTTCACAGGGTCGCCAGAGCAATAGGCGTAGGCATTTATACCACCCTTTTCAAAGGGGCTAAGGCTGTCCGGCGAATAGAATCGCATCAGGTTGGGCTTGTAAAGACGGTAGCCATTACCGAGTAGATAGTGTCCATCCCCTGTGGGATGCTGGCCGTTAAATTTCACTATGGAGCGCGCGTTAGCGTTGGCTACGTCGTGCCCATAAGCCGTGTATACCAGTGTGCCTGTGTCTGCCTCGCGACATTCACTGAGTACTGAGCCACTTTGGTCTGTAGACAGCAGGGCAGTGCCTGCTTCTAAGTGAGTGTTACGTTCCGCGAGTGTTACTTCGCCGGTACGGAAGATCGCGCACTGTTGCTCACCTTGGTTGACGGTGATGAGATTTCCGTTCTGGTAGAAGAACTGTGTAGCGTTCGCCTGGTTTTTCATGAAGCTCTCCTGTTATCACTCACTGCTGCTGATGGGGCTAACACAGGATATTGGTCAGGAGTGGAGCGGCCGGCTACTGGCAAAAATGATAGGTATGCGGAAATTGCCTACGTGGCTACGGGTCATTTCCTGCTTACTCTTTGAATCAGCAGGAAATACCCTACGCAGTCTGTCGAATCGCGTCTGATTGCCCATGGAACCCTCGCCCTCTAGGCTCACCGGGTCGCTGTAAGGTTCAGCGATCGGGTGTGGAAACCCGGGTAATCACAA
The DNA here is from genome assembly GCF_020691745.1 of Pseudomonas sp. HN2-3. NCBI lineage: Bacteria > Pseudomonadati > Pseudomonadota > Gammaproteobacteria > Pseudomonadales > Pseudomonadaceae > Pseudomonas > Pseudomonas sp. HN2-3. Next base: position 372,041 of record NZ_CP085704.1, read on the forward strand.
GGCCGCCTCATGGCGGTTGTACGCGGGAGGCCTTAAGGCCTGCCGGGGTTTCCTTGTGACCTGGTTTTCCACCCCGCGTACAACTGCCACCCTAACGTGTGGAAACGGATGGGAGCAGTTCAATTGCACAAGGAACTGCCATGAAAAAAATCGTCCCCGATCCACCCCGTCTCAAACTGTTCAACACCCTCTATTCCTCCATCCACCCCGACCTGCTCCCGCTCGACGCCTTGTCTGTCGCCAGCGAGATGCTGCTGGGTATCTCAGAAACCGTCGACGAGTACCGCCGCATCCATACCGGTGAGCCGGGCCTGCACATGCTGGCCAATGCGGTCCATTCCGCCGATACCGCACACGCATTGATCGAGCACGCGCTGGCGCGTATGTGAAGGAGGGCGTAGTGCGATGAGCGACGATAGACAAGCAAACGTTACGGTTGGCGCCAAGACCTTCTGCGAGGCTGGTGAACAGCCCAGCCATCTGTTCCGGGTGATGCCTGGTGTGCCGTTCGAGCATGCCTATGAGCAGGTTTCGGTACTGCTGGGGTACATCAAGCACCTGGTGCGCGAAGGGGATATGGAGGATGACCATAAGCTGCTCGGTGCTGCGGATTACCTGAGTGCGTTTGCCAAGGCGATCATGGATGACATCGAGCTTGCTCGGAACAGAAGGCACTGACTGGGCCAGTCTGTTAGCGGGGGCCGCTGCGCGGCCCTTCGCGGGGCAAGCCCGCTCCCACAGGATCCCGATCTGCGGCCTGGAACAAACCTTCAATCTCTCAGTCGAATGCCTCGTTTCCCAGGCCATTCCGGCCTACGAGGTCCCTCCCGATGAAAGCTCTCACCCTGGCAACCCTGGCAACCCTGGCAACCCTGATGACCCTGGCCGCAAGCCCGGTGTTCGCCTTCAACCTCAGCGACGCCGCCAACGCCGTGTCGGCCATGCAGAACCAGAAACAGCAGGGCCAGGTGCAGGCGCCCGAGGCGCAGGCCAATTTGCTCAACACTTTGGGCAGCGAACTGAACATCACCCCGGAGCAGGCCGTGGGCGGGGCAGGGGCGATGCTGGGGCTGGCGCGCAATAACCTGAGCGCTGACGATTACGGCCAACTGACCAAAGCGGTGCCTGGGCTGGACCTGCTGTCGGGCGCCAATGCGCTGGGCGGGTTGAGTGGGCTGGGTGAAATGCTGGGCAAGAACAGCGATAGCCACTCGGCGCTGAGCAATGCGCTGGGTAACAACGTCGAGAACCGCGGCGACCTGGACAGTGCGTTCAAGGCGCTTGGGATGGACACCGGCATGATCGGGCAGTTTGCGCCGCTGATTCTGCAATACCTGGGGCAGCAGGGGATTGCCGGGTCGTTGCTGCAGAATTTGGGTAGCCTGTGGACTAACCCTACCCCCTTGGCCCAGCCGTCGGTGTGAACAGAAGGCGCTGAATGGTCCTCATGTAGCCTACCCTTTTAGCGTCTGATAGACCGGAGCTGTGAGGCCGTATTGTACAGCCGATGGTTTATTGCGACTCGGCCCAAATCCACGGAGTTGATAACAGCCTCAACGGCTACGAGCGTTTCACCGAATTCAGCGTAATCATTACCACGCGGACCGGCGGCCTGTGCTTCATCAGCAACCATCGCCTGCTGTGTAAGCTTTAGTCGAAGTTCTTTGGCCTCAGCTTCTCTCAGTGGCGTTGTCGTATCATGATGTCCCAAGTTGAGATTCAATGTGCGCTGATTTTCCTTAGGGGTTTTGCTGTAGGGGGGGATTGTCTCATCTTGTTGAAGCTTTTTTGCTGTAGCCCAGGTGTAATCAGGCGGCCTTCTTTCAGCCAAACCTGGCGCGGGTCGTCTTTGGCCAGCCGTGATCTTTGCGGTTAGCGCAGTAGGCTTTCGAGATGTGACGGAGTGTATGCCCGGAAACCGGTATGTCGTCGGTGCCAGCCCTGTAGGGTCTACAAGATTCGCTGGGTCCCCTGCGCAGTAGGCATAGGCATTCAGACCACCGTTATCAAAGGGACTAAGCACGTCCGGTGAGTAGAACCGCATCAACCTGGGAGAAAATGCACGGTGGCCCTTGCCCAAAGGGTAATGGTGAGTAAGAGGGTCGAGGTACTCGCCGTTGAAGCCCAGCAGCACCTCCGGGAGATCGCAGTTCGTCCATCCATAAACGGTGTAGGCGCGGGTATTCGATGAGGTATTCATGCTCATGGCCTTTAGCACTCCTGAGGTGCTAAAAGCCTGCAGTCGTGTCGGCGATCGAGCAACTGGCAGAATTACCAGGTCATTCTTTCTGATTCCCCTGCTTCTGAAAAATCCACCAAGCGCACCGGGCGGCGGAAGCCAGCCGTCAGCACCGCCAGATACGCCAGCCCCAACGCAAACCAGCACAGCCCAATCACCAACGTCAGCGCCGACAAGCTGGTCCACAGCCACAAGGTCAAGCTCAACCCCACCAACGGCACCGCGCCATAGCACAGCAAGCCTTTGAGGTTGCGCTGCGCGCTGTCGTTCATCAGGTGCGTTTTCACCACCGCCAGGTTCACCGCCGAAAACGCCACCAGCGCGCCAAAGCTGATCAACGAGGCGAGGGTGGCCAGGTCGATCACCAGCGCCAGCAACGAGAACGCCGACACCAGCAGGATGGCGAACACTGGCGTGCCGAAGCGTGGCGACAGATACCCGAATGTGCGCTGTGGCAGCACTTTGTCACGTCCCATGGTGAACAGGATGCGCGACACCGCCGCCTGCGAGGCCAGCGCCGAACCCAGGCTGCCGGCAACGAACGCAGCCGTGAAGAAGTTGGCCAGGAACTGCCCGCCCGCCTTGAGCATCACCTCGTTCGCCGCCGCATCGGCATTGACGAAGGTGCTGCCCGGGAACACCAGCTGGCTGACGTAGGCCAGTACGGTGAACAGCACGCCGGCAAACAGCGTGGTCAGGATGATCGCCCGTGGCACGTCGCGGCGGGCGTCGCGGCATTCTTCGGCCAGGGTCGAGACAGCATCGAAACCGAGGAACGACAGGCACAGTACCGCAGCACCGGCCATCAACGGGCCAAAACCAGGCTGGGTGCCGTCACCCATCAGCGGTGACAGCAAGTCCACCGGCTGGCCGGCCAGGGTCTGGCAAGACAGCCCCACGAACACCCCGATGAACACGATCTGCGCGCCGACGATGAGGTTGCTGGCCTTGGCCACCGAGTGGATACCGATCACGTTGAGCACGGTCACCAGCGCGACCGAGGCAAGGATCAGGGACCAGGCTGGGATGGCGGGGAAGGCGATGTTGAGGAACAGGCCGATGAGCAGGTAGTTGATCATCGGGATGAACAGGTAATCGAGAAGCAGCGACCAGCCGGCGAGAAAGCCCACGTTAGGGCCAAAGGCCATGTTGGTGTAGGAGTACGCCGAACCCGCGACCGGGAAGCGCTTGACCATGTAGCTGTAAGACGTGGCGGTAAACGACATGGCCAGCAACGTGACCAGGTAGGCGCCAGCGGTGCGGCCACCGGTGAGCTCGGTGACGATGCCGTAGGTGGTGAAGATGGTCAGCGGGACCATGTAGACAAGGCCGAAAAACACCAGGGCGGGCAGGCCGAGGACACGGCGGAGCTGGGCGGGGGCGGAGCTAGGTTGGTTGGCCATTGATCGATCCAGGCATTTTTTGTAATTGTGCTTTGATCGATTTTTATCCACTTATGGGGATGATGACAAAGAAGTAATCCTTATGCTGATTATTAGCCAGGCTTTTAATCGAGTTTATCTGGGGGGGCGTCTTCGCGGGGCAAGCCCGCTCCCACAGGCCGACCACTGATTGGACTGCCCCCAAGAAGTTGGACAAAAAATCCAACCCTTGGGGGGACCGATGGGCAAATACACAGAGCAGTTCAAACTCACAGCCATCTCAGCCTACCTAGATGGTAGCGATGGCTTCCGAAAAGTAGCCCAGCGTTTCGGTATCGACGTCAGTCTGCTGCGCCGGTGGGTCTCCAGCTATCAGAGCAAGTCCAGCCTTAGTCCGCGCTCGCACGGGCAGCGCTATGACGACGACTTCAAGCGCCAAGTGCTGAGCCACATGCACGAGCATCGTCTCTCTCTTCGCCAAACCGCTGCGCATTTTGGCCTCGGCCAGTCCTCGCAGATAGGCAACTGGCAGCGGCAGTACTACAGTGGTAGCCCTGTAGCCCCTGTCATCCGCCAGAAAAAGCCGATTAAAGTGTTGAAGAAGATTAAACCAGCAAAGCCCACAGATACCGACGATTCGCAAAAGCCCAGAGACCAGCTGATGGCTGAGCTTGAGTATCTGCGCATGGAGAACGCTGTCCTAAAGGAGCTCAAGGCTCTGCGCGAGGAAAAGGAACGAATACCGGCGAAAAAGTCCTGATCGTTTCCAAACTCAAACGTAGATTCCCTTTGCCTGACCTGCTGCGGCTGATCGGACTGGCTCGCAGCACTTTTTACTACCAGGTACAGAGCCAACAGAAGCCGGATAAATACGCGGAGCTTAAAGAGAGAATTCGGCAGGTCTATCACAAAGAGAAGGGGCGTTACGGGTATCGGCGCGTTGCACTAGCAATCAGAAAAGAGGGGCCGCTAGTCAACAAGAAGGTCGTTGAGAAACTGATGACTGGGCTGGGTCTGAAGTCACTGGTGCGACCCAAGAAATATCGGTCGTACCGAGGTACTGTCGGCAAGATAGCGATGAATCTGCTGGAGCGTAATTTCGTCGCCCAGCGCCCCAACCAGAAATGGGTGAGTGACGTAACCGAGTTCAAGGTGGCGCAACAGAAGCTCTATCTTTCGCCTGTGATGGATTTGTATAACGGGGAAATCATCGCCTACGAGACGGCCAGTCGCCCACAGTACAGCCTGGTTGGGAACATGCTCGACAAGGCACTCAAGACCCTGGGGGAGAAGCCGAAACTCGTGCTCCACACCGATCAGGGGTGGCAGTACCAGCAGGCTCAGTATCGCCAGAAACTGCGCAGTTGTGGAGTGAAGCAGAGCATGTCTCGTAAAGGCAATTGCCTAGATAATGCAGCTATGGAAAGCTTCTTCGGCACGCTCAAGTCAGAATTTTTCTACCTCAAGCGGTTTGAGAATGTTGATGAATTGAAAGCGGGCTTGGATGAGTACATCCACTACTACAACCATGACCGCATCAAGCTGAGGCTCAATGGCCTGAGCCCTGTCGAGTACAGGACCCAGGCGGCAGCATAGAACTGTCCAACTTTTTGGGGGCAGTCCAGACCGTGGGAGCGGGCTTGCCCCGCGAAGAGGCCGGCCCAGGCTTACTACTTAGCCAATTCCCCACGCAACTGCTCGATCCGCTGATCCTTCTCCAGCCACAGCTGGTTCACCCATGCCTGCACGGTCTGCCGGAAGGCCGGGTCATTTTCATAATCCCCATCCCACAATGCCGGGTCCAGCTCACGCACTCGAATGTCGATAATCACCCGGCTAATGCTGCCATTGAGCAAGTCCCAGAAGCCGGGCGCCTTGTTGCCGGGGTAAACGATGGTCACGTCCAGCAGCGCGTCCAGCTGCTCGCCCAGCGCCGCCAGCACAAAAGCCACGCCCCCGGCCTTGGGCTTTAGCAGGTGACGGTAAGGCGATTGCTGCTCTTGGCGCTTGGCCTCGGTGAAGCGTGTGCCTTCGAGGTAGTTGACCACGGTCACCGGCTGGCGCTTGAACAGCTCGCAGGCGGCTTTGGTGATTTCCAGGTCCTTGCCCTTGAGCTCGGGGTGCTTGTCCAGAAACGCCTTGCTGTAGCGCTTCATGAACGGGTAATCCAGCCCCCACCAGGCCAGGCCCAGCAGCGGTACCCAGATCAGCTCCTTCTTGAGGAAGAACTTGAAGAACGGCGTGCGGCGGTTGAGGCTTTCGATCAGCGCGGGGATGTCGACCCAGCTCTGGTGGTTACTCACGGCCAGGTACGAGGTGTCCTTGCGCAGGCGCTCGACGCCGCGGATGTCCCACTGGGTGGGGATGCACAGGGCAAAGATCGCTTTGTCGATCTCCGACCAGGTTTCGGCCACCCACATCACCGCGGCGGATGCGTAGTCGCGGCCACGGCCCGGCAGCACCAGCTTGAGCAGGGCAAACACCAGCAGCGGGCAGATCAACACCACGGTGTTGAGCAGCAACAGAAGGGTTGTGAGAATGCCGGTCAGCAGGCGACGCATAAAGAAACTCTTGTTGTGAGATAAACGCGGTCGGCAATGATAAGCAGCGATGCGCCCCACGCCAAATTTCCAGTGCCCGTCGGCGGGTACAAATGTTTCACATTGTGTTGATTACCCTGTAACGACGAACCTATTCAACGTGTGCAGTCTAAGCACTGTCTGCAATCAAGGAAGCGTAACCCGTGAAATCACTGCTTGCCCTGTTGTCGCTGTTTGCCTTGCCGGTCATGGCCGCTGAGCCGACGATTTATGGCCGTTACGAAAACATTGCCCTGCCGGAAATCGGCGAAACGCTGAAGGCCAAGATGGACACTGGCGCCTTCACTGCATCGCTGTCGGCCAAGGACATCGAGCTGTTCACCCGCGATGGCGATGAGTGGGTGCGCTTCCGTCTGGCGACCAAGGAGTCCGACGGCAAGGTCTACGAGCACAAGGTCTCGCGCATCAGCAAGATCAAGGGCCGTGCCGACGAAGAGGAAGAAGGCGATGCGCCGGAAATCTCCAAGCGCCCGGTGGTGGACCTGGAGTTGTGCCTGGGTGATGAGAAGCGCACCGTTGAGGTGAACCTGGTAGACCGCAGCAGCTTCAACTACCCGCTGTTGATCGGGTCGAAGGCGTTGCGTGAGTTCAAGGCGGCGGTCAACCCGGCCAAGAAGTTTACCGCTGGCAAACCGGACTGCTGACCTGGAACCTGACTGGCCCATTGTAGGAGCGGCCTTGCGTCGCGATAGGGCTGCGTAGCGGCCCCGGCGATTTATGCCACTACAGAAAACCTGGGGCCGCTACGCAGCCCTATCGCGACGCAAGGCCGCTCCTACACAATAGTGCGTCGCCATCGACATTTGCACAGGCCGCGCACCATGCCCCATATCCTCATCGTCGAAGACGAAGCCGCCATCGCCGACACGCTGGTCTACGCCCTGCAGGCCGATGGCCACAGCACCGAATGGGTGACCCTGGGCAGCGCGGCCCTCGATAAGCAACGCCAGCGCCCGGCCGACCTGATCATCCTCGACATCGGCCTGCCCGATATCAGTGGCTTCGAAACCTGCCGCCAGCTACGCCGCTTCAGCGAAGTGCCGGTGATGTTCCTCAGCGCCCGCGACGGCGAAATTGACCGGGTGGTGGGCCTGGAGATCGGTGCCGACGATTATGTCGTCAAACCCTTCAGCCCGCGCGAGGTGGCCGCGCGCGTGCGGGCGATCCTCAAGCGCATGGCGCCAAGGGCTGAGCCTGCTGCTGCGACAACGCTGTTCCAGCTCGACACCCTGCGCATGCAGATCAGCTACCGCAACCAGCCGCTGGCCCTGACCCGCCATGAGTTCCGACTGCTGCAATGCCTGCTGGAGCAGCCCCAGCGGGTATTCAGCCGCGAGCAATTGCTCGATGCCCTGGGGGTGGCCTCCGACGTGGGCTACGATCGCACCATCGACAGTCATATCAAGAGCCTGCGCGCCAAGTTGCGCCTGGTGGCCAGCGCGGCAGAGCCGATCCAGACCCACCGCGGCCTGGGCTACAGCTACAGCCCGGATCACGCCTGATGCGCCTGGGCATCCGGATCTTCCTGGTGTACTTCCTGTTCGTCGGGCTGGCGGGCTACTTTCTGCTCAACACAGTGCGCGAGCAGATCCGCCCGGTGGTGCGCCAGTCGTCCGAGGAAACCCTGGTAGACACCGCCAACCTGCTGGCGGAGATCCTGCACGATGACGTCAAGGCCGGCACCCTCGGCCAGAGCCGCCTGCCCGAAGTGCTCAAGGCCTACGGCTCGCGTAGCCCGGGCGCGCAGATCTGGGGGTTGGCGAAGAACCAGGTCAGCCACCGCATCTACGTGACCGACGCCAAAGGCATCGTCCTGCTCGACTCCAGCGGTGAAGGCCTGGGCAAGGACTATTCGAAGTGGAACGATGTCTACCTCACCCTGCGCGGCGAATACGGTGCCCGCTCCACGCGCAGCGTCGCTGATGACGAAAGCACCTCGGTGATGCACGTGGCCGCGCCGATCATCGATGACGGCCGGATCATCGGCGTGGTGACCGTGGCCAAGCCCAACAGCTCGCTGCAACCCTACATCGACCGCTCCGAGCAGCGCTTGCTGACGTTGGGCCTGGGCTTGATCGGCCTGGGCCTGTTGATCGGTGCCGCGCTGTCGTGGTGGCTGGCGCGCTCGCTGCGCAGGCTGGCCCGCTACGCCCAGGCCGTCAGCGAAGGCGAACGCGCGGCGCTGCCGCACTACAAGGGCGGTGAGCTGGCGCACCTGGCCAATGCGGTGGAGCGCATGCGTACGCAACTGGAAGGCAAAGCGTACGTCGAGCGCTACGTGCATACCCTGACCCACGAACTGAAAAGCCCGCTGGCGGCCATTCGCGGTGCTTCCGAGTTGCTGCAGGGCGAGATGCCGGCCGAACAGCGGGCGCGCTTTGTGGGCAACATCGAACGGGAGAGCGAGCGCTTGCAACAGATGATCGAGCGCCTGCTCAACCTGGCGCGGGTCGAGCAGATGCAGGCGCTGGAAGACGAACAGCAGGTGGCGCTGGCATCGCTGGTCGACGAACTGCTGCTGGCCCATGCGGCACGTATCGAAGGGGCTGGCTTGCAGGTGCGACAGCGGGTGCCGGTGGGGCTGCGGTTGTTGTGCGATCCGTTTCTGATGCGCCAGGCGCTGGCCAACCTGCTCGATAACGCGCTGGACTTTACCCCGGCGGGCGGGGCGCTGTTGTTCGAGCTGGAGCGCGAGGGCGGGCGCGTGGCATTGAGCCTGTTCAACCAGGGGCAGGCTATCCCGGCGTATGCCATCGGGCGGGTCAGCGAGCGGTTCTACTCACTGCCACGGCCGGGCAGCGGGCGCAAGAGTACCGGGCTGGGGCTGAATTTTGTGGCTGAGGTGATGCAGTTGCATGGCGGCACGTTGGCGGTGGATAACGTTGACGGCGGGGTGCGGGTGCGGTTGTGGCTGCCGGTGCGGCGTATCAGCTGAGGTTGCTGGGGCTACGCGCAAAAACACGCAATCTCCATAGAGTCTCCCCAAAGCCTCCATGCAAGGCGCAGACACTGCGCCCACTGCCATAGGAGGCCCCATGAACAAGACCTTGAGTTTCAAGCTCGGCATGATTGCCCTGCTGATGTTGCTGTTGCTGATCCCCCTGCTGCTGATCAACGGCCTTATCGACGAGCGCCAGAGCCTGCGTGACAGTGTGGTGCGGGACATCGCCCAGAGCGCCAGTTTCGACCAGCAGCTCAGCGGCCCGCTGCTGGTGGTGCCCTATCGCAAGTACCAACGGCGCTGGATCGACAAGGACGGCGAGCGTACCCAGGAGACCAGCACCGTCGCCGGCCACCTGTACTTCCTCCCGGAAACCTTCGACGCCGACCTGGGCGTGGAGACCGAGCTGCGCGCACGCGGTATCTACCAGGCGCGGCTGTTTCACGCCAAGGGCCGTATCAGTGGCCGCTTCAAACTGCCCGAGCGGTGGGGCATCGACAAGGACTTCGACGACTACCAGTTCGACAAACCCTTCCTGGTGGTGGGCATCAGCGACATCCGCGGCATCGAGAACGGCCTGGAGCTGACCTTCGACGAACGCAAATTGCCGTTCGAAGCCGGCACCGGGCTCAGCTGGATGCGCGCGGGCGTGCATGCCAGTCTGCCAGGGCTGGATGGCCTGCAGGCGCGCGAGTTCAGCTATGGCTTCGACCTGGCGTTGCAGGGCACTGGCCAGCTGCAGGTATTGCCGGTGGGCCGCACCAGCAGTGTCGACCTGCGCGCCAACTGGCCGCACCCAAGCTTCATCGGCAGCTACCTGCCCAGCCGTCGCGACATCGATGCCCGGGGCTTCAGTGCCCATTGGCAGACGTCGTTCTTCGCCACCAACCTCGAAGACGCCCTGCGCCAGTGCGCCAGCGTGGGGGAGTGCACGGACTTCAGCGAGCGGACCTTCGGCGTGAGCTTCGTCGACCCAGTGGACCAGTACCTGAAGAGCGAGCGGGCGATCAAGTATGCGCTGTTGTTCATCGCGCTGACCTTTGCCGGCTTCTTCCTGTTCGAGGTGTTGAAAAACCTCAGCGTGCACCCGGTGCAGTACATCCTGGTGGGAGTGGCGCTGGCGTTCTTCTACCTGCTGTTGCTGTCGTTGTCCGAGCACATTGGCTTCGGCCCGGCGTATGGGCTGTCGGCTTCGGCCTGTGTGTTGCTGATTGGCTTCTACCTGAGCCACGTGTTGCACAGCCTCGGGCGTGGGGTGGGGTTTGCAGCAGGGTTGGCAGCGCTGTACGCGATGCTTTATGGGCTGCTCAGCGCCGAGGACTATGCGCTGCTGATGGGCTCGCTACTGTGCTTTGGCTTGCTGGGCGTGTTCATGGTGCTGACCCGGCGGCTGGACTGGGCACGGGTGGGGAGGGCGGCATGAGGGAGGATAGAGAAATCGGGCGCTGGTTGGCCCGCAGGGTCGGGCAGTTGTTTCCTGTGATACCCAAGTAAGGCTTGGGGCTGCTTTGCAGCCCATTCGCGGGGCAAGCCCGCTCCCACAGGACCCCCACAGTATTCAAGGTCTGTGAAGGACCTGGGGGAGCGGGCTTGCCCCGCGAATGGCCCTGTCAGGCTGTCGGTGCTGTGGCGACCATCGAAGGCCGCTTGGCCACCTCGGCATACCACGCCGCCAACCCAGGCTGGCGCTCACGCCAGCCAAAATCAGGCTGACGCAAATCCAGGTATCCCAGTGCGCACGCCACACCGATTGCCGCCAGATCAAAGCCCGAGATCAGCTCCGCGAGGTGCTCCTGCTCCAGGTTGGCCAGGCTGCGGCGGATCTTCTCGCCCTGCGCTTCAAGCCAGCCGTCCCAGCGCTTGCCTTCAGGCCGTAGGAAGCTCTCATAGCGCGACGACACCGCCGCATCCATGATCGCATCGGCCTGCGACACCAGCGTCATGCGCCGCCAGCGCGCCGAGCCTTCACGCGGCAGCAACGGCATGCCCACATGCTGCAGGTCCAGGTACTCGCAGATCACCCGGCTGTCGTGCAGCACCGTGCCGTCGTCCAGGCGCAGGGCCGGGATCTTGCCGATCGGGTTGCCCTGGTTGAGTTGCACGTCGCCGCTCACCGGGCTGATGTTCACCGGTTGCAGGGTGACGCGGTCAAGCTGGCCGGTCTCGTGCAGCACCACCATGACCTTGCGCACGAAGGGCGACAGCGGCGAGTGGAACAGCGTCATCGTGGCCATGGTTCAGTTGCCTTGCAGGCTGGGCGGCAGGCACACGCCGGTACCGCCGATACCGCAGTAGCCGCCCGGGTTCTTGGCCAGGTACTGCTGGTGGTAGGCCTCGGCGAAGTACACGGTTGGCGCTTGGTCGATCTCGGTGGTGATCTCGCCGAAACCGGCCTTGTTCAGCTCGGCCTGGAAGGCGTTGCGGCTGGCCTTGGCTTCGTCGAGCTGCTGCGGCGAGGTGCAGTAGATGGCCGAGCGGTACTGGGTGCCGACATCGTTGCCCTGACGCATGCCCTGTGTCGGGTTGTGCAGTTCCCAGAACATCGCCAGCAACTCGCGGTAGCTGAGCTTGTTCTTGTCGAACACCACCAGCACCACTTCGGTGTGGCCGGTCAGGCCCGAGCAGACCTCTTCGTAGGTGGGGTTGGGGGTGAAGCCGCCGGCATAGCCGACCACGGTGCTGACCACGCCTTCACGCTGCCAGAAGCGGCGCTCGGCGCCCCAGAAGCAGCCCAGGCCGAAGATGGCGAAGTCGATGTCACCTTCGAAGAACGGGCCGAGCAGGGGCGTGCCCTCGAACACATAGTGGAACTCGGGCAGGGACATTGGGGTTTCGCGGCCAGGCAGCGCCTGCTCCGCAGTTGGCATGACGTTTTTGTTCACCAGGATTTCCGAACGCAGGACCATGGCCGTTCCTCTTTTTTTTTCAGATATCTGTTTGTCAGATAGATAAGTGTGGGCCGGGAAAGGGCCCGAATGGACTCTATAGTGCACGAGGTTGGCGCTGCTGTCAGGCCACCGGGCCGCGCGGATAGCGCTTGAGTTTCTCGGCCAGCTCACGCCCCGGAATCGGCCGATCGAACAGATAGCCCTGGCCCACATCGCAGCGGTGCCGGCGCAGAAACGCCAATTGCGCCGGGGTCTCAATGCCCTCGGCCACCACCTTGAGCTTGAGGTTATGGGCCATGGCCACCACCGCCGAGGTGATCTCCATGTCGTCCTGGTTGTCGGGGATTTCGTTGATGAAGCTGCGGTCGATCTTGATGATGTCGATCGGAAACTTCTTCAGGTAGCTCAACGACGAATAGCCCGTGCCGAAGTCGTCCATGGCCAAAGTCAGGCCCAGGGCCTTGAGCTCGTCGAGCTGGCGGTGGGTGTCTTCGGTCGCTTCCAGCAGCAGGCCTTCGGTCAGCTCCAGCTCCAGCAGGTGCGGGGGCAGGGCCTCCTCCTTGATGATCGAGCTGATCGACGCCACCAGGTCAGGGTCGGAAAACTGCTTGGGCGACAGGTTGATGGCCACGTGCAGGTTGCCCATGCCGGCCTCGCGCAGCTGTTGGCTCATGCGGCACGCCTGGCGCACCACCCACTTGCCGATGGGGATGATCAGGCCGGTTTCCTCGGCCACGCTGATGAACTGGTCCGGGCGGATCATGCCGCGCTCGGGGTGGTTCCAGCGCAGCAGTGCCTCCAGCCCCAGCAGGCGGCCGCTGCGCAGGCACAGCTTGGGCTGGTAGAACACCTCCAGCTCGTTCTGGGTCAGGGCGCGGCGCAGGTTGTTCTCGACGAACAGCTTGTAACTGGCCTCGGCATTGAGCACTTCGGTAAACACCTGCACCTGGTGCTTGCCGTTGGCTTTGGCCTTGTGCAGGGCCAGGCCTGCGTTTTTCATCAGGCTCGCCGGGTCGATGCCATGCAGCGGCGCGCAGGCCAGGCCCACCGAGGCGGTGACGTTGATCAGCTGGTTGTCGACGAACATCGGTTTGTCGAGGGTGCGCAGCAATTGCTGGGCGACGCCCTGGCCATCTTCCAGGTGGGTGTCGTCGAGCAGCACGGCAAACTCGTTGCTGGCAAAGCGCGCCAGGATGCCGCCGGCGCTGAGGCTGTTGCGCAACCGGCGGGCGAGGCTGACCAGCAGCTTGTCACCGGTCTGGTGGCCGAGGCTGTCGTTGATGCGCTTGAAGTTGTCGATGTCCACCAGCAGCAGGCACATGGAATGCTCGTCGTTGCGGGCAAAGCGCTCGTCGAGGCTGCGGATGAAGGCCGGGCGGTTGCCCAGGTTGGTCAGGTTGTCGGTGTAGGCCAGGCGTTCGATGCGTTGCTGGGCCAGCTTGGTCTGGGTGACATCTTCGTAGATGCCGATGTAGTGGGTCAGCTCGCGGTTGTCGCCATACACCTTGGAAATCGACAGCTGGCCCCAGTAGGGCTCGAGGTTCTTACGCCGGCTCTTGAATTCGCCCTGCCAACTGTTGCCCATGGCCAGGCTCGACGGCGAATCGAACAGCAGCTCGCTGAGGTTTTCCAGGGCGGGCAGTTCGGCCAGTTGGCGGCCCTGGACTTCGTCGGTGCTGTATTGGGTGATCGCGGTGAAGCTTGGGTTGACGTACTCCACCACGCCATCGCGGTTGACCAGCAAAAAGGCGCTGGCGCTTTGCTCTACGGCGCGCTGGAACAGGTGCAGGGCACTGGCTGCCGTGCGCCGGTTGTGGTTGGTGATGACCTGGGCGAACTGGTCGGCCAGCTCACCGGCAAAGGCGATTTCGTCAGACTGCCAGGCCCGCGGCTGGCCGCTCTGCTCCAGGCACAACACGCCGATGACCTGGCCATCGACGCGCACGCTGGCATCGAGCATGGCTTTGTTGTCGGGGCGCAGGCTTTGCGTCAGGGCGCGGGTGCGCGGGTCGTGGCTAGCGTTGTGGGCGTCGATGGCGCGGCTGGCGTGCAGGGCGTCGAGGTAGTCGGGAAAGCGGCTGGCATCGATGGCTTCGGGCAGGCGGTGTTGCTGCTCGTGGCGATACCAGGCGCTGATCGGCTCCAGGCGCTGGTCTTCCAGGTGCCAGATGCTGGCGCTGTCGACCTTGTAGATTTCGCAGGCGCTCTGGGTGATCAGCTCGGCAGCTTCGAGCAGCGAGTTCCCGGCACTGTAGCGCTGGCGGGCCAGGCGCAGGATGAGGTCTTGCTGGCCACGCACCCGCTCCAGGTGTTCAAGCTGTTCTTGCTGTGCGCGCTGGTTGAGTTGCAGGGCCAGCTGCAGGCGGGTGTTGCGTGACTCCAGCTCGCTGGGGTCTGCGTCGTTGGCGTCGTCGGGCGGGTCGTCGAGCACGCTCAGGTAGCCGCGCAGCAGTTGGCGATTGTGCTGCCTGTAGGCCTCGCCGGCTTCCACCAGGCGCAGCGATGCACCAGGGCCATGCAAGGTGTAGCGCACCCGGTAATAGCCGCGCCGGGCCAGTTGCGACTGGATTTCATCGTGCAACCTGTAGCGGGCCTCGGGCTCCATCAGGCTGGCATAGGGCGCATCGACGAGGGCACAGAGTTCGCCGGCCTGCAGGCCGAACTGGCGCTCGCAGGCAGGGTCGAGGTAGAGCATTGCCCAGGTGGCTTCGTTGAGCCTTTCGAAACGCAGCATGCCGAGCCGCGAGGGCACGGGTAGCTGCGTGACGACCTCGGCCGCCACACGGCTGGCGGCATCGGGTTGGCTTTTCATCGAAGACTCGCTTGAAGAGGGTGACACGGCCTGGGCGGCGGCGTATCTGGCAAGGTTGCATCATGTCCCGAGGGCTGGCAAGCGGCCATGCGTGATGCTGTGTACGGGTTATCGGCTGTTTGGCCGGAAATGTTAGTTCGCCTTGAGAATTTTGGCGTCTGGGAGATCGAGCGCCGCGCGGGCGGCGCTCGATCTCACAGGCGCCACAACCCTATCGGCGGACAAAAAAAAGCCCCGCCAAATGACGGGGTTGAGGTACGAGCGTGGCAGCTCGAAAAGGGTACTGCCCCTCTTGCGAGGGGCAGCTTGCCGCCTTACAGCAGCAGGGTGCGGATATCCGCCAGCACGTCGCCCAGGCGCTTGGTGAAGCGCGCGGCGGCAGCGCCGTTGATCACACGGTGATCGTAGGACAGCGACAGCGGCAGCATCAGCTTCGGCTGGAAGGCTTTGCCATCCCACACCGGCTGCATGGTTGCCTTGGACACACCGAGGATCGCCACCTCTGGCGCATTGACGATCGGCGTGAAGCCGGTGCCGCCAATGTGGCCGAGGCTGGAGATGGTGAAGCAGGCGCCTTGCATGTCGTCGGCCGACAGCTTTTTGGTGCGCGCCTTCTCGGCCAGTGCAGCGGCTTCGGCAGCCAGTTGCAGCAGGTTTTTCTGGTCGACGTTCTTGATCACAGGGACCAGCAGGCCGTCCGGGGTGTCCACGGCAAAGCCGATGTTCACGTACTTCTTGCGGATGATGGCCTTGCCGCTTGGTGCCAGCGAGCTGTTGAAGTCCGGCAGTTCCTTGAGCAGGAAGGCGCAGGCCTTGAGCAGCAGTGGCAGCACGGTCAGCTTGACGCCAGCCTTCTCGGCCACGGCCTTCTGCGCAACGCGGAAGGCTTCCAGCTCGGTGATGTCGGCAGAGTCGAACTGGGTGACGTGCGGCACGTTCAGCCAGCTGCGGTGCAGGTTGGCGGCACCGACCTGCATCAGGCGGGTCAGGGCCACTTCTTCCACTTCGCCGAACTTGCTGAAGTCCACGGCAGGGATCGGCGGGATGCCAGCGCCGCCAGTCGCGCCGGCAGCTGCCGGTGCTTCTTTGGCCTTCTGCATCATCGCCTTGACGTAAACCTGCACGTCTTCTTTCAGGATACGGCCGTGCGGGCCGGTCGCGGCAACCGCGCCCAGCTCGACACCGAACTCACGGGCCAGCTGGCGAACAGCGGGGCCTGCATGAACCTTGGCGTTGTTGCCGGCAGCCGGTGCGGTAGCGACCGGTGCAGGGGCAGCAGCGGGGGCAGCGGCAGCCGGTGCGGCGGCCGGAGCCGCCTCAGCCTTGGCCGGTGCAGCAGCGGCAGGCGCTGGCGCAGCAGCCGGGGCGGCGCCCGCGACTTCCAGTTTGATGATCAGGTCACCGGTGCCGACTTCGTCGTCCAGCTTGGCGATCACTTCCTTGACCACGCCAGCGGCGGGCGAAGGGATTTCCATGGAGGCCTTGTCGGACTCCAGGGTAATCAGCGACTGGTCGGCTTCGACGGTGTCGCCGACCTTGACCAGCACTTCGATGATCTTGGCCTTGCCCGACGAACCGATGTCCGGCACGTGGATGTCCTGCACGCTGGCAGCAGCAGGGGCTGCAGCCGGCGCAGGGGCCGCTTCGGCAGCCGGCTTTTCAGCGGCAGCCGGCGCAGCGGCAGGGGCAGGTGCGGCGGCTGGGGCCTCGGACGCAGCAGCGCCCTCGGCTTCCAGAACCAGCAACTCGTCGCCCTCTTTCAGGCGATCGCCCAGCTTGACCTTCAGCTCTTTGACGATGCCGGCCTTGGGGGCCGGGATCTCCATGGAGGCCTTGTCGGACTCCAGGGTCAGCAGGCTCTGGTCAGCCTCGATACGGTCACCGACCTTGACGAACAGCTCGATGATTTCACCTTCACCGCTGCCGATGTCAGGTACGCGAATGAGTTCGCTCACTTAAAAATACTCCTCAGCAGTCCAGTGGGTTGCGCTTGTCCGGATCGATGCCGAACTTGACGATAGCGTCAGCCACCACTTTCGGTTCGATCTCGCCACGGTCAGCCAAGGCTTCCAGGGCAGCCAGCACCACGAAGTGACGGTCGACTTCGAAGAAGTGACGCAGCTTCTTGCGGCTGTCGCTGCGACCGTAACCATCGGTACCCAGGACTTTGAACTCTTTGCTCGGCACCCACTGGCGAATCTGTTCGGCGAACAGCTTCATGTAGTCGGTGGAGGCGATGACCGGGCCTTTGCGACCGTTCAGGCACTCTTCGACGTAAGTCAGCTGAGGCTTCTGGCCAGGCTTGAGGCGGTTGGCGCGTTCCACGGCCAGGCCGTCACGACGCAGTTCGTTGAAGCTGGTGACGCTCCACACGTCGGCACCGACGTTGAACTCTTCACGCAGGATCTTCGCCGCTTCGCGGACTTCGCGCAGGATGGTGCCGGAGCCCATCAGCTGAACGTGGTGCGCGGCTTCGCGGGTGTCTTCTTCGAGCAGGTACATGCCCTTGATGATGCCTTCCTCGACACCGGCCGGCATGGCTGGCTGCTGGTAGGATTCGTTCATCACGGTGATGTAGTAGAAGATGTCCTGTTGCTCTTCGGTCATCTTCTTCATGCCGTCCTGGATGATCACCGCCAGCTCGTAGCCGTAGGTCGGATCATAGGTGCGGCAGTTCGGGATGGTGCCCGCCATCATGTGGCTGTGACCGTCTTCGTGCTGCAGGCCTTCACCGTTGAGGGTGGTACGGCCGGCGGTACCGCCGATCAGGAAGCCACGGGTGCGGCTGTCGCCAGCGGCCCAGGCCAGGTCGCCGATACGCTGGAAGCCGAACATCGAATAGAAGATGTAGAACGGCAGCATCGGCTGGTTGTGGCAGCTGTACGAGGTACCGGCAGCGATGAACGACGACATGGCGCCGGCTTCGTTGATGCCTTCCTCGAGGATCTGGCCCTTCTTGTCTTCGCGGTAGAACATCACCTGGTCTTTATCGACTGGCTCGTAGAGCTGGCCGACCGACGAGTAGATGCCCAACTGGCGGAACATGCCTTCCATACCGAAGGTACGGGCTTCGTCCGGGATGATCGGGACGATGCGCTGGCCGATTTCCTTGTCCTTGACCAGCTGCGCCAGGATGCGCACGAAGGCCATGGTGGTGGAAATTTCACGGTCGCCCGAGCCGTCCAGGATCGCTTTCAGCGTTTCCAGGGATGGGGTCGGTACGCTGAAGCTCTTGGCGCGGCGCTGAGGTACGAAGCCACCCAGGGCAGCGCGGCGCTCGGCCAGGTACTTGGCTTCGGCAGAACCTTCTTCCGGCTTGAAGAACGGCAGGTTCTCGAGGTCGGCATCCTTGACCGGGATGTCGAAGCGGTCACGGAAGTGACGCAGGCTGTCGACGTCGACCTTCTTGGTGTTGTGCGCGGTGTTCTTGGCTTCGCCTGCACCGGTGCCGTAACCCTTGATGGTCTTGGCCAGGATGACAGTCGGCTGCTCTTTGTGGTTCACCGCCTGGTGGTAAGCCGCGTAGACCTTGTACGGGTCGTGGCCGCCACGGTTGAGCTTCCAGATCTCTTCGTCGGACAGGTCTTCGACCATGGCCTTGAGCTCTGGGGTGTTGAAGAAGTTCTCACGCACGTAGGCGCCGTCTTTGGCTTTGTAGTTCTGGTACTCGCCATCGATGACTTCGTCCATGCGGCGCTGCAGGGCACCGTTGGTGTCCTTGGCCAGCAGTGGGTCCCAGAAACGGCCCCAGACGACTTTGTTGACGTTCCAGCCACCGCCACGGAACACGCCTTCGAGTTCCTGGATGATCTTGCCGTTGCCGCGAACCGGGCCGTCGAGGCGCTGCAGGTTGCAGTTGATGACAAAGATCAGGTTGTCCAGCTTCTCGCGGCCAGCCAGGGCAATCGCGCCCAGGGATTCCGGCTCGTCGCACTCGCCGTCGCCCATGAAGCACCAGACCTTCTGCTTGCCGGCCGGGATGAAGCCACGGGCTTCCAGGTACTTCATGAAGCGTGCCTGGTAGATCGCCTGGATCGGGCCCAGGCCCATCGAAACGGTCGGGAACTGCCAGAAGTCAGGCATCAGCCAAGGGTGCGGGTACGAAGACAGGCCTTTGCCGTCCACTTCCTGACGGAAGTTGTTCATCTGGTCTTCGCTGATGCGCCCTTCCATGAAGGCACGGGCGTAGACGCCTGGCGAAGCGTGGCCCTGGAAGAACACCAGGTCGCCGCCGTGTTCTTCGGTCGGGGCCTGGAAGAAGTAGTTGAAGCCGATGTCGTACAGGGTGGCACTGGAGGCGAAGCTGGAGATGTGCCCGCCCAGGTCCGAGTCTTTCAGGTTGGTGCGCATGACCATGGCCAGAGCGTTCCAACGCACCAACGAGCGAATGCGGCGTTCCATGAACAGGTCGCCAGGCATGCGTGCTTCGTGGGTGACAGGGATGGTGTTGCGGTATGGCGTGGTGATCGCATACGGCAGCTGGGAGCCACTACGGGTGGCCAGCTCGCCCATACGGGTCATCAGGTAATGAGCGCGGTCTTCGCCTTCTTTGTCGAGGACCGACTCCAGGGCATCCAGCCATTCCTGGGTTTCGATTGGATCGAGGTCTTGCATGGCTTGCTCCAGGGCGGAAAGGCAACCAGAATCGATTGCCTGAGTTTGCGACTGGCCTTATGGGCAGACGTCGTGAATTCTTGGATTACCGGAGTGTGATCCGGCGCCGTGTAGTTTTACTACAAATGCATTCGCATTTCATGCTTTTAGACAGTCGGGGTAGTAGTAAAACTACAGAAATGCGGCTTTTGGTCGCACCCCTGCTTGTGGGGAAAAACGTTCATGTTGGTTGGCGGTGTGTCGCGAACGGGTGATTCTTGATGTTTTTTGCCAGTGATTCGTTTTTTTTAGCTATTTCCAACTTTTGTATGACAGTCCAACCGTGGTCCGCCTTCCATTTGGCCGCCTTTACCCCTCTCTTTCACGCCGATCAAGGATAGTCCATGCGCCTGCCTTTGCCGCTCGATCTGCCCGCCACCCTGCAACCGCTGGTCGCTCGTAATCAGCAGTTCCTCAGCGATGCCGTGGCTGGCCACCCCGAACTCGACCTGAACGCTTGGAGCCCGGCCCATCGGCAACAGTTCGACCAGGTTGCCGCCGCCAGCGACTTCGTCCTCGGCCAGGCCCAGCGCGAGCCGGCCATGCTGTTTGCGCTGATGGCCAGTGGGGAGCTCGAGCGGCGCTATGCGCCCGGTGAATTGCGCGCGCAGGTCGCTGCCGTGGCCCAGGCCGCGCAAAGCGAAGACGCGCTTGCGCGTAACCTGCGCCGCGAGCGCAACCGTCAGCAGGTGCGCATCATCTGGCGCGACATCACCCGCCAGGCCGAACTGGGTGAAACCTGCCGCGACCTCTCCGACCTTGCCGACGCCGCCATCGACGAAGCCTATCAATGGCTGTACCCACGCCATTGCCAGCAGTTCGGCACGCCCATCGGCCACCGCAGCGGCCAGCCGCAGCACATGGTGGTGCTGGGCATGGGCAAGCTGGGGGCGGTAGAGCTGAACCTGTCGTCGGACATCGACCTGATCTTCGCCTTCCCCGAGGGCGGCGAGACCGAAGGGGTCAAGCGCTCGTTGGACAACCAGGAGTTCTTCACCCGCCTGGGCCAGCGCCTGATCAAGGCCCTGGACCCGGTCACCGTCGACGGTTTCGTGTTCCGCGTCGACATGCGCCTGCGCCCCTACGGTTCAGCTGGTTCGCTGGTACTGAGCTTCAATGCCCTGGAACAGTACTACCAGGACCAGGGCCGTGACTGGGAACGCTACGCCATGATCAAGGCCCGGGTAGTGGCCGGTGACCAGGTGGCAGGCGCCCAGTTGCAAGAGATGCTGCGCCCGTTCGTCTATCGCCGTTACCTGGACTTCTCGGCCATCGAGGCCCTGCGCACCATGAAGCAGTTGATCCAGCAGGAGGTGCGGCGCAAGGGCATGTCCGAGAACATCAAGCTGGGTGCCGGCGGCATCCGCGAGGTGGAATTCATCGCCCAGGCCTTCCAACTGATCCACGGCGGGCGTGACCTGAGCCTGCAGCAACGGCCCTTGCTCAAGGTGCTGGCGACCCTCGAAGGCCAAGGTTACCTGCCGCCTGCGGTGGTGGCCGAACTGCGCGAAGGCTACGAGTTCCTGCGCTATACCGAGCACGCCATCCAGGCCATCGCCGACCGCCAGACCCAGATGCTGCCAGACAGCGAGACAGACCAGGCGCGTGTGGCCTATATCCTGGGCTTCGCCGACTGGCAGGGCTTCCATGACCAGTTGATGCAATGGCGTGGCCGTGTCGACTGGCACTTCCGCCAGGTGATCGCCGACCCGGATGACGAAGACGGCGAGGGTGAGCTGGTGGTGGGTGGCGAGTGGTCGCCGCTGTGGGAGCAGGCGCAGGATGAAGACGCCGCCTGCCGGCAGCTCGAAGAAGCCGGCTTCAAGCAGCCTGCCGATGCCTTGCGCCGCCTGGCCGGGTTGCGCTCCAGCCCGCAGCTGCGGTCGATGCAGCGCATTGGCCGCGAGCGCCTGGATGCCTTCATCCCACGGCTGCTGGCCCAGGCCGTCGAGCATCAAGACCCTGATCTGGTGCTTGAGCGGGTGCTGCCGCTGGTCGAGGCGGTCGCGCGGCGTTCGGCCTACTTGGTGCTGCTCACCGAAAACCCGGGGGCCCTGCGCCGGCTGTTGACCCTGTGCGCGGCCAGCCCGTGGATCGCCGAACAGATTGCCCGCTACCCGTTGCTGCTCGACGAACTGCTCAACGAAGGCCGGCTGTTCAGCCCGCCACTGGCGCCGGAGCTGGCCAGCGAACTGCGCGAGCGTTTGACGCGCATCCCCGAGGACGACCTGGAGCAGCAGATGGAGGCGCTGCGCCACTTCAAGCTGGCCCACAGCTTGCGTGTGGCCGCCTCGGAAATCAGCGGCAACCTGCCGTTGATGAAAGTCAGCGACTACCTGACCTGGCTGGCCGAAGCCATCCTTGACCAGGTGCTGGCGCTGGCCTGGCGCCAGACCGTGGCCCGCCACGGCCAGCCCAAGCGCAGTGATGGCAGCCTGTGCGACCCGGGTTTCATCATCATTGGCTACGGCAAGGTCGGTGGCCTGGAGCTGGGCCATGGCTCGGACCTGGACCTGGTGTTCATCCACGACGGTGACCCGCAGGCCGAAACCGATGGCGACAAGCCCATCGACAGCGCGCAGTTTTTCACCCGCCTGGGCCAGCGCATCATCCACCTGCTGACCACCCAGACCAACTCCGGGCAGCTCTACGACGTGGACATGCGCCTGCGCCCGTCCGGCGCTTCGGGGCTGCTGGTGAGTTCGCTCGGTGCCTTCGAGCGCTATCAGCAGAACGAAGCCTGGACCTGGGAGCACCAGGCCCTGGTGCGGGCCCGCGTGCTGGTCGGCTGCAAGCAGGTGGGCGCAGCGTTCGAAGGCGTACGCGCCAAGGTGTTGGGGCAGGCACGTGACCTTGAGAAATTGCGCACCGAAGTCAGTGAAATGCGCGCCAAGATGCGCGGCAATCTCGGTACCAAGGCTACCGCCGCCGGCACGGCGGCGAATGCGTTCGATGCCGGGGTTGCGTTCGATATCAAGCAGGATGCCGGCGGTATCGTCGATATCGAATTTATGGTGCAATACGCCGCTTTGGCCTGGTCTTTTGACCATCCGGCCATACTTCGATGGACCGATAACATCCGCATTCTGGAAGAGCTGGAGCAGGCGGGCTTGATGCCGGCCAGTGACGCGGTGCTGTTGCGCGAGGTGTACAAGGCGTTCCGTTCTGCCTCCCACCGCCAGGCCTTGCAGAAGCAGGCCGGGGTGATCGATGCGGCGCAGTTTGCCGATGAGCGTCGTGAGGTACGGCGCATCTGGGGCGAGCTTGGGCTGAGTTGAGATTGCCGGGGCCGCTTGGCGGCCCTTTCCGACCGGTCCGGCGCCCCGGCAGGGCCGCTCCGGGGGCCTGGAGGCCCATGTTCCACCACCGGTGGTACACTGTCCGCCACATAGCCTGAATATAAAGAGGGGAGGCCAGGCTGTACCGCAGCCTGCAGCCTCCCCGAGCGTTTCTGGACTAAGCATGAGAATACTGATCATTGGCCCCAGCTGGGTCGGCGACATGGTAATGGCGCAGACCCTGTTCCAGTGCCTGAAACAGCAGCACCCCGACTGCGTGATCGACGTGCTGGCGCCCGAGTGGAGCCGGCCGATCCTCGAACGCATGCCCGAAGTGCGTCAGGCCTTGAGCTTCCCGCTCGGCCATGGCGCGCTGGAGCTGGCCACGCGGCGGCGCATCGGCAAGTCCCTGGCCGGCCAGTACGACCAGGCGATCCTGCTGCCCAACTCGCTGAAATCGGCGTTGGTACCGTTTTTTGCCGGTATCCCCAAACGCACCGGCTGGCGCGGCGAGATGCGTTTCGGCCTGCTCAACGACGTGCGCAAGCTGGACAAGGCGCGCTACCCGCTGATGATCGAGCGCTTCATGGCCCTGGCCTATGCGCCGGGTGCCGAGCTGCCGCAACCCTACCCGCGCCCCAGCCTGCAGATCGAGGCGCAGAGCCGCGACCTGGCCCTGGCCAAGTTCGGCCTGGCGCTGGACCGCCCGGTGCTGGCGTTGTGCCCTGGTGCTGAGTTTGGCGAGGCCAAGCGCTGGCCGGCCGAGCACTACGCCGCCGTGGCCGATGCCATGATCCGCCAGGGCTGGCAGGTGTGGCTGTTCGGCTCGAAAAGCGATCACCCGGTCGGTGAGCAGATCCGCGACCGGCTGATCCCGGGGCTGCGTGAAGAATCGTACAACCTGGCGGGTGAAACCTCGCTGGCCGAGGCCATCGACTTGATGTCCTGCGCCGATTCGGTGGTGTCCAACGACTCTGGGCTGATGCACGTGGCTGCCGCGCTGAACCGCCCGCTGGTCGCCGTCTATGGCTCGACCTCGCCGGGCTTCACGCCGCCGCTGGCCGAGCACGTCGAAGTGGTGCGCACCGGCATCGAATGCAGCCCTTGTTTCGACCGTACCTGCCGCTTCGGGCACTACAACTGCCTGCGCCTGCTCGAACCGCAGCGCGTCATCGCCGCCTTGCACAGCCTGGGTGGTCCGAACCTGATCGATACCGTGGCCGAGGTCGACTAAGTGCGGGTACTGATCATCAAGACTTCGTCGCTGGGGGATGTGATCCATACCCTGCCGGCAATCACCGATGCCGCCCACGCCATACCGGGCATTCGTTTCGACTGGGTGGTGGAAGAAGGCTTTGCCGAGATCCCCAGCTGGCACCCTGCGGTCGACGAGGTGATCCCGGTGGCGATCCGGCGCTGGCGCAAGCATCTCTGGCAGACCCTGAAGAGCGGCGAGTGGAAGGCGTTCAAGCAGCGTGTTCGCGCGCGCAAGTACGACCTGGTGATCGATGCCCAGGGCCTGGTCAAATCGGCCTGGCTGACCCGATACGTCAAGGCACCGGTGGCCGGGCTGGACCGCTACTCGGCCCGCGAAGGCCTGGCCAGCCGCTTCTATGACCGGCCGCTGTCGGTCGCGGTTGGCCAGCACGCCGTGGAGCGGGTGCGTCAACTGTTCGCCATGGCCCTGGCCTATGACCTGCCGGAGGGCATCGGCAACTACGGCCTGGACCTTGATCGCCTGCAATTGCCGCCAGCCGCCCCCTACGTGGTATTCCTGCACGGCACCACCTGGGCCACCAAGCATTGGCCCGAGGCCTACTGGCGCGAGCTGGCCGAGCGCATGGGCCGGCGCAAGCTGCAAGTGCGCCTGCCCTGGGGCAACCCGGCCGAGAAGGCGCGCGCCGAGCGTATCGCCCAGGGCTTGAACAACTGCCAGGTGCTGCCCAAATTGAACCTTGTCGGCGTCGCCCGCGTGCTGGCTGCGGCCAAGGCCTGCGTGGCCGTGGACACCGGCCTGGGCCATCTGGCCGCAGCGCTGGACGTGCCGACCATTTCGCTGTTTGGCCCGACCAACCCTGGCCTGACCGGCGCCTATGGCCGCGCCCAGGTTCACCAGGCCAGCGATTTCCCCTGCGCGCCCTGCCTGCAGAAGAAGTGCACCTACAAACCGAGCGCCGATGACCTGCGCCGGTTCGATCTCAAACGCGAGTGGCCACTGTGCTTCACTCGCCTGAATCCCGAGCATGTGGCGAGCCGCTTGAGCGCGTTGCTGCTGGCTGAGGATGTTCGTTAATGCAACTGGCTTTCGTGCTTTACAAATATTTCCCCTTCGGCGGGCTGCAGCGCGACTTCATGCGCATTGCCCTGGAATGCCAGAAGCGCGGCCATCAGATTCGCGTGTACACGCTGATCTGGGAAGGTGATATTCCGCCGGGCTTCGAAGTGCTGGTGGCGCCGGTCAAGGCGCTGTTCAACCACCGGCGCAACGAGAAGCTCAGCGCCTGGATGGCCGCCGACCTTGCCAAGCGCCCGGTCGACCGCCTGATCGGCTTCAACAAGATGCCGGGGCTGGACGTGTACTACGCCGCCGACGGCTGCTTCGAAGACAAGGCCCAGACCCTGCGCGGCGGCCTGTACAAGCGCTGGGGCCGCTACCGGCACTTTGCCGCGTACGAGCGGGCGGTGTTCGCCAAGGATGCGAAAACCGAGGTGCTGATGATCTCCGAGGTGCAGCAGCCGCTGTTCGTCAAACATTACGGCACCCCGGCAGAACGCTTCCACCTGCTGCCGCCGGGCATTTCCCCGGATCGCCGCGCGCCGGCCAATGCCGCCGAGATCCGCGCCGGGTTCCGCAAGGAATTCAACCTGGCGGACGATGACCTGCTGCTGGTGCAGATTGGTTCGGGGTTCAAGACCAAGGGCGTCGACCGCAGCCTCAAGGCCCTGGCCGCACTGCCGTCGGCGTTGCGCAAGCGCACCCGCCTGATGGTCATCGGCCAGGACGACCCCAAGGTGTTCCAGCTGCAAAGCGCCACCCTCGGCTTGGGCGACCAGGTGCAGTTCCTCAAGGGGCGTAGCGACATCCCGCGCTTCCTGCTGGGCGCCGACCTGCTGATTCACCCAGCCTACAACGAAAACACCGGCACCGTGCTGCTCGAAGCCCTGGTGGCAGGCCTGCCGGTGCTGGTGTCCAAGGTGTGTGGCTACGCCCACTACATTGCCGAGGCCGACTGCGGCCTGGTCCTGGACGAGCCGTTCGAGCAGGAACAACTCAATGGCTACCTGCAACGCATGCTCGAAGACCCGCAGGCGCGCGCCGACTGGTCGCGCAATGGCCTGGCCTTTGCCGATACGGCCGACCTGTACAGCATGCCGCAGCATGCTGCCGACGTGATCCTGGGGCAGACCGCATGAAGCTGATACTGGCCGAACCCTTCAAGCGCCTGTGGGCCGGGCGTGATGCCTTCGAGGCCGTGGAAGCGCTGCAAGGCGAGGTATACCGCGAGCTGGAAGGCCGCCGCACTCTGCGCACCGAGGTCGAGGGCGAAGGCTTTTTCGTCAAGATCCACCGGGGCATCGGTTGGGGCGAGATTTTCAAGAACCTGTTCAGCGCCAAGCTGCCGGTGCTCGGTGCCGGCCAGGAATGGCGAGCCATCCAGCGTCTGCACGAGGTCGGTGTGCCGACCATGACCGCAGTCGCCTATGGCGAGCGCGGCAGCAACCCGGCCACCCAGCACTCGTTCATCGTCACCGAAGAGCTGGCGCCGACCATCAGCCTGGAAGACTTCAGCATCGATTGGGTCAGGCAGGCGCCCGAGCCACGCCTCAAGCGTGCGCTGATCGCCGAAGTGGCGAAGATGACCGGTGGCATGCACCGCGCCGGGGTCAACCACCGCGACTGCTACATCTGCCACTTCCTGCTGCACACCGACCGCCCGGTGACGGCAGACGACTTCAAGCTGTCGGTCATCGACCTGCACCGTGCCCAGACGCGGGCGAGCATCAGCCGCCGCTGGCGTGACAAGGACCTGGCCGCGCTGTATTTCTCGGCGCTGGACATCGGCCTGACCCGTCGCGACAAATTGCGTTTTCTGCGTGGCTACTTCCAGCGCCCGCTGCGCCAGGTGCTTGCCGAAGAGGCCGCGCTGCTCGCCTGGCTGGAACGCAAGGCGCAGAAACTCTATGACCGCAAGCAACGTTATGGGGATGCACTCTGATGTCGGGTTGGACACTGGCGCCCGGCTACGAACACCTGGCGGCGGATTTCGGCAGCATTGATGCCGTCTTTGCCATCCAGGGCGAACGCCTGACCCGCGACCCGCTCAGCGAGGTGGTGCGCATCGAGCGTGACGGCGTCAATTACTACGTCAAGCGTTACACCGGCGCCGGCAAGCACATGCGCCGTTACCTCGGCAGGCCGCGCATCAAGGCCGAATGGCAGAACCTCAAGCAGTTCGCCAAGTGGGGCATCCCCACCGCCGAAGTGGTCGCCTGGGGCCTGGAACGCAAGGGCCTGGCGTTTGGCCGGGGGGCGATGATCACCCGTGAACTGCCGCGCACCGAAGACTTGTCGGCGCTGGCCGAGCGCAATGATGCACGCCTGGCTGACCGGGCCTGGGTCGAGCATGTCAGCCAACAGCTGGCGCGCCACACTCGGGTCATGCACGAGCACCGTTTCGCCCACAACGACCTGAAGTGGCGCAACTTGCTGGTCGACGACCAGGGCACGCTATTCTTCATCGACTGCCCGACCGGCGACTTCTGGCGCGGTTTCATGTGGCGGCACCGGATGATCAAAGACCTGGCGTGCCTGGACAAGGTCGCCAAATACCACCTGTCGGCGACCCAGCGCCTGCGTTTCTACCTGCAATACCGCGGTCGCGACCGGCTCAATGCCCGCGACAAGAAGCGGATCCGCCAGGTGCTGAGCTTTTTCGAGGGAAGGGAATGACCGATTACCTGGCCAGCGCAGACCTCGCGCTGCTCAAACGCCACGGCTTGAACGACTTCGAGGCGCTGTGGGCGCTGCAGCTCGATGCCGTGGACGAGCCCAACACCGGGCGCGGGGGCTGGAGCAGCGTGTTCCGCCTGGAGCTCGAAGGCAAAGGCTACTACCTCAAGCGCCAGAGCGACTACCTCACCCGCACCCTGCACAGGCCCTTCGGCGAACCGACCTTCGCCCGCGAATTCCGCAATATCAGCCGTTACCAGAAGCTGCACATCCCGGCTTTGCAGGCGGTGTTCTATGGCGAGCGCAAGCAGGCCGGCCAGCACCGGGCAATCCTCATGACCCGGGCGCTGGACGAATGGGCCGACCTGGACAGCCTGTTGGCCCAGTGGCCGCAGTTGGGCGACGCCGAACGCAAAGGCATCCTTGAAGCCTGCGGCCAGTTGGCGCGCACGCTGCACAGCGCCGGGCAGGTACATGGCTGCTTCTACCCCAAGCATATTTTCTTGCGCCAGCGCCGCGAGGGCTGGGACGCGCAACTGATCGACCTGGAAAAGACCCGCCCGCTGCTGTTCGGCATGCGTGACCGGCTCAAGGACCTGGAGCCGTTGCTGCGCCGTGCCAGTGCCTGGAGTGAGGCGGATGTGCGTCAGTTGCTGGCGGCCTACCTGGCGCAGCCGGCGGACAGCGCCCTGGTCGACAACTGGCTGCAACGGCTGACGCAACGCCGTCGTGAAAAAGAGGCCCGCTGATGCGTTTGTCTGAACTGAAAGCTGCCGGGCGCACCCCGGCATTGCCCTTGAGTATCACCCTGGCCGATGCCGCCGGTAGCGCCGACCTGCAATTGTTCAGCCTGCTGCGCGTACTGCCCGGCCAGCGCTATGTCGGTGCCGGTGTCTGGCGTGGCACGCCGGTGCTGGCCAAGCTGCTGGTGGGGGGCAACGCTGCGCGGCATTTCCAGCGCGAGTTGCAGGGCGTGAAGCTGTTGGCCGAGCAAGGCCTGACCACGCCGAAGCTGTTGGCCGATGGCTTGAAGGAAGGCGAGGGCGGCTGGCTGTTGTTCGAGTTTCTCGATGGCGCAGAAAGCCTGGCCGATGCCTGGGCCGCCGTTGAGCACCTGCCGGTACTGGCCGACGAACAGCACCTGGTGCTGGGCGAAGCGCTGACCGCGGTGGCGCAGATGCACGCCAAGGGCCTGTGGCAGGAAGACCTGCACCTGGACAACCTGCTGCGCCACGGCGCCAAGCTGTACCTGATCGATGGCGCGGGCATCAAGGCCGAGACGCCGGGCCAGCAGTTGTCGCGTCCGCGTGTGCTGGAAAACCTCGGGGTGTTCTTCGCCCAGTTGCCCAAGCGTCTGGAGCCCTTCATCGAAGAGCTGCTGGTGCATTACCTGCTGGCCAATGCCGAGCACGCGTTGCCGATGGAAGCGCTGCAAAAGCAGATCGACAAGGTGCGCAACTGGCGCCAGAAGGACTACCTGGAAAAGGCCGGCCGCGAGTGCACACTGTTCAGTGTCGAGCGCAGCCTTTCGGGCCTGCGGGCGATCCGCCGTGGTGAAGTCGAAGCGATGCTGCCGGTGCTGGCGCAGGCTGATGCGCTGATCGACAACGGCCACCTGTACAAGACCGGTGGCGCCGCCAGCGTGGCTCGCATCGACGTCGATGGCCGCCCGTTGGTGCTCAAGCGCTACAACATCAAGAACACCGCGCACTGGTTCAAGCGCTTCTGGCGCCCGAGCCGGGCCTGGCACTCGTGGATCGAAGGCCACCGCTTGGAGTTCCTCGACATCGCCACACCGCGCCCGTTGGCGGTGCTGGAGCAACGGGTGATGGGGCTGCGCAGCCGTGCGTACCTGGTCACCGAATTCGTCGATGGCCCGGACCTGACCGCGTGCTTTGCGCCCTATGTGGAAAACGGCGAGGCGCCTGAAGAGCAGGTCGATGCGTTGGTCAAGGTGATGCAGCAACTGATCCGCGAGCGCATCAGCCATGGTGATTTCAAGGGCCACAACCTGTTCTGGCACAACGGCCAATGGTCGCTGATCGACCTCGACGCCATGTGCCAGCACGCCACCGGGCTCAGCTTCGCCCCGGCCTACGCCCGTGACCGGGCGCGGCTGCTGCGCAACTGGCCGAGTAGCTGTGCCCTGCATCAGCGCCTCGACCGGTTGCTGCCACGGCTCGCCGAGTAGCCTTCGGGCAGCGCCAGCCAATCGCTGCTGCGCCCGGCCTGGCGCACACGGATGCGCCATTGTTGGTCTTGCCAGCGCAGGATCGCCCACGGCACCACGCCGGCTTGCTGGGCGTGGGGGATGAGCAGGTGGTAGCGCCCGGCGAGCAGGTGCGCGCGCAGCGGCAGTTGCCCGGCAGCGGTTTGCAGGTAGAGCTGGTCGTCTGCTCGGTACAGCCCTGCCAGCGCATCCACCGCCTCACCCGCCAGCGGCGATTGCAGGCGACAGTCGGCCAGCAACTGCGCAAGATCCGGCAGGCCGTCGTACCACAGCACCGGTGAGTCGATGACCCAGTTGCCATCGGCCAGGCGTTTGACCGGCTGCTGCAAGTAGGCATCGGGTTGCGTCGGGTCGATGACCCGCCAGCGACGGCCGTCGAACACGACCTTGTAATAACGGCCGTGGGCGTCCTGGATGTAATACAGGGTCAGCCCTTCGAATGCCGATGCTTTCTCGAAAACGCCCTCGCCGTGCACACCGTCAATGGTGTAGCGCAGGTTATCGAGTGCAGGCGTGATGCTGTAACGCGAGGGCAATGGTAATGGCGGTTGTGTCGGCATGCCACGCATCATCCGGCGCATCAGGCCGGTGCTGACCATGCTGGTGCCGGCATCGTTGGCATAGCTCAGGGCATTGTAGGTATGGGTCAGCACGCCGTCGATGTCATCTTGGCCAAAGGCATCCACCCCACCCCAGATCTCGATGGCCATGCGCCCCAGCGCAAGCGGAAGTTGCACCCGGGCAGGCAGTACCAGGCTGATCAGGTCTAGCAGGCGCCAGGCCAGGTCG
Organism: Pseudomonas sp. HN2-3; assembly: GCF_020691745.1. Taxonomy (NCBI): domain Bacteria; kingdom Pseudomonadati; phylum Pseudomonadota; class Gammaproteobacteria; order Pseudomonadales; family Pseudomonadaceae; genus Pseudomonas; species Pseudomonas sp. HN2-3. Next base: position 402,804 of record NZ_CP085704.1, read on the forward strand.
GCGCCCTGCTGGAGGTCGGCTTCCCCGGTGGTACGGCTGTCGGCATCGACCTTGGCCAGCCAGGCGCGCACTTCGGCCCTGTAGCAGGCGAAAAACAGCTCGTCGTCGATCGCCGGGGTGCGCAGTGCGGGGCTCAGCCGGCCTTTGTTCAGCAGCCGCTCGATGCCTGCGGGTGCCAGCAACGGCAAGCGGCCCGCCACGTAGGCGCGCAGGGCGGGTTGTTTGCGCAGTAGGCGCATCAGTTCGCGCGCATTGCTCAGCCCCCGCCAGGCGCGGCGGTCGGGTGCGTCCGGCGTGTAGAGGATGAACGCGCCCACGCCGGCGCCCTCGGCATTGATCAGCAACACGCCTTGCAAGGTATGGCCATGGATCGTCAATTGGCGCACGGTGACGCGTTGTCCGTCCACCGGGGGGCGAAGCGCGTTATGCGGATAGTCCAGCACCTGACGCACCCAACGGTAGGCTCGCTCATCGGGGTTGCGGGCGAGATGCCCGGCATAGCGCGCCTTGGCCGCCTCGGCGCACATGCGGGCGCGGTTGACCAGGGCATGGGCGTTCAGCCGCCACCCCCCGACCGGGGAATCGATCAATTGGGTTTTCAGGTAGGCATGATAGCTGCCACCGACATTCAGGTGCCTGATCATCGCCTTGATGTAGGCCGGGTTCAGTGCCTCGGGTAATGGCTTGCCGTGACGGTGGGTTATCCGGGCGGTGAGCCAGTAGTCGTAGTCGAACCAGGCCACGTTGCGCAATGCCAGCTCGTGTAGCGGGTAGCTCTCTCTGATCAGTTCGATCATCTGGCCACCGACGTGCTGGAAGCCTCGCCAGGTAACGTAGCTTGAAGGGTGAAACGGATTCAACTGCGGGCCTGCCTGCCGGCTGTGCACGACATGGATCATGATGTCTGCGGCTGCGTAGCGCAGGCCATGATCGTGGCGCAGGCGTTCTTCGACGCGCGCGCGCGCCCAGCCCTGCAGGCTGTCCTGCTGGCGGAACTGCCCCAGGGTGAGGATGCCCGGGGCGGCGACGCGATTGCCGGCGGCCACCAGTTGTTGCATCGTCTGCATGATATGCGTAAGCCCCTGGGGCCCTGCCTTGCTCAACCAATTGGGCAGGTTTTTTTCCAGCAGCAGGCCGTAGCGGGTGTCGAGCAAGGCTTGCTTGCCGGCTTCAGCCGCCACTGAAAGGGCATTGTGCAGCGTCTCGACGGCCGGTGCCGGGGCACCCTGGGCGCTTGCCCAGGCTTGGTTGACACGCAGGCGCTGCGCTTCGATCAGGCTGTCGACCTGGGCTTGCACCGGGTCATCGGGATACCATTCGTAGCGTAGCCGGTCGGCCTTGGCGGCGTTGCCGATACGCGCGTCATCAACCAGCAGGCTTAGCAGTGGCGGGCCTTGCAGTGGGTCGTCGAGGCGCTCGCACAGCTCAAGGTGCAAGTCGGCCAGCGAGGCGTAGGCCTCGATGCCCTGGGCCAGGCCGCACAGCAAGGCCGGGCCCAGGGCCTGCTCTGGGGTGAGCTCGGCAGCCTCGTCGTTGCCGGTGACGACCACGAACATACCCGGCAGCACCGCGCGGCTGTGGGGCTGGCTACGGCTGAGGACCAGGCGGTACACCTGGGCACGCGTGGCCACCGGCTGGGGCCTCCGTTGCCAGGCGTTGGGCAGGTCGAGGCACAGGCTGAGGGCGTCGGCCTCGGGGGCGGGCAAGGTCCCGTCGGCCTGGCGCAGTGTCAGCTCGGCGTGCATCAGGGCGCGGCGCAGATCGCCGAGGCGCACCCTGCGCGAGCGGCCTTGGGTGTCGCAGGCGGCCCAGTATTCCGCCAGTTCGCCCTGCAATTGCTGTCGGCTGAGCGGTTGCCGGTCGGCGGCCGGTAATTGCGCCAGCAGGGCGATGATCTGCTGGTCGAGGAATTCGATGCGTTCCAGCGGTAGCATGTTGCGCTCCTTTCTTAAGGGAGCCGTAACGTTAGGGCCCAGGGCAAGGGCCGGAGCGGTAGCCGGTTATCGACTGCAAAGCCCGCGCAGGCTGAGGATGGCGGGCACGCCGAGGCCCAGCCAGGCCAGGGCGTCCCAGGCACCGTCACCCAGCAAGGCGGCAAACAGGCCGGCGGCTCCGAGCACGCTGATGGCGGCCGGCCAGGCGAAGATCCGCCAGGATGATCGAGAGGCGTGGCTCATGCCCGCACCTCCCGGGCTTTGCGCTGCTTGCTTAGCCACAGGTACAGGCCGCTGCCGAGCACGATGATGGTCAGCACATCCAGCACCGCCCAGAGAATCTGCATGGGGCGCCCGCCGTAGTCACCGAAGTGCAGTGGCTGGGACAGGCCCATGGCGTCCATGTACCACGGGCGTTCGCCCACTGCCGTCACGTGCAGGGTGCGCGCATCGATCAGCACGGGGGTGAGCAGGTGCGAGGTCAGGTGAGTGGCGCCCTTCATGAACACGGCGTAATGGTGCTCGCTGGAGAAGCGCGTGCCGGGGAAGGCGATGAAGTCCGGGCGCATACCGGGCGCGGCCTGCCCGGCGATGTCCAGCAGGCGGCTGGCTGGGGCGCGCTCGGTGAGCGGCGGGGCGTCACGGTAGGGCGCGACCATGGCGGCCAGGCTGTCGTTGCGCCAGGCGGCGATCACCAGATCGGACAAGGCACTGATCACCCCGGTGACGCCAACGGTCAGCGCCCAGGCCAGGGTCACCACGCCAATCAGGTTGTGCAGGTCGAGCCAGCGCAGGCGGCGGGATTTGTCGTGGCGCACCGTGGCGAAATCCAGGCGGCGCATGAACGGCGCGTAGAGCACGGTGCCAGAGATGATCGCCACGACGAACAGCACACCCATGAACGCCAGCAGCAGCTTGCCGGGCAGCCCGGCGAACATGTCGACGTGCAGGCGCAGCATGACCATCATGAAGCCGCCGTTGGCGGCGGGCATGGCGACAGCTTCGCCGGTGCGGGCGTCGAGCATGAAGGTGTGTGACGAATTGGGCTCGCTGCCTGCGGTGGCGGCGGTGATCGCCACCACGCCGTTGCGTTCGTCCTCGTCGTAGCCGAAGTACTGCATCACTTCGCCGGGGCGATGCTGCTCGGCCTTGAGTACCAGTTGCTGCAGGTCGAGGTGCGGGGTGCCTGCGGGCATCTCGCGCAGCTCGGGGGCATCGCCGAGCAGATGCTCCAGCTCGTGGTGGAAGATCAGCGGCAGGCCGGTCAGCGCCAGCAACAGCAGGAACAAGGTGCAGACCAGGCTGCTCCAGGTGTGGATCGCGGACCAGCGGCGGATGGTTGAGCTTTTCATTTCATTTTCTTTCTCGACGTTCAAAAAGACCAAAGCCGCCCCTGGGGGGCGGCTTGGTCGGCGAGCTTGTCGTCAGGTCATCACCATTTGTAAGTGGCGCTGGCGACCACGCTGCGCTCATCGCCGTAGTAGCAGTAGTAGCTGTCACACGTGGAAATGTAGTCTTTGTTGAACACGTTGGTGGCGTTGACCGCCACCGAGGCACCCTTCAGGCTGTTGTCCAGGCGCCCCAGATCGTAGTGCACGGAGGCATCGAACACGGTGTAGGCGTTGGCCTTGCCCAGGTAGGTATTGGCCTGGTCGCCGTAGGTGTTGCCGGTGTAGCGCGCGCCACCGCCGATGCCGAAGCCGTCGAGTACGCCGGTGTGCCAGGTGTAGTCGGCCCACAGCGAGGCTTGCTGGTTGGGTATCAACTGCAGGCGGTTGCCTTTGTACAGGCCGTCCTGCACTTCGGATTTGGCCAGGGTGTAGGCGGCAACCACCTTCAGGTTTTCGGTAACGTCGGCAACCGCTTCGAGCTCCAGCCCGCGCACCTTCACTTCGCCGGTCTGGCTGGTGAAGGTAATGCCACCGATGTTGTTGGTGACAGAGACGTTTTTCTGCGTCAGGTCATACACGGCGGCCGACAGCAGGGTGCTGGAGCCCGGCGGCTGATATTTGATGCCCAGTTCCCACTGCTCGCCTTCGGTCGGCTTGAACGACTCCGTTGCCGAGACACTGGCATTGCTGGACGGCTGGAACGACTCGGCATAGGAAAGGTACGGCACGAAGCCAGAGTCGAACACGTAGCTGATTGCCGCGTTGCCGCTGAACTTCTTGTCACGCTCGGTACTGGTGGCATCGCCCTGGTTGAAGAACTTGGTGCCGGTGTGCACCCAGTCTTCACGCCCGCCCAAGGTCAGGCGCCAGTTGCCCAGCGCCATCTGGTCCTGGACGTACACGCCGGTCTGGCGGGTCTTCTGGTTGTAGTCGTAAAACGCCGTGGAGCGATCCGGGCGTGTGATCGGCAGCCCGTAGACCGGGTTGATGACGTTGCTGTTCGGTACGTTGAAGCCGAAGATCGACAGGTAGTTGGTGTTGACGCGCTGGTGGTCCAGGCCCATCAGCAGGGTGTGGCTGATGTCCCCGGTGCTGAAGTCAGCCTGGAAGTTGTTGTCCACTGCGAACTGGCTGATGTCTTCGTCGGTGTTGGTGGACATGCGGCTGACGGTGCCATCGTCCTGCACGGGGCCACCGGGCTGGTAGTAGCTGCCGGGGGTGATGGTCTGGAACGCCAGGTCGGTCTTGGTGTAACGCAGGTTCTGGCGGAACTGCCAGACATCGTTGATGCGGTGTTCGAAGGCATAGCCCAGCGCGTAGTAGGTACGGTCGTAGAACTCGTAGTCCGGGTCACCCAGGTTCTTATGGTGCGAGATCTTGCCGAATGGCATGTCGATCTTGGTGCCCTGGATGGGCCGGAACTGGCTGGTGGCGCCGGTATCGTCGCGGGTGAACTGGGTCAGAAGGGTCAGCGAGGTGTCTTCGTCGATGTTCCAGGTAAGGCTTGGGGCGATGTTGTAGCGCTTGTCGTCGATGTGGTCGATCTGCGTGCCGCCATCGCGAATCACGCCACTGACGCTGTACAGGAACTGGCCCTGGTCATCGATTTTGCCGGTGCTGGCGAAATTGATCTGGCGGTGGTTGTCGCTGCCGTACTGCACTTCGATTTCGTGGCTGCTTTCGGCCTGTGGGCGGCGGCTGACCATGTCCAGCAGGCCACCCGGTGGGGTCTGGCCATAGAGCGAGGAGGCCGGGCCGCGCAGCAGCGCGAGGCGGTCCAGGTTCCAGGTTTCGGCTTTCGGGTTGGCGTATACGCCACGCGGCAGTGGCAGGCCATCGAGGAACTGGGTCGGCTCGAAGCCGCGCACGCGCATCCAGTCATAGCGGGTGTCGCTGCCGAAACTGGCAGAGACGATGCCGGGCATATAGCGCACTGCATCATCCAGGCTGTGCACGCCGCGGTCGGCCATTTGCTGGCGCGTGGCGACGGAAATGGAGCGGGGTATTTCGACCAGTGCGGTATCGGTCTTGGTGCCGGCGGCGCTGCGCTTGGCGAGGTAGCCCTCTACCGGGCCCCACGCGCTTTCGCTGATGCTGGCGGCATTCACGGTGATTTCTGGCAGCGCCAGGGTGCCATCCGGGACGGCCACCAGGCTGTAGCTGCCGACGCTGCTCTGCTGCAACTGCAACCCGCTGCCGCGCAGGGCGGCCTGCAGGGCGCCGATGCCGTCGTACTGGCCGGTGACGGGCGCCGAAGTGCGGCCGCTGACCAGTGCTGGGTCGATGGCCAGGGCGATGCCCGATTGGCTGGCGATCTGGTTGAGGGTGCTGGCCAGGGGGGCGCTGGGCAGGTCGTAGGCGCGCAGGGCGGATTGCTCGGCGGCGAACAGGGCAGGGCTGGCCAACGGCGCAGCCAGGCCAATGGCCAGGGCCATCAGGCTGGGGCGCAGGATACGATCGACAGTACGGGACATGCAGCGGCTCCTCGACGGATAAGTGCTTACTGCTTCCTTGCCGAGCGAGATTTTAAAAGTGACAGGGGGGTGTCATGAAAAAAGCGAGATTTTTTGCAGGCGCAGCCACAGGCCGCTACTACTGGGGCTGAACCGTTACCCACCACGGGGTATGCCGCTCTATCTTCACCGGCAGTGCCGGCACCAGCGATGCCAGGGCCAGGTCGATGTCGGTCAGCGGGAAGCTGCCGGTAACACGCAGGTCGGCGACCTCGTCTGCCACCCCGAGGTGGCCGCTGCGGTACTTGCCGAGGGCAGCGACCAAGTCAGCCAGGCGTACGTTGTCCACCACCAGCATGCCGCGGGTCCAGGCATCGGCACCGACGTCGACCGTGCCGACCTGGCCGAGGCCGTTGGCATCCATGAGCACCTGCTGGCCTTCGCGCAATACCTGTTCGTCCCCACTGTTCAGCGGCATGGCCGCGACCGAGGCCTGCAGCACCTCCAGGCGTGTTCCGTTGGCCTCACGGCGCACCAGGAAGCGCGTGCCCAGCGGGCGCAGGCGGCCGTCGTCGGTGCGTACCAGCAACGGGCGTGGGTCTTGGTGGCCGGTCTCGACCGAGATTTCACCCTGGTGCAGCACGATCACCCGTTGCGCGCCTGCGTAGTCGATGTCCACTGCTGTGTGGGTGTTCAGGCTCAGCAAGGTGCCGTCTTCCAGGCGCAGGGTGCGCAGCTCGCCGGTGGCGGTGCGTTGGTCGGCCAGCCAGTAGTGCGCTGACAGCGACGGGGCGCCGACCCAAGCCAGCAACGAACCCAGCAGGAACATGCCCGCCAGGCCACCGCCCACCTTGCCGATGCGCCGGCGCAAGCCGGCACGCGATTGCAGCAGCGCCTGGCGCGCGGGCCCGGCAGCGGCGTTGACGCGCTGGTCAAGGCAACCCAGCTGGCGCCAGGCGCGGGCATGCTCTTCGCTGGCAGCGTGCCAGCGCATGAACTCACTGCGTTCATCTGGCGTGCCGCTGCCCTGGTCCAGGCTCAGCTTCCAGGCAATGGCTGCATCCAGCACCCGCGACGAGACCGGTGAACCGTTCACGTCGGCTCCCCGTACAAGGCCACATAGCACTGGCGCATGCCCTGGGCGATGTACTGGCGTACCCGCGAGACCGAAACACCAAGGCGCTCGGCGATTTCGGCGTGGCCCATGCCGTCCAGGCGGTTGTGCAGGAAGGCCGCACGGGCCTTGCTCGACAGCTTGCCAAGCAGGCGGTCGATGGCCTTGAGGTCTTCGAGAATCAGGTGCTGGATTTCGGGAGAGGGCTGTTCGGCTTCCGGCAGGTGGGCGAGTTCGGCCAGGTAGGCCTGCTCCAGTGCGGCGCGGCGGAAGTGGTCGAACAGCAGCCCCTTGGCCACGGCGGCCAGAAAGGCGCGCGGCTCGCGGGGCGTGTCCAGTTGCTCGCGGCCGAGCAGGCGCACGAAGGTGTCCTGGCTCAGGTCTTCGGCACGTTGGCGGCAGGCCATGCTGCGTTGCAGCCAGGCGAGCAGCCAACTGCGGTGATCGCGGTAAAGCGCACCGACCAGCTCGGCGTGTGGGCTGTGTGCAGAAGACAAGCAGCGTCCCCCCGGAACGAATGCATTAACTAACGATAATTATTCGCGATTGTTGCAGAGGCGGGGGGCGCGGCGCAATGGACGCTTATCGGATTGCCACTATGCGGGGCTTCCAGGCGCATGGTCTGGATGATTCAGCGCCTATCAGATCGAGCGCCGCCCGCGCGGCGCATCGCGGGGCAAGCCCGCTCCCACATCTGTTTCGGGCCAGTTATTCCTGAGGCATTGGCGCGCGGCCCCTTGGCGCCCGCCTCGATATCGAATCGGACCAACAAGGCGGTCACGCCCCTAAGGTACTGGCCTCACTGGCCCGAAATAGATGTGGGAGCGGGCTTGCCCCGCGAAGCGCCGCGCGGGCGGCGCTCGATCTCACCGGCGCAACAACACTCAAGCCCTACAAACCGTGACTCTGTGCCGCACGCCGCCGCCACCCGCGCAACCGCTGCTCAAGTTGCAACGGGCTGTCGAGCTGCTGGCGGCGAGCCTGGCTGAACAGGATCAACGCCAGCTCGGCAGTGACCTGGGCATCGGCGCTGGCATGGTGGCGCTCTTCAACCTGCAGGCCAAAGCGGGCGACCCAGTCATCCAGCCCGGCTTCGCGCAGTACCGTGTCGGGGTTGAGCATCGGCGCCAGTTCAGCCACATCCAGGAACGGCACCTGCAGGCGATAGCCCAGGCTTTCCTTCAGCGCCCGCGCCAGCATGCGCTGATCGAAAGGCGCATGGAACGCCAACACCGGGCTGTCGCCAATGAAGTCGAGCAGGTCGATCAACGCCTCGGCCGGGTCGCAACCCGCGGCCAGGGCACTGGGCCCTAGCCCGTGAATCAGCACACTGGCGTTGGTCTTCTGGGAGGGGCGGTACAGAGTGCGTTCGAACTGCTGGGCAAAGTCGATGGCACCGTCCTCGATGGCCACGGCACCGATCGACAGGACCTGGTCGCGGTTGGGGTTGAGGCCACTGGTTTCCAGGTCCAGCACCACCCAGCGCTGTTCGCGCAACGTGCACACCCCCAGCGCAGCCGGCTTGGGCAACTGCGCCAGGCGTTGGCGCGCGGTGTCGTCCAGCGTGGGCAGGTTGGGGCGCAGCCAGGCGAACAGGCTCATAGCTGGTACCGCAAGGCCAGGCTGCTTTGCAGGCGCTGGGCCTGGCGCAGCGACTCACGCAGGATGCGTCGGTCCAGGTGGTTGAGGCTGTCGGGGTCGACGCGGTTGGAGTAGGGCAGGTTATCGCGGGTCTGGCGCTGGTGCTGCTGCATGCGGGTCTGCTGGATGAAGTGGTAGGCCTCTTCGTAAGCCGCACCGTCGAGTGGTTCGATGATGCCCTTCTGCACCAGCTGGCGCAGGCGTTCGAGGGTGTTGCAGGCGCCGATGCCGTTGGCCAGGGCCAGCAGGCGCGCACCATCGACGAAGGGCGTCAGGCCCTGCACCTTGAGGTCGAGGGTGGCGGCCTTGTCGTTGCCCTGGCGGGTCAGCACGAATTCGCGCAGGCGCCCCACCGGTGGGCGTTGGCGCAGGGCGTTGTCGGCCATCATGCGCTGGAAAATGCGGTTGTCGGCGACCTGGGCCAGCAGGCTCTGGCGCAGTTGTTCACAGCCTTGCTCGTCACCCCAGACCACGCGCAGGTCGAAGTAGATGCTCGAACCCAGCAGGTTTTCGGGGCTTGCCTCGCGGATGAATCCTGCGAAGCGCCGCGCCCATTCCCCGCGTGACAGGCACAGCGCGGGGTTGCCGGCCATGACATTGCCTTTGCACAGGGTAAAGCCGCACTGTGCCAGGCACTGGTTGATGTACTGCGCCAGGGGCAGCAGGCGGGCACGGATCGCGTCGGCTTCGGCGCTGTCGCGGGCCTCGAACAGAATGCCGTTGTCCTGGTCGGTGTGCAGGGTCTGCTCGCGCCGCCCCTCACTGCCGAAGCACAGCCAGCTGAACGGCACCCCTGGGTCGCCGCGTTCGGCTATGGCCAGTTCGATCACCCGGCAGACCGTGTGGTCGTTGAGCAAGGTGATGATCTGGGTGATCTGCGTCGACGAGGCGCCATGGGCGAGCATGCGCTCGACCAGCTGGCTGATCTCACCGCGCAGCGACACCAGGGTGTCCAGACGCGGGGCATGGCGGATGGTACGCGCCAGGTGCACCAGGTCGACACGTTGCAGGGAGAACAGGTCACGCTCGGAAACCACCCCGCACAGGCGCTGGTTGTCCACCAGGCAGACATGCGCGATATGCCGCTCGGTCATGGCCATGGCGGCATCGAAAGCACTGGCCTGCGGGCTGAGGTAGAACGGCCTGGCGGTCATGTGCCGGTCGATGGGCGCGCCCAGGTCGGCATCCGCGCCCGCCACCACCTGGCGCAGGTCGCGCAGGGTGAAGATGCCGATCGGGTAGCGCTGGGGGTCGACCACGACAATGCTGCCGACCTGCTGCTCGTGCATCAGCCGCACGGCGTCGCGCAGCGGCGTGTCGGGGTTGCACACCACCGGGTGACGCATGGCCAGCTCGCCCAGGGGGGTGTTCAGCGAGTACTGGGTGCCGAGGGTTTCCACGGCGCGTTGGCGCACCTGCTGGTTGACCTGGTCGAGCAGGCTGCTGACCCCGCGCAGGGCAAAGTCGCGAAAGGCTTCCGACAGGGAGAACACGCGGATGAAAGCGGCCTTGTTCAGTTGCAGGCAGAAGGTGTCCTCACCGGCCAGGTGCTCGGTGCGGGTGGCGCGCTCGCCAAGCAGGGCGGCCAGGGGGAAGCACTCGCCGCTGGTGATCTCGAAGGTGGTCTCCACACCGGGTTTGACCAGGTGCTGGCGTTCGCCGACCACGCGCCCTTGTTTGACGATGTAGAAGTGCTCGACCGGGCCGTCGGCGGGTTTGACGATGCTTTCGCCACTGGCATAGAAACGCAGCTGGCACTGCTCGACCAGATACGCCAGATGGCTGTGCTCCATCTGGTTGAAGGGTGGGAAGCGCTGCAGAAACTGCAACGTACCTTGTATGTTCTGCAGCACAGCCGTCCTGCCCGCCTGGCTGTAGGCGTCCTTTTTACTCATGACACTGACCGTATCGCTACGCCGAACTATATATATCTATATATAGGTGCCGGCCTTGTTGTTCTCGGTCCCCATGGTCGGCTGGCTGAGGTGTGGTGCCCATTGGACGTAAGTCTATGGGCGGCGTGTGATCAATATCGCAAAGCGCGGTCTTACCGGTGAGCAAGACTTTTTGACGAGACGACCATGGTTGAGCATGACGACATCCTGAGTGACGCCGAACGCGAGGCACTGGCCCGGCTGGTGGCGCCTATTGCGCCCAAGCCTGTGGTTCTGGTGGTGGATGACAACCGAGTGAACAGCGAGGCCTTGAGCCTGTACCTGAAAAGCAGAGGCATCGACTGCATGACGGCCGACGGGGTCCAGGAGGCGATGTTCAAGCTGCATTACGAGCCGAGGATCGCCTTGGTGATCACTGACCTGCGCATGGAGCCCAAGGATGGCCTGGATCTGATCCGGTATATTCGTAAGTCGGAGCGGGCGGCGTTGTCGATCATCGTGGTGTCGGGCGACACCGATGTGAAAGAGGCGGTAGACGTGATGCACCTGGGGGTGGTCGACTTTTTGCTCAAGCCGGTGGACCTGGGCAAACTGCTGGAGCTGGTGAAGAAAGAACTGAAGATTGGGTGATGGGTAGAGGGGCCGCAAAGCGGCCCCCGTACGCAGATGTTACTTACAACCCGTTACGCGCCTTGAACTCGCGACGGCGACGGTGCAGTACCGGCTCGGTATAACCGTTCGGCTGCTTGCCACCTTCGATCACCAGCTCCACGGCCGCCTGGAACGCGACGTTGTCGTCGAAGCTCGGCGCCATCGGTTGGTACAGGGGGTCGCCAGCGTTCTGCTGGTCGACCACCACCGCCATGCGCTTGAGGCTTTCCAGCACCTGCGCCTCGTTGACCACGCCGTGGCGCAGCCAGTTGGCCAGCAGCTGGGCCGAGATGCGCAGGGTGGCGCGGTCTTCCATCAGGCCGACGTTGTTGATGTCCGGCACCTTCGAACAACCCACGCCCTGATCGATCCAGCGAACCACGTAGCCAAGGATGCCCTGGGCGTTGTTGTCCAGCTCGTTGCGGATCTCCTCGGCCGACCAGTTGGTGTCGGCGGCCAGCGGGATGGCCAGGATGTCGTCGACCGAAGCCGGGGTGCGCGTAGCCAGCTCGCGCTGACGCGCCTGCACATCGACCTTGTGGTAGTGCAGGGCATGCAGGGTAGCGGCGGTCGGCGAAGGTACCCAGGCGGTGTTGGCACCGGCCAGCGGGTGGGCGATCTTCTGCTCGAGCATGGCAGCCATCAGGTCGGGCATGGCCCACATGCCTTTGCCGATCTGCGCACGGCCTTGCAGGCCGGTGGCCAGGCCGACGTCGACGTTGTTGTTCTCGTAGGCGCCGATCCACTTCTCGTTCTTCATGGCGCCCTTGCGCACGACGGCGCCGGCTTCCATGGAGGTGTGAATTTCGTCACCGGTGCGGTCGAGGAAGCCGGTGTTGATGAACGCCACGCGCTCGGCAGCGGCCTTGATGCAGGACTTGAGGTTGACCGTGGTACGGCGCTCCTCGTCCATGATGCCGACTTTGACGGTGTTGCGCGGCATGCCCAGCAGGTCTTCGACCTGGCTGAAGATTTCAGCGGCGAAGGCCACTTCTTCCGGGCCGTGCATCTTCGGCTTGACGATGTAGACGCTGCCGGTACGGGTGTTCTTGCGGCTGGTGTTGCCGTTGAGGTTGTGCAGGGCGATCAGGTTGGTGAACAGACCGTCCTGGATACCTTCGGGGATTTCATTGCCCTGGGCGTCGAGGATCGCCGGGTTGGTCATCAGGTGGCCAACGTTGCGGACGAACAGCAGCGAACGGCCGTGCAGGGTGACCGTGCCACCGTTTGGCGCGGCATATTCGCGGTCTGGGTTCATGGTGCGGGTGAAGGTCTTGCCACCCTTGTTCACGCTTTCGGCCAGGTCGCCTTTCATCAGGCCCAGCCAGTTGCGGTAGACGATGACTTTGTCATCGGCGTCCACGGCCGCGACCGAGTCTTCGCAGTCCATGATGGTGGTCAGTGCCGATTCCATCAGGATGTCTTTGACGCCGGCGGCATCGGTGCTGCCAACCGGGGTGCTGGCATCGACCTGGATTTCGAAGTGCAGGCCGTTGTGCTTGAGCAGCACGGAGGTCGGCGCGGCGGCATCGCCGACGTAGCCGATCAGTTGGGCATCGTCACGCAGGCCGCTGTTGCTGCCGCCCTTGAGGGCGACGACCAGCTTGCCGGCTTTGATGCTGTAGGCCGTGGAGTCGACATGCGAGCCTGCAGCCAGTGGCGCGGCTTCGTCGAGGAAGGCGCGGGCAAAGGCAATAACCTTGTCGCCCCGGGCTTTGTTGTAGCCCTGGCCTTTCTCGGCGCCGCCTTCATCGCTGATGGCATCGGTGCCATACAGGGCGTCGTACAGCGAACCCCAACGGGCGTTGGCGGCGTTCAGGGCGAAGCGGGCGTTCATCACCGGCACTACCAGCTGTGGGCCGGCCATGCGGGCGATTTCTTCGTCCACGTTCTGCGTGGTGGCCTGGAAATCGTCGGCTTGTGGCAGCAGATAGCCGATTTCCTGGAGGAAGCTTTTGTAGGCTACGGCGTCATGGGCCTGGCCTTTGCGTGCCTGGTGCCAGGCGTCGATCTTGGCTTGCAGCTCGTCGCGCTTGGCGAGCAGGGCTTTGTTCTTTGGAGCGAGGTCATTGATGATCTTCTCTGCACCTGCCCAGAACTGCTCGGCGACGATGCCGGTCCCGGGGATGGCTTCGTTGTTCACGAAGTCGTACAGGACCTTGGCGACCTGAAGGCCACCGACTTGAACGTATCCAGTCATTGCTTGCCTCACTCTGCTCAGCTATTTCGCTCTTCTGTATTAAGCCTGTAGCGCTTCTCTAAACACGGCACCAGTGCGTGCCCAGGTCGGATGAACCCGAGGGCGGCTGGGTGCGGCCTGCCAGACGGGCTGGCGGGCAGTGTGCGTATTTTCACAGGCGCCTTGGCAGACATCCAAACGACGTTTTGTAGTCCGCGCCACGGGATACTACATGAAGCAGTAGGCGGGGCAAAATCAGACTAAAAGCGTCGTTGTGCGACCCGTTGGTCGCGTATGGTCACGCTGGGAATTGGTATGTTCGCAAAAAACAGGTGGATTGTTCCAGATAAATCTTGAAACAGTACACGATTAGTCATGTCGATTGCCCTGCGGCAGGTTGCCGCGCCTTGCCTATACTCAATCGATCCCCCGGTTTATCGCCGCCCAGCGCGGTTCGACACAGAGGAAGGGCTTGTGGATCATCTTGTACTCACTGTGATTGCCCCTGACAAGGCCGGCCAGGTCGAACGCATTGCCCAATGCATCGCCGACCACAGCGGTAACTGGCTGGAAAGCCGCATGTCGCGCATGGCCGGGCAGTTCGCCGGCATCCTGCGGGTGGCGGTGCCGGCGGAAAATTATGCAGAACTGGTCGCGTCGCTGCAGGCCCTGGCCCGCTACGATATTCGTGTATTGATTGCCGAGAGCGGCATCGAGCCGTCGTGCACCTGGAAGCCTATCGCCATGGAGCTGGTGGGTAATGACCGGCCCGGGATCGTGCGCGATATCACCCGGCTGCTGGCCGAGCTTGGGGTGAACCTGGAGCGCTTTACCACTGAAGTGCGGCCTGCACCGATGAGCAGTGAGCCGTTGTTTCATGCCAATGCATTGTTGGCGCTGCCGTTGACCTTGTCGCTGGACGAACTGCAGCAGCGGTTGGAGAGCCTGGCGGATGATTTGATGGTGGAGTTGGAGCTGCGGGCGGAAGAGTGATCCGCGATGGCTGGGGCCGCTTTGCGGCCTCAGGGTTATCCCCCGTTTTACAGGTACGGCCCTGTGGATAACCTGGGGGCGCACGTCTCCAGCCCACGCGCATCAAGGCCTGCAAAGGTTTGATCAAAAAACACCCAGAATTCAGCAGCTTGTGCACAAAGCACGGGGACGAGGGTGTGGATAACCTCTGGAGATGTCTCTGCAGGCCACGACCCACGTGCCCTGCAGAGTTTTGATCGTTTTTTGATCAGGCGCGCTTGCGCAAATTCAGCCAGGCATCGACGCTGTATATCGCCAAACCCGCCCAGATGAACACGAACGCCACCAGGGTGCTCGACGACAAATGCTCGTCAAACAACAGCACCGCCTGCAGCAGCACCAGGGTCGGGGCGAGGTACTGCAGGAAGCCCAGCGTGGTATACGGCAGATGGCGTGCGGCAGCGTTGAAGCACACCAGCGGCACCAGCGTTACCGGCCCTGCCGCCATCAACCACAACGCTTCGCTGCTGGTGTAGAACGCGCCCTGCGCGCTCATCGCGGCGGGGTGCAGCAACAGCCAGCCGAGGGCCAGGGGCACCAGCATCCAGGTTTCCACCACCAGGCCCGGCAACGCTGCCACGGGCGCCTGTTTGCGGATCAGCCCATAGAAGCCGAAGGTCAGCGCCAGTACCAGCGAGACCCAGGGCAGGCTGCCGACCTGCCATACCTGCTGGGCCACGCCCACCGCCGCCATGGCCACTGCCAGCCATTGCAGGCGGCGCAGGCGCTCGCCCAGGATGAGCATGCCCAGCAGCACGTTGATCAGCGGGTTTATGTAGTAGCCAAGGCTGGCTTCGAGCATGCGGCCATTGTTCACCGACCATACGTAGGTCAGCCAGTTGCCAGCGATCAGCGCGCCGCTCAGCGCCAGGATGGCCAGCCGGCGCGGGTTGTCGCGCAGTTCGCGCCACCAGCCGGGGTGCTTCCATACCAGCAACAGCAGCGAGCCAAACAAGGCCGACCAGAGCACCCGGTGGACGATGATCTCCACCGCCGGCACGCTCTGGATCGCTTTGAAGTAGAGAGGGAACAGGCCCCAGATGATGTAGGCACTAAGGCCCAGGATGTACCCGCGTTGCGGGTTTGCGGCGTGCATGCAGAATCCTTGCTTAGGTAGCTAAATAAAGCGACGCCTATTGTAGACAGAGGTCAGCGCACTTCTAGAACAATTTCAGCGGTTGTTCATCGAGGGCTGCCATCTGCTCGCGCAGCGCGAGAATCTGGTCGCCCCAGTAGCGCGGCTGGCCGAACCACGGGAAGCTTCGCGGGAATGCCGGGTCGTCCCAGCGCCGCGCCAGCCACGCGCTGTGGTGCAGTTGGCGCAAGGCGCGCAGCGGCTCGATCAGGGGCAGCTCGCGCGGGTCGAAGTCGTGGAACTCGTTGTAGCCGTCGATCAGCTCTGCCAGTTGGCCGAGGCGTTCTTCGCGGCTGCCGGCGAGCATCATCCACAGGTCCTGCACCGCCGGGCCCATGCGGCAGTCGTCAAGGTCGACCACGTGATACACCTCGTCGCGATGCATCAGGTTGCCCGGGTGCAAATCGCCGTGCAGGCGCATCACCTTGTGTGGGGTGCGCGCGTAGATATCCTCGACCCGTTTCAGCAGGTCGCGGGCCACGGACTCGAAGGCGGGCCGCAATTCGCGCGGGACGAAGTTGCCTTCCAGCAGGGTCTGCAGGGAGGCGTGGCCGAAGTTGTCCACAGCCAACGCTTCGCGATGCTCGAACGGCCGTGTGGCGGCAACGGCGTGCAGGCGGCCGAGCAACTGGCCGAGGCGATAGAGCTGGTCGAGGTTGCCGGGTTCTGGTGCATGGCCGCCACGGCGGGGGAACAGTGTGAAGCGAAAACCCTGGTGCTCGAACAATGTGCGGCCGTCGTGCTGCAGAGGCGCGACCACGGGCACTTCACAGTCGGCAAGCTCGGCAGTGAAGCGGTGTTCTTCAAGGATCGCCGCATCGCTCCAGCGGCCAGGTCGGTAAAACTTGGCGATCAGCGGTTGTGAGTCTTCGATGCCTACCTGGTAGACGCGGTTTTCGTAGCTGTTCAGCGCCAGGATCCGGGCATCGCTGAGGAAGCCGATGCTTTCCACGGCGTCCAGGACCAAGTCGGGGGTGAGGGTGACGAAGGGGTGTGACATGGTGGCTCCGGGGATAGGCGGCGTGCAGCCATGGTAACGCATTCCACCTTGCCAAACGGTGCGGCCAAGCTACACCGGCACCCCCAGCAGCACATAAGAAGGATGGAACTGTGCCCGTACCTGGCTGCCCGTTTGAATCCGATTGCGCGTCAACCACGCCTTTTCGGCGAACGCGCACAATGTCTGCCCATTGCCCAGCGCCAGCCGTACTTCGCTGGGCCCGTCAACGTCCGCCAGCACGTGTTCCACCGTTGCCTTGAGGCAGTTGCTACCCGCGTCGGCGTCATCGCCATCCCCCAGCAGTTGCACCCACCCGGCCTTGAGCAACGCCACCACCATTGCCCCCAGGGTCAACTCCAGGCGCGCGGTGCTGTCGTGGGTAATCAGCGCCTCGATCTCCAGGCCACCACCCAGCGCCAGGCTTACGCAGTCATGCCGGCCTTCACGGCGTAGGCCGCTGACCTTGCCCTGCAGCTGATTGCGCGCACTGGTGCGCAGCATCAGGCGCCCGAGCAGGTCGAGGTCGCTGGACTCTTCGGCCGCTTCCAGGATTTGTGCCTGCAGGGCCTGCAGGCGTTGATAAAGACGCAGCACGCGTTCGCCTTCGACCGACAGGCGTGCGCCGCCGCCGCCACGCCCGCCGGTGCTGCGCTCGACCAGGGGCTGGCTGGCCAGGTTGTTGAGCTCGTCGATGGCGTCCCAGGCGGCTTTGTAGCTGACGCCTGCGGCCTTGGCGGCGCGTGTGATCGAGCCTTGTTCGGCGATGTGCTGGAGCAGGGCGATGCGTTGCGGGCGGCGGGCGATGTGCTGGGTGAGCAGGGCGGGTAGGGACATGGGGAGGGTAATCAGTCGTCGATGCAAGGTCGTTGCTTTATAGCATGGCCCTGATTGGTTGCATGGCCCTGATTGGTGTAGGAGCGGCCTTGCGTCGCGAAAGGGCTGCGCAGCAGCCCCCATCGATTTTAGCGGCGACGCTGGAATCCGGGATTAGCGGCGACGCTGGAGTCCGGGATTAGCAGCGACGCTGGAGTCCGGGATTAGCAGCGACGCTGAAATCCGGGGGCCGCTGCGCAGCCCTTTCGCGACGCAAGGCCGCTCCTACACGGGCTTGGGGGTGCGTGCCAGGCAATACACATCGACCCGGCGTGCCCCGGCCTTGGTTAACACCTGGGCAATCGACTGGGCGGTGGTGCCGGTAGTCAGCACGTCATCGACCACCGCTACATGCCTGCCCGCCAGTGCCTTGTGCCCGGTGAGGCAGAAGGCCTGGCGCAGGTTGCGGCGCCTGGCCTTGGCATCCAGGTGCTGCTGCGCCTGTGTTTCGCGTGTACGCAGCAGCAGCCTCTCGTCGCAATCGATGCCCAACTGCGACGCCAACCAGCGCGCCAGCATGCCGGCCTGGTTGAAGCCGCGCTCACGCAGTCGACGCTTGGCCAAGGGCACAGGCAACAGCAGGTCAGGTTGCGCCAGGCCTTCTGCATAGCGATGTTGCAGGCCCTGGCCGAGCAATTCGGCCATCAACCGCCCCAGCGGCCACTGGCGTTTGTGCTTGAAGCGGCTGATCAGCGTGTCTACCGGGAACCCGTAATGCCACAGCGCGATGACCTGGTCGAACGCCGGCGCCCGGCGGCTGCACTGGCCGCAGGTCAGGTTGGCCATGGGCAAAGGCAGGGCGCAGCGCAGGCAGTAGTCCTGCAACCAAGGCAACGCCTGTTCGCAGGCGACACACAGTGGGTACGCCTGTTCGGCAAGGGCGTCGCAGAGCAGACAGTAATGGTTAATATTTATACACTTGTAAACCAGTGCTTTCAGGTTGGGTTGACAGTTCATAGGCCTTCCATGACTATGCGAGCTATCCGTGATGCGCTGGCGGGCATTCCTGTCCCGGCGCCAGTTACAGCCTAAACAAGGAAACGCCGATGAGCGCCAGCACAACTGCAACAACACGTCACGACTGGACCCTGGCCGAGGTCAAGGCGCTGTTCCAGCAACCATTCAACGACCTGCTGTTCCAGGCGCAAACCGTGCACCGCGCGCATTTCGACGCAAACCGCGTGCAGGTCTCGACCCTGCTGTCGATCAAGACCGGCGCCTGCCCGGAAGATTGCAAATATTGTCCGCAGTCCGGCCACTACAACACCGGGCTGGAAAAACAGAAGCTGATGGAAGTGCAGAAGGTGCTGGAAGAAGCCGCCCGCGCCAAAGCCATTGGCTCGACCCGCTTCTGCATGGGCGCGGCGTGGAAGCACCCGTCGGCCAAGGACATGCCCTACGTGCTGGAGATGGTCAAAGGGGTCAAGGCCATGGGCCTGGAAACCTGCATGACCCTCGGCAAGCTCGATCAGGATCAGACCCAGGCGCTGGCCCAGGCCGGCCTCGACTATTACAACCACAACCTCGACACCTCGCCCGAGTTCTACGGCAGCATCATCACCACCCGCACCTACAGCGAACGCCTGCAAACCCTGGCCTATGTGCGTGATGCCGGGATGAAGATCTGCTCTGGCGGCATCCTCGGCATGGGCGAGTCGCTGGATGACCGCGCCGGCCTGCTGATCCAGCTGGCCAACCTGCCCGAGCACCCGGAGTCGGTGCCGATCAACATGCTGGTCAAGGTGGCGGGCACGCCGCTGGCCGAAGAAGAAGATGTCGACCCGTTCGACTTCATCCGCATGCTGGCGGTGGCCCGCCTGCTGATGCCCAAGTCGCATGTGCGCCTGTCTGCCGGCCGTGAGCAGATGAACGAGCAGATGCAGGCCCTGGCCTTCATGGCGGGCGCCAACTCGATCTTCTATGGCGAGAAACTGCTGACCACCGCCAACCCGCAGGCTGACAAGGACATGCAGCTGTTCGCCCGCCTGGGTATCAAGCCTGAGGCCCGCGAAGAGCACGCCGATGAAGTGCACCAGGCAGCCATCGAGCAGGCGCTGGTCGAACAGCGCAGCAGCGAGATGTTCTACAACGCAGCAACGGCCTGAGATGGCCTTTGACCTGGCAGCGCGCCTGGCCGAACGGCGCGCTGCAGACCTGTATCGGCAGCGGCCACTGCTGGAGAGCCCGCAGGGGCCTGAAGTGGTGGTCGATGGCCAGCCGCTGTTGGCGTTTTGCAGCAATGATTACCTGGGCCTTGCCAATCACCCGGAGGTGATCGCCGCCTGGCAGGCCGGCGCCGAACGCTGGGGTGTCGGTGGCGGCGCGTCGCACCTGGTGATTGGCCACAGCACGCCGCACCACCAGGTCGAAGAGGCGTTGGCAGAGCTGACCGGGCGTCCGCGCGCGTTGCTGTTCTCCACCGGCTACATGGCCAACCTGGGCGCCATCACTGCGCTGGTGGGGCAGGGCGACACGGTGCTGCAGGACCGCCTCAACCACGCCTCGCTGTTGGATGGCGGGCTGCTCAGTGGTGCCCGTTTCAACCGCTACCTGCACAACGACCCGGCCAGCCTGGCCAGCCGCCTGGACAAGGCCGTGGGCAATACCCTGGTGGTGACCGACGGGGTGTTCAGCATGGATGGCGACCTTGCCGATTTGCCGGCCCTGGCCAAGGCCGCCCGCGCCCGCGGCGCCTGGCTGATGGTCGATGATGCCCATGGCCTGGGGACCTTGGGGGCCCAGGGTGGCGGTATCGTCGAGCACTTTGGTTTGGGTGTGGATGATGTACCCGTGCTGATCGGCACCCTGGGCAAAGCCTGCGGCACGGCCGGCGCTTTTGTTGCCGGTAGCGAAGCGTTGATCGAGGCGCTGGTGCAGTTCGCCCGGCCTTACATCTACACCACCAGCCAGCCCCCGGCGCTGGCCTGTGCCACGCTTAAAAGCCTGGAACTGTTGCGCCGCGAAACCTGGCGCCGCGAGCACCTGGCCGCGTTGATCCGCCAGTTCCGCCAGGGCGCCCAGCAGATCGGCCTTGAGCTGATGGACAGCCCCACACCGATTCAGCCGATCATGATCGGTGACAGCGCCCAGGCCCTGCGCCTGTCACAGATGTTGCGCGAGCGGGGCTTGCTGGTGACGGCGATCCGCCCACCCACCGTGCCCGCCGGCAGCGCGCGCCTGCGGGTGACGCTGAGCGCCGCGCACAGTGAGGCGCAGGTGCAGCTATTGTTGAATGCATTGGCCGAGTGTTATCCACAACTGGAGAACACCACTGGAGAGCGCCGATGCGAAATCGACTGATTCTATTGCCCGGCTGGGGCCTGGGCACCGCTGCGCTGGAGCCATTGGCTGCCAGCCTCAGGGCTCAGGATGCACGCCTGCAGGTCGAGCTGATGCCCCTGCCGGAACTGGCCGAAGCCGATGTGCAGGCCTGGGTCGACCACCTCGATCGCAAGCTGCCGACTGATACGTGGCTGGGCGGCTGGTCGCTCGGCGGCATGTTGGCCAGTGAGCTGGCAAGCAGGCGCGGTGATCACTGCTGCGGCCTGCTGACCCTGGGCAGCAACCCCAGCTTCGTGGCGCGGTCGGACTGGCCCCACGGCATGGCCGACGACACCTTCGGCACCTTCCTCGACGGTTGCCGCAGCCACACCCAGGTGACGCTCAAGCGCTTTCGCAGCTTGTGCAGCGACGGTGCCCTGCAACCGCGTACGTTGCTGCGTCAGCTTGGCGTAGGGGTGCCGGACACCGACCCGCTGTACCTTGCCACCGGCTTACAGGTGCTGGCGCAACTGGATACCCGCGCGGCCCTGCAACACTTCGCCGGGCCGCAACTGCACCTGTTCGCCGGTAGCGATGCGCTGGTGCCTGCGGAGGCCGCCAAGGCCCTGAGCGAACTGTTGCCGGACGTGGAAGTCGGCCTGGTCGAAGAGAGTTCCCACGCCTTCCTGCTGGAGTACCCACAGGAGCTGGCGGCGGGCATCAAGAGTTTCCTGCATGAGAGTGGCGATGACTGACCTTTCCCGTCCGATTCTGCCCGGCGCGCTGCCGGACAAGCGCCAGGTGGCGGCCTCGTTTTCCCGCGCGGCGGCCAGCTACGACAGCGTCGCGGCCTTGCAGCGCGACGTTGGCATGAGCCTGCTGGGCCAGTTGCCGGCAGGGCTGGCGCCGTCGCGCTGGCTTGACCTGGGCAGCGGCACCGGGCACTTCAGCCGGGTGCTGGCCGAGCGCTTCGCGCAGGCCAGTGGCGTGGCGGTGGATATCGCCGAAGGCATGCTGCGCCATGCCCGGCATGAGCAGGGCGGTGCCCAGTACCACGTGGTCGGCGATGCCGAGCGCCTGCCGCTGCGTGAGGCCAGCGTCGACCTGGTGTTCTCCAGCCTTGCAGTGCAGTGGTGCGGGCAGTTCGCCAGTGTGCTGGATGAGGCGCGGCGGGTGCTGCGCCCAGGCGGTGTGCTGGCGTTCAGCAGCCTGTGCGTCGGTACCCTGGACGAGCTGCGCGCCAGTTGGCAGGCGGTGGATGGCCTGGTGCACGTCAACCGCTTCCGCCGCTTCGACGATTACCAGCGCCTGTGCGCAGGCAGTGGCTTGCAGCACGTGACGCTGCAGCAGCGTGCGCATGTGCTGCACTACCCGGATGTACGCAGCCTGACCCACGAACTGAAGGCCCTTGGCGCCCACAACATCAACCCGGGCCGCCCCTCGGGCCTGACCGGCCGCGCGCGCATGCAAAGCTTGTTGCAGGCATATGAGGCATTTCGCCAGCCCCAGGGGCTGCCAGCCACTTATCAAGTGGTCTATGGTGTGTTGCGCAAGCCACAGGGGTAAGGGGAGTCAGATGAGCCAGGCCTATTTCATTGCCGGTACCGATACCGACGTCGGCAAGACCACCATTGCCGCCGGGCTGCTGCATGCGGCGCGGTTGCAAGGCATGAGCACCTTGGGGGCCAAGCCGGTGGCGTCCGGTTGCACGGTAACCCCAAAGGGTTTGCGCAACAGCGATGCGCAGGCGCTGATCGATGAAAGCTCGATCAA
Source organism: Pseudomonas sp. HN2-3 (assembly GCF_020691745.1). Lineage (NCBI taxonomy): Bacteria > Pseudomonadati > Pseudomonadota > Gammaproteobacteria > Pseudomonadales > Pseudomonadaceae > Pseudomonas > Pseudomonas sp. HN2-3. The sequence goes on from NZ_CP085704.1 coordinate 425,136, forward strand.
GTTGCCGTACGAACAGGTCAACCCGTTTGCCTTCGAGCCTGCGATCGCACCCCATGTCGCGGCCCGTGAGGCTGGCGTCACGCTGGGCGTGCCCGAGCTGCTGGCGGCGATGCGCAACGTGCTGCAGCAAAACGCCGACTTCACCTTGATAGAAGGCGCCGGTGGCTGGCGCGTGCCGTTGTCGGGCCAGGCCAACCTGTCTGACCTGGCCATCGCCCTGAAACTGCCGGTGATTCTGGTGGTGGGGGTACGCCTTGGCTGTATCAGCCATGCCTTGCTCAGCGCCGAAGCGATCGCCCGCGACGGGCTGCAATTGGCGGGCTGGGTGGCGAACATCATCGAACCGCGCACGTCGCGCCTGGAAGAGAACCTGGCCAGCCTCGCCGAGCGGTTGCCCGCGCCTTGCCTGGGGCGGGTGCCCAAGTTGAAGCAGGCGAGTGCCGACATGGTGGCGGAGCATTTGCAGCTGGATTTGCTCGATTAACCGCCGCTGTCTATCGACTGGCACTGGGCCATTAACGATTTAAACGGGCCTTTTCTGCCGTCGCCTGCTTTAATTAGGCCTGTTCGTCATCCAGCGTCAATGGAGTCCTGACATGGAAATCACCGGTAGCTCCGCCTACTACGCGGGCCTGAGCGCAATCCAGACCGGCCAGAACCGCGTCGATCAAGCCGCCAGCCAGATTGCCAACACCAGCCAGATTGCCAACAACAGTGCCGAGCGCACTGCCACCAGCCAGTCCAGCGACTTTCAGGCAGAACGCCTGCGCGCGGTCGATCGCAGCCAGCAAATGGACATGGCGACCAGTACCGTGCAACTGGCACTGGGCAAGCATGAAGTGGAGCTTGGCGCAAAAGTCGTCAAGGCTTCCGACGAAATGCTCGGTCGGATCATCGACACCTACGCCTGATTTCTGGCGTCCCCTGTAAAACACCTCCTTTCAACACTGTGGGAGCGGGTTTACCCGCGAATGCGTCCGATCAGACACCTTTATCGTCTGGGAGGCCCTGTTCGCGGGAAAAGCCGCTCCCGCAGCCTGTGCATTTCAGACACTGATCGTCGTGCAATGGCCGAAACGTCATTTTTCGTGACGTAAATGGCACCATCGTCCCTCCTTGACATCCGCGCGTGCTAAACGTAAGTTTCAAACAACTGTTTGATCGAAAGCCGCCAAGAGCTTGTCGGTAGTACCGATCACCCCCGAACTCATCACAGAGGTTCACCGCAATGCCTGATTACAAAGCCCCCTTGCGTGATATCCGTTTCGTTCGCGACGAGCTGCTCGGCTACGAAGCGCATTATCAGAGCCTGCCGGGTTGCGAGGACGCCACGCCCGACATGGTCGACGCGATCCTTGAAGAAGGCGCGAAATTCTGTGAGCAGGTACTGGCCCCGCTGAACCGCGTTGGCGACCAGGAAGGCTGCACCTGGAGCGAGTCGGGCGTGAAGACGCCGACCGGCTTCAAGGCGGCTTACGAGCAGTTTGTCGAGGGTGGCTGGCCGAGCCTGGCGCATGACGTTGCCCACGGCGGCCAAGGCCTGCCGGAATCGCTGGGCCTGGCCCTGAGCGAGATGGTCGGTGAGTCGAACTGGTCGTGGGGCATGTACCCAGGCCTGTCCCATGGCGCCATGAACACCATTTCCGAGCACGGCACGCCTGAGCAGCAAGAGGTCTACCTGACCAAGCTGGTTTCCGGCGAGTGGACCGGCACTATGTGCCTGACCGAGCCGCACTGCGGCACTGACCTGGGCATGCTGCGTACCAAGGCCGAGCCTCAGGCTGACGGTTCGTACAAAGTGTCGGGCACCAAGATCTTCATTTCCGCTGGCGAGCACGACATGGCCGACAACATCGTCCATATCGTGTTGGCCCGCCTGCCCGATGCCCCGGCTGGTACCAAAGGCATCTCGCTGTTCATCGTGCCGAAGTTCATGCCCAACGCCGAAGGCGCTGCCGGCGAGCGTAACGCCGTGAGCTGTGGCTCGATCGAACACAAGATGGGCATCCACGGTAACGCCACCTGCGTGATGAACTTCGACGGCGCAACCGGCTACCTGATCGGCCCGGCCAACAAAGGCCTGAACTGCATGTTCACCTTCATGAACACCGCTCGCCTGGGCACCGCACTGCAAGGCCTGGCCCACGCCGAAGTGGCCTTCCAGGGCGGCCTGAAGTATGCCCGTGAGCGCCTGCAGATGCGCTCGCTGACCGGCCCTAAAGCCCCTGAAAAGGCGGCCGACCCGATCATCGTCCACCCGGACGTGCGCCGCATGCTGCTGACCATGAAAGCCTTCGCTGAAGGCAACCGCGCCATGGTCTACTTCACCGCCAAGCAGGTCGACATCGTCAAGTACAGCCAGGACGAAGAAGAGCGCAAGAAAGCTGACGCGCTGCTGGCTTTCATGACCCCGATCGCCAAGGCCTTCATGACCGAAGTCGGTTTCGAGGCCGCCAACCACGGCGTGCAGATCTACGGCGGCCATGGTTTCATCGCCGAGTGGGGCATGGAACAGAACGTGCGCGACAGCCGTATCTCCATGCTGTACGAAGGCACTACCGGCATCCAGGCCCTCGACCTGCTCGGCCGCAAGGTGCTGATGACCCAAGGTGAAGCGCTGAAGGGCTTTACCAAGATCGTGCACAAGTTCTGCCAGGCGCAAGAAGGCGTCGAGGCGGTCAAAGAGTTCGTCGAGCCGCTGGCGGCCATCAACAAGGAATGGGGCGAGCTGACCATGAAGGTCGGTATGGCCGCCATGAAAGATCGCGAAGAAGTGGGTGCCGCTTCGGTCGATTACCTGATGTATTCCGGTTATGCCTGCCTGGCCTACTTCTGGGCTGACATCGCCCGCCTGGCTGCCGAAAAGCTGGCTGCCGGTACTGAAGAAGTGGCGTTCTACACCGCCAAGCTGCAGACCGCGCGCTTCTACTTCCAGCGCATCCTGCCGCGTACCCGTACCCATGTGGCGGCGATGCTGTCGGGTGCAGGTAACCTGATGGCGATGGAAGAAGAGCACTTCGGTCTGTCTTACTGACCCATAAGCTGTAGAAAAAACCCGCCTGCCCTCACCGGCAGGCGGGTTTTTTCGTTTCGGGGTCAGGGCATTGCCAGCGGGTATTCAACTGTTCACGCGCGCTGCCGATGAAATAAGGGCACAATGCCACTATTGATCTGCCGGGTTGGAGATTACCCTTGTTTCGTCTTGATGCTGTACGCGTAAGCCACTTCCTGCCTTCGCTGTTTCTGTTGCTGGCAGGCCTTGCGGCGGCTTACGTAAGAGACCTCAGTGTCTTTTTCACGTCGCTGTTCAATGTGCTGCCCACCTTGGTCCTGCTATTGGGCGGTGCCTACTGCGCCGTTTATCGCCGCCAGCGCGAGCTGTTTCTGATGGTCACGGTGTACATCGCCTACTATCTGCTCGACACCCAGACCGACTTCTACCGCGACAACGGCCACGTGCGCGCGGATGCCGCGGTGATCTTCCATCTGGTGTGCCTGCTGCTACCAGCCCTGTTCGCGCTGTATGGCGCCTGGCAGGAGCGCACCCACCTGCTGCAGGACCTGGTCGCGCGCTTCGCGGTGCTGTTTGCCGTTGCCAGCGTCGCTGTGGCCCTCGAGCAAAGCTACCCCGATACGCTGCTGACGTGGCTGGCGGAGATCCGCTGGCCGTCCTTGCATGGCCAGTGGATGAGCCTGATCCAGATGGCCTACCCGTTGTTCCTCGCGGTGTTCATCCTGCTGGTGGTGCAGTACCTGCGCGAGCCCAGGCCCTTGCACGCGGCGCAGGTGATTGGCCTGATCGGCGTCTTCTGGATGCTGCCGCAAACGTTCATCCTGCCCTTCACCCTGAACATCATGTGCAGCCAGGTGATGTTGATGATCGCCGCTGCCGTCGCGCACGAGGCTTATCAGATGGCCTTTCGTGATGAGCTTACCGGCCTGCCGGGGCGCCGCGCCTTGAACGAGCGCATGCAACGGCTAGGGCGCAACTATGTGATCGCCATGACCGACGTCGACCACTTCAAGAAATTCAACGATACCCACGGCCACGATGTCGGCGACCAGGTGCTACGGCTGGTGGCCAGCCGGTTGTCCAAGGTCACCGGCGGCGGTCGGGCCTATCGCTATGGCGGCGAGGAATTTGCACTGGTCTTCGCGGGCAAGACGGCAGAAGAATGTGTGCCGCACGTGCAAGCCGTGCGCGAGATGATTGCCAACTACGCCATGCAACTGCGTGACCCGAACAGCCGCCCGCAGGACGATTCGGCAGGGCGACAGCGCCGCGGTGGCAGCGGCGCCGGTACGGTTTCGGTAACCATCAGCATCGGCGTTGCCGAGCGCCAAGCCGATCACCGCAACCCGGAGGCCGTGCTCAAGTCTGCCGATCAGGCGCTGTATAGCGCCAAAGAGGCGGGGCGCAATTGTGTCATGGTGCATGGGCAACAATCGCAACGTGGAGCGGTGCGAATGGCATGACCAGATTAGACCATGCGGTCAACTGATGACCCTATGTCTCGTAAAAGTTGTTCGGTTACACTGCCAGCAACCCAGTGTCGCGGTTCTCCGAGACCGCCCCGACCCTACTAGCGAGAGGTTGTCATGGCCGACTATAAAGCGCCCCTGCGCGACATGCGCTTCGTTCTGAATGAAGTCTTCAACGTGGCCGAGCAATGGGCACAGTTGCCCGCGCTGGCCGACGTGGTCGATGCCGAAACCGCCCTGGCTGTGCTGGAGGAAGCCGGCAAGGTCACCGCGCGGACCATCGCCCCGCTCAGCCGCGCCGCCGATGAAGAGGGCTGCCGCTGGGACAACGGTGCGGTGAGCACGCCCGCTGGCTTCATCGACGCTTACAACACTTATGCCGAAGGCGGCTGGGTGGGTGTGGGCGGTGACCCGCTGTTCGGCGGCATGGGTATGCCCAAGGTCATCTCGGCCCAGGTCGAGGAAATGGTCAACGCGTCGAGCCTGGCCTTCGGCCTGTACCCGATGCTGACTGCCGGCGCCTGCCTGTCGATCAATGCCCACGCCAGTGAAGCACTCAAGGCAGCCTACCTGCCCAACATGTACGCTGGCGTCTGGGCGGGCTCCATGTGCCTGACCGAGCCCCATGCCGGTACCGACCTCGGCATCATCCGCACCAAGGCGGAGCCCCAGGCCGATGGCAGCTACAAGGTCAGTGGCACCAAGATCTTCATCACCGGTGGCGAGCATGACCTGACCGAGAACATCATCCACCTGGTGCTGGCCAAGTTGCCGGATGCCCCGGCCGGGCCCAAAGGTATTTCGTTGTTCCTGGTGCCCAAGTTCCTGGTCAACCCGGACGGCAGCCTGGGCGCACGCAACCCCGCCACCTGTGGCTCGATCGAACACAAGATGGGTATCCAGGCATCAGCCACCTGCGTGATGAACTTCGACGAAGCGGTCGGTTACATCGTCGGTGAGCCGAACAAGGGTTTGGCGGCCATGTTCACCATGATGAACTATGAGCGCCTGGGTGTAGGCATCCAAGGCCTGGCATCGGCCGAACGTTCCTACCAGAACGCCGTGGAGTATGCCCGTGACCGCCTGCAGAGCCGCGCCCCGACCGGCCCGCAAGCCAAGGACAAGGCCGCAGACCCGATCATCGTCCACCCGGATGTACGGCGCATGCTGTTGACCATGAAGGCCTTGATCGAAGGCGGACGCGCCTTCTCCAGCTACGTGGCGATGCAGCTCGACAGTGCCAAGTACAGCGAAGACCCGACCACCCGCAAGCGCAGTGAAGAACTGGTGGCGCTGTTGACCCCGGTTGCCAAGGCCTTCCTCACCGACCTTGGCCTTGAGTGCACCGTGCATGGCCAGCAGGTGTTCGGCGGGCATGGCTACATCAGGGAGTGGGGGCAGGAGCAATTGGTGCGTGATGTGCGGATTACGCAGATCTACGAAGGCACCAACGGCATCCAGGCCCTCGACCTGATGGGGCGCAAGGTGGTGGCCAGTGGGGGTGCGTACTACAAGCTGTTCTCCGACGAGATACGCCGGTTTGTCGCCGGTGCCGACAGTGAACTGGATGAGTTTGCCAAACCCTTGGGTGCTTACCTTGACCAGCTGGACGGGCTGACCGAGTGGGTACTGGAGCAGGCCAAGGGTAACCCCAATGAAATTGGCGCCGCTTCGGTCGAGTACCTGCAGGCGTTTGGTTACGTCGCCTATGGCTACATGTGGGCGTTGATGGCGCGGGCGGCCAAGGCTGGCGAGGGGGATGAAGCCTTCTACTCCGGCAAACTGGGGACGGCGCGGTTCTACTTTGCGCGTCTGTTGCCGCGGGTGCAGTCATTGGTGGCCTCGGTCAAGGCGGGGAGCGAGGCGCTGTATCTGCTGGAGGCTCAGCAGTTCTGATCTGTTGATGCTGGGGGGGCGAAGCGCCCCCAATCCCCGGTATGACTAGCAATGAATCCTCTTTGTAAGCCTTTTCCTACACAACGTGGTGACTTTTCACCACTGTTCTCAGATTGGATCCACAGGTAATCTTTACCACATGGACGTTGCGCAGGAAGCGCAAAGGACAGATCAAGGAAGACGACGAAGGACTTCCTGCCAGGATGGCGGGGCGATATGGATGTCACAGGGAAACAGTCTGGGAAACCCCGCTTCGGCGGGGTTTTCTTTGTGCGCGTGTTTTGCAGCCGAGCACATCCTTTCAGCCGAGCACATCCAGTGGCGAGCCTCCCAGGTGGCGCGCGTCTGTCTCTTCTTCCAGCACTGTACGCAGCAGCTCGACCGACGCCTGCTGGCGCTGTGCATCGCGGAACACCAGCCCAACCTTGAGCGGCACCCGCGGCTCGCTCAATGGCTTCCACAGCAGGCCCTGGTCATCCTCGGCCGCGTCCTTGGCCCGGCCAGGCAGGATGGTGGCCAGCGCCGTGTGCGCCAGGCTGTCGAGAATCCCGGCCATGTTGTTCATTTCTGCCTGCACCTGCGGCCGACGCCCCTGGCTGGCCAACTGCGCCTGCCAGATCTGGCGAATCTGAAACTCCTCGCCCAGCATCAGCATGGGTAGCTCGGCTGCCTGACGGATCGACACCTTCTTGAAATCCTTCAAGGGGTGGGTATCGGGGATGACAAGTTGCAGTTCATCTTCGTACAGCAGCAGGCCATGCAGCCCAGGTTGGCGCGGCGGCAGGTAGCTGATGCCGATGTCCAGGCTGCCATTGAGCAAACGCCGTTCGATTTCCAGCCCCGACAGCTCGTAGATCTGCACCACAAGGTGCGGCTGTGCCTTGCGCAAGCGTTCGAGCAGCTGCGGCACCAGGCTTGGCCGCACGGTCTGCAGCACGCCGATGGCCAAGGTGCGCAGGGACTGGCCCTTGAAGTTGCGCATGGCCTCATGGGCCCGTTGCAAGCCATCGAGCAACGGCAGGGCATGGTTGTACAGCGTGTGTGCGGCCAAGGTCGGCAGCAGGCGCTTGTTGCTGCGCTCGAACAGGTTCAGGTCGAGGCTGTGTTCCAGTTGGCGTATCTGTTGGGAAAGCGCTGGCTGGGACAGTGACAGACGCTCGGCGGCGCGGCCTACGTGGCCTTCTTCGTACACCGCGACGAAATAACGCAGTTGGCGGAAATCCATAAGTAACACTTATCGAAAATGCTGGAAAAACGAAATGGTCGAAAACCTTCGCGAAGCCTAGTCTATCGCCGTATTCCAGTGGGTTACAGCGGTCATTGAGCTGATTGTTACCCCAGATGAAAAACACTTTTGATAGGCAAGGCTAAATATCAAGTGCCGGCATTCAGACCGCACATAGCCGCCCTTTACCGTGATTGGTTGGAGCCCTGATGAACCTGTTCAACCTGCGCCGGTCGGCAGCCGCCGCTGTCGCCGAGCCCAAGCGTGCGCCGGTGACCGTGGCGGATGCGCCGCAGTTGTCCCGCGAGCGCCTGATGCCGAGCACCGAACGTGCGCCGCAGATGTTCGTGCGTGGTCAGGGTTCGTGGTTGTGGGACAGCGAAGGGCATGCCTACCTGGATTTCACCCAGGGTGGTGCGGTAAACAGCCTTGGCCACAGCCCCAGCGTGCTGGTCAAGGCACTGGGTAACCAGGCCCAGGCACTGGTCAACCCAGGTTCCGGTTATCACAGCCGCGCGCTGCTGGCACTGGTCGAACGCCTGTGCCAGAGCACCGGCAGCGACCAGGCCTACCTGCTCAACAGCGGCGCCGAAGCCTGCGAAGGGGCGATCAAGCTGGCGCGCAAATGGGGCCAGCTACACCGTAACGGCGCCTATCACATCATCACTGCCAGCCAGGCGTGCCATGGCCGCAGCCTGGGCGCGTTGTCGGCCTCCGACCCACTGCCGTGCAATCGTTGCGAACCGGGCCTGCCGGGTTTCAGCAAGGTGCCGTTCAATGACCTGGCGGCGCTGCATGCAGCAGTGGATTCGCGCACCGTCGCGATCATGCTCGAACCGATCCAGGGCGAGGCAGGTGTTATTCCGGCCACGCAGGCGTACCTGAAGGGCGTCGAAACACTGTGCCGCGAGCTGGGCATCCTGTTGATCCTCGATGAGGTGCAGACCGGCATCGGCCGTTGTGGCGCCCTGCTCGCCGAGCAGAGCTACGGCGTGCGGGCCGACATCATCACCCTGGGCAAGGGCCTGGGTGGTGGTGTGCCGCTGGCGGCCTTGCTGGCGCGCGGTAGCGCTTGCTGCGCCGAGCCGGGTGAGCTGGAAGGCAGCCACCATGGCAACGCGCTGATGAGCGCTGCTGGCCTGGCAGTGCTCGATACCGTGCTGGAGCCTGGCTTTTTCGAGCATGTACAGGACAGCGGTCGCCACCTGCGTGAAGGCCTTTGCCGCTTGGCGGGGCGATATGGCCAGGGCGAGGCGCGCGGCCAAGGCCTGCTGTGGGCCTTGCAACTGCAGGAGCGCGTCGCTCAGGACTTGGTCAAGGCTGCCCTGCATGAAGGCCTGCTGCTCAATGCCCCGCAGGCCGATGTGGTGCGCTTCTCGCCCGCGCTGACCGTGAGCAAGGGCAACATCGACGAAATGCTCCTGCGCCTGGCCCGCGCCTTTGCTCGTCTGCATGCACAGCAGCAGGCCCGCCGGGAAATGCCGGCGTAACCGAATTCAACGAACCGTCTGGCGTTTCTGCGCATCGCCCTTGGCCTGTTTCATTTGGCCAGGGGCGTTTTTTTTTGCCCGGTATTGCAGGGGTGTGGAACCTCTGCGAAGCGCGGCTAGTCTTTGTTGAGACCCTTCAGGAGAGACTCGCATGGACTTCATTCGTATCATCATCGCCATCCTGCTGCCGCCACTTGGGGTGTTTCTGCAGGTGGGCTTCGGCGGGGCATTCTGGCTGAATATTCTGCTGACCCTGCTGGGGTACATTCCGGGGATCGTGCATGCGGTGTATATCATCGCCAAGCGATGAACGCATTGGGGCCGCGTTGCGGCCCTTTTAGCGACGAAAGGCCAGATTCAGTGAGGGACCTGGCCTAACACCCGGCAATAGAACTTCCACTCCTCTTCCAGCGCATGCGCCAGGTTCTCTGCCTGTCGGAACCCGTGTCGCTCCCCCGCATAAAAGTGCCCTTCGGCCTCTATGCCATTTGCCTTCAGTGCATCGAGCATCAGGCGCGTCTGCTCCGGCACCACCACAGCATCTAGTTCACCCTGGAAGAAAACCACCGGCACCTTGATCTGCGCGGCATGCAGCAGTGGCGTGCGTGCGTGATAGCGCTCGGCGTCTTGCAGTGGGTCGCCGATCAACCAGTCCAGGTAATCCCCTTCAAACTTGTGCGTGGCGCGGCTCAGGGCAATGGGGTCACTGACCCCGTAGAGGCTGGCCCCCGCTCGGAACACGTCGTGGAACGCCAGGGCGCACAGCGTGGTGTAACCGCCCGCGCTGCCACCGCGGATGAAGGCCTTGTGCGGGTCGATCAGCCCCAGCCCGGCCAGGTGCGTGACCGCCGCGCAAGCATCCTCGACATCCCGCTCGCCCCAGTGCAGGTGCAGGGCCTGGCGATAGTCCCGGCCATAGCCGGTACTGCCCCGGTAATTCAGGTCGGCGACGGCGAAGCCGCGCTGGGTCCAGTACTGGATGCGGGGGTCGAGCGCCGGGTAGCAGGCCGACGTCGGCCCGCCATGGATAAACACCACCAGGGGCGCGGGCGCCTTGGCGTGCATGGCCGGGTAGAAGAAGCCATGGGCGATGCCGTTGCCACTGGTGTAGCGAATGGACTGCGGCATGCTGATGGCTTCGGCGGGCAGTACCTCGGCACCCCCTGCCAGCACGCGTACCTCGTGATTGCTGCGGTCGATGGCAATGACTGCCGCCGGGCTGACGGGGGATGCGGCGATGGCATAGAGGTGCCCGTCATCCATGGCCAGGCTGCGAAAGCGCGTGTAGGCACTGGCGAAACGTTCTACCGGTTGCTCGGCGGTGCGCAGCCCCAACTGCCCAAAACCGCCCTCGAACCAACTGGCCACATAGCTTTGCGGCCCCAGGGCCAGCCAACTGCTGGCGCCAAGTTGCCAGGGCGCCGAGGCATGGTCGGCGGGTTCGGCGGGCAGGGCCTGCCAGTGCCCGTCGACTTCCCCCCAGGGCTGCCAGAAACCGTCGCGATCAGACAGGCAATACAAGCGGCCCTGCGCGTCGAAACGCGGTTGTTGCAGAGACTCGTCCTGGCCTGCCACGCAACACGCAGGCCCCCATGCGCCGCTGCTGTCGCGTTGGCGAAGTAGCAGGCGCGTGTGTGTCCAGGGTTGTGCCGGGCGGTCCCATTCGACCCAGGCCAGGCGCTGCCCATCACTGCTCACGGTGGGTGATGCGTAGAAGTCGGCGCCTTCAGCCAGCACCTCGCGCGAGCCTTCGCGCAGGGCAATCAGGCGATGCTCCACGGTTTGCCCATGGCGCTCTTCGACCGCCAGCACTTGGCCGTCGTGCCAGTGCACATCGCCGTAGCGGCACTGCTGGTCGTCGGTAAGCCGCTTGGGTACGGCACCGTCCAGCGTCTGGGTATAGAGCTGCTGATCTTTCTCGTTGACGAAGACCAGCCCTTCACCGCCGAGGCAAAAGCTGCCCCCGCCATATTCGTAAACCCGGCTGCGCACGCTGAAACCATCCGGCGTCAGGCACTGGGCCTGGTGTTGATGCCAGTGCCAGATTCGGCAGGCACCGTCGGCCGGGCGAAACTCGTTCCAGAACAAGCCGGTGGGGCCGACCTTGAGCTCGGCGAAGTCGGTACCAGCGGCGACGGCCTGGGCTGCGCTGAATTCAGCCGCGGGCGATGACACGGGAGTTTCGATCATTGCGGAAGGTCATCTCTTCAATGGCGAGTTGGGCGGTTTCTGCCTCCTCGCGGGCCTTGAGGATGATGCCGTGATCCGCCGATTTTGCGCACACCGGGTCGGCGTTGCTGGCATCGCCGGTGAGCATGAAGGCCTGGCAACGGCAGCCGCCGAAGTCCTTTTCCTTCTCGTCGCAGGAGCGGCAGGGCTCAGGCATCCATTGGTAACCGCGAAAGCGGTTGAAACCGAACGAGTCGTACCAGATGTGGTGCAGGTCGTGGTCACGCACGTTGGGGAACTGCACCGGCAGTTGGCGGGCGCCGTGGCAGGGCAGGGCGGTGCCGTCCGGGGTGATGGTGAGGAACAGGTTGCCCCAGCCATTCATGCAGGCCTTGGGGCGTTCTTCGTAGTAGTCAGGGGTGACGAAGATCAGCTTGCACGGGTTGCCTTCGGCCTTGAGCTTGTCACGGTATTCATTGGTGATACGTTCGGCCCGCTGCAGCTGTGCGCGAGTCGGCAGCAGCCCCAGGCGGTTGAGGTGCGCCCAGCCATAGAACTGGCAAGTGGCAAGCTCGACGAAGTCGGCCTCGAGCGCAATGCACAGCTCGATGATGCGGTCGATCTTGTCGATGTTGTGCCGATGGGTAACGAAGTTGAGCACCATCGGGTAGCCGTGGGCTTTTACGGCACGGGCCATCTCCAGCTTCTGCGCGAAGGCCTTCTTCGAGCCGGCCAGCAGGTTGTTGACCTGCTCGTCGCTGGCCTGGAAGCTGATCTGGATGTGGTCCAGGCCGGCGGTCTTGAACTCGGCGATGCGCGCTTCGGTGAGGCCAATGCCCGAGGTGATCAGGTTGGTGTAGTAGCCCAGCCGGCGCGCCTCGCCGATCAGCGCGGCGAGGTCCTGGCGCACCAGCGGTTCGCCACCGGAAAAACCGATCTGCGCGGCGCCCATTTCGCGCGCCTCGGCCATCACCTTGAACCACTGCGCGGTGCTCAGCTCCTGGCCCTGGGCTGCGAAGTCCAGCGGGTTGGAGCAGTACGGGCATTGCAGCGGGCAGCGGTAGGTCAGCTCGGCCAGCAACCACAGCGGCAGGCCGACCTCGGGCGTGGCCGGCAGGTCAGGCGAGGACGATCCAGTGTTCGCCACGGGCCACCTCCATGAACTGCTCGATGTCGTCGGCCACTTCCGGGACATCCGGGAACTGCTGGGCCAGTACGGCAATGATCGCCGCGACGTCGCGTTGGCCGTCGATCAGGCCGCCGATCAGCGCGGCGCTGTCGTTGAGCTTGATCATGCCCTCGGGGTACAGCAGCACATGGCCTTTCTGGGCCGGCTCGTACTGGAAGCGGTAGCCGGGGCGCCAGTTCGGCACCTGCTTGCGATCGAAACTCATAGGGCTATCCCCTTGTGCCAGACCCGTTCCTGGGTGACCGAATGATAAGGCGGGCGGTTCAGCTCGTAGGCCATGCTCATGGCATCGAGCATGCTCCAGAGGATATCCAGCTTGAACTGCAGGATCTCCAGCATACGCTCCTGGCCCGCGCGGGTGGTGTAGTGCTGCAAGGTAATCGCCAGCCCGTGCTCGACATCACGCCGGGCCTGGCCCAGGCGGGTGCGGAAGTATTCGTAGCCGGCCGGGTCGATCCAGGGGTAGTGCTGTGGCCAGCTGTCCAGGCGCGACTGGTGGATCTGCGGGGCGAACAGCTCGGTCAGCGAGCTGCTGGCCGCCTCTTGCCAGCTGGCGCGGCGGGCAAAGTTGACGTAGGCGTCTACGGCAAAGCGCACGCCGGGCAGCACAAGCTCCTGGGAGCGCAGTTGCTCAGGGTCCAGGCCAACGGCCTGGCCAAGGCGCAGCCAGGCTTCGATACCCCCGTCTTCGCCAGGGGCGCCATCGTGGTCGAGCAGGCGCTGGATCCACTCGCGGCGCACTTCGCGGTCCGGGCAGTTGGCCAGGATCGCGGCATCCTTCATCGGGATGTTGACCTGGTAGTAGAAGCGGTTGGCTACCCAGCCCTGTATTTGCTCGCGGGTGGCGCGGCCCTGGTACATCGCCACGTGATAGGGGTGATGAATGTGGTAGTAGGCGCCTTTCGCGCGCAGGGCCTGCTCGAACTCGGCAGGGGACATCGGCAATGGGTCGCTCATCAGGCCTCCTTACAACGCGATGCTCATGCCATCGAAGGCGACTTCAACGCCCCGACGCTGGACCTCGGCCCGTTCAGGCGAGTCTTCATCGAGAATCGGGTTGGTGTTGTTGATGTGGATAAGTACCTTGCGCTGGCGCGGGAAGCCATCGAGCACTTCGAGCATGCCGCCTGGCCCGTTCTGCGCCAGGTGGCCCATCTCGCGGCCGGTGCGGGTGCCGACGCCACGGCGCTGCATTTCATCGTCTTCCCACAAGGTGCCGTCGACCAGCAGGCAGTCGGCGCCGTGCATCATCGCCAGCAGCTTGTCGTCGACCTGGCCAAGGCCTGGGGCGTAGAACAGCTTGCCGCCGGTGCGGGTGTCTTCGACCAGCAGGCCCAGGTTGTCGCCCGGGTGAGGGTCGAAGCGGTGCGGTGAATAGGGCGGCGCGGCGCTGCGCAGGGGGAAGGGGGTGAACCGGAGGTTGGGGCAGGCGTCGATGACGAAGCTGCCTTCCAGCTCGATGCGGTTCCACTGCAGGCCGCCGTTCCAGTGGCTGAGCATGTTGAACAGCGGGAAGCCGGTGGTCAGGTCCTGGTGGACCATGTCGGTGCACCAGACCTGATGCGGGCAGCCTTCGCGCAGGCTGAGCAGGCCGGTGGTGTGGTCGATCTGGCTGTCGAGCAAGACGATGGCATTGATGCCGGTATCGCGCAGGGCGCGGGCCGGTTGCATCGGCGCAAAGGCCTGAAGCTGGGCGCGGATATCGGGCGAGGCGTTGCACAGGACCCAGTGCTCGCCGTCGTCGGACAGCGCGATGGACGACTGGGTGCGCGCCGTGGCACGCAGGCTGCCGTCGCGATAGCCCTTGCAGTTGACGCAGTTGCAGTTCCACTGGGGGAAGCCGCCGCCGGCGGCGGAACCGAGAATCTGGATGTACATGGCCACTCTCTACCGGAAAACCGTATCCGAAAAACACAAACGCCCCGGCGGGCCGAGGCGTCGAACCGTAAGCAGAGCTTAGCGGTTGGCGAAGTACATGGTGACTTCGAAGCCGATACGCAGATCAGTGTATGCAGGTTTGGTCCACATGGGATGACTCCTTCCGAACGGGTTGGGTTGGTCAGCTACTTGTTGGGTACCGCCGGGCGCCGGAGGTTCCCTTGACTGAGATTGCGCTATCTTACAAGAAAAATTTGTACTGAAAGGTTAATTATTGGAAAAGCGCCCTTGCAGTTCACGTAACAATACGCCTTTGCTCTTCACCAAGCTGGGCCTGGTGCGGCCGCATTGGCCAGGCAGAGCCAAGGGGCGCGGTGGGCAAGAAGGCTGCCTAGGAGCACGTCCAGATCGGCCTGTTGCGTCATCAGGATAGACCGGTGCAGGTCATTCAGCCTGTCGGATTGTATCGCCATGTGTGCCTGCCATGCCCACTCGGCCACCTCGGCATTGGCCATGGCCGATTCGACGAACTGCTCGGCCAAGGCTTGCCGGGCGGTGCAGTCCAGTGTCACGCCCTGGCTTAGCAACGCATGCAGGTGAGCGAGTATTTCGGCATGGCTGGCATGGGGCGACTGCACGCCGAACAGCAGGCCATTGCAGCCTTCTATCTGACGGAAGGCGCTGAAAACGGCGTAGCCCAATTGCAGCTCCACCCGTAGGCGTTGGTACACCGGCCCTTGCAACAACTGGGCGAGCAGGCGGCCGCTGGCTTGCTGGTTGGCCGCCACCGGGCAGAACAGCAGCAGGGCGTTTTCGCTGCCTGCGAGCGCAGTGTCAACCCAGCGACGGCCCTGCCAAATGGGCAGTGGCGTCGCTGTGGCGCCCTGGCCTGGGCAGGCGCCCAGCACGGCGCCAAGGGCGGCCAATTCTTCAAAGCCCAGCGCCAGGCCGTGCCAGCGGGCAGTTGCCCATACCTGGTCAAGCAGTGGCTGGTCGAGTGTGCAAGGCGGCAACGGCTCGGCATTGCTGCCAAGAATGGCGTCAGGCAGTTGCTTGAGCAGGGCTCTGATCGGGATCTGCGCGGGTTCTGGGTTCGGCTGACCTTGCCAGCTATCGTGTGAGGGCGCGTTCAGCAAGGCGAGGGCTTCATCGACGGCGCGGAGCACCGCTGAGGGTTGGCCGGCGCAACGTAGCTGCCAATACTCGCCAGCTTCGCTGAACTGCAGTTGCAACGCCGCCTGTTCGGCGCGTTCCTGCAAGGGACGCAAGGCCTGGCACAGGATGGGAAACAGCGCACGTCGAAGAGGTGAAGGCAGGTGCCAGCGCAGGTACAGCGCCGCGTACTCGCGTGTCGGTGGCAGCGCGTCGCTGATGGCCAATGCCACGGGTAACGGTGCCTTTGCGGCGAGCGGCTCGGCCGTCAGCAGAGGGTCGGCGGCGGGTATCTGCCATTGACCAAGGCTGGCGTAAGGGAGGCTGGCAAGCAGTGCCTCCAGTGCGCGTAAAGCTTGCTTGTCGAGTGCTGCGAAAGGCTGGTCTGCGCTGTCCCGTCGTGCCAGTTCAAGCGGGCTGGCGGCCCGCTCGCGGCTGCGTTGCAGTTGGCCGAACTGGGCATTGAGGTGCTGCAGGTCGCTCTGGCGAATAAAGCCGAACCAGCCGTGCAGCAATGCGATAGCTTCGTCGACAGAGGCGTCGGTTCCGAGCTGCAAGTCGATGTGCCAGAGCATCTGCCCGGCGAAAGCATACAGCGGTTCGGCTTTGACTCCCCGCAGCCAGCCGCGCTGGCGAAGCGCGTTCAGCCATCCGCCCGGGCGGCTGTCGCCTAGCAGGTCGATCAGTAAGCCAAGCGCGCGTTCGCCACCTTCGGGCAGGCCTTCATGGGCGAAGATGAACGGCTGATCGGCCGCCAGCAGCGGCGGCGGCATTGCTTGCTCGGCACGCCCACCGGCCGGGAACAGGCTGCCAAATTGCCGGCCCAGGCGCTCCAGTGCATCCAAGGGTTGTGGGCCGCACAGGCTCAGGGTGACCTGCCCGCCCTGGTAGAAGCGTTGGTGAAACATCCCGAGAGCCCGTTGGAACGCCGGGTCCTGCAGGGCAAGGGTAAACCGGTTGCCGGCATGAAAGCCGCTTAATGGATGCTGCGGCGAAACCGACTGCAGCAAGGCGAACTGCTGTTGTGCCTGCGGGTTACGTGACCAGGCGATGAACTCGGCGTGAATCACCTCACGCTCTTGGCGCTGGCGCTCGATGCCAAGGTCGGGCTCGACCAACATCTGGCACAGGCGCTCCAGCCCTCCGGCCAGCGCCGCCGGTGGGACTTCGAAGAAGAAGTCGGTGGTGCGCTCACGGGTGCTGGCGTTGACCTGGCCGCCGAGGGACTGGACGTAGCGCATCAGCCCATGCTGCTGCGCGAATGTACGGGTCCCGAGGAAGAACAGGTGTTCAAGGAAGTGGGCCAGCCCAGGCCATTGCGCCGGGGCATCGTGGCTACCCGCGTGCACCCGCAACGCGGCCGCCGCGCGCTTGAGGCGCGGGGCATGGCGCAGGGTCAGCTGCAGGCCGTTGGCGAGGGTGAGGTGGCGCGTAGCGTCAGGCATGAGGGGCTCCGGTCAGCCTTTACTCAGATGCAGCTCCTGGCGCAAATCGGTCAGGTAGGGAAATGCCTTGCGCCCCTCTATCACGCGCTCATGCGCAAGCTCCGCCAGCAACTGGCATTCATCCCGCCCGGCCATGGCCAGCAGGCTGCCATCCGGGCCGATGATGCTGCTCTGCCCGCAATACTGGATTTCATCCTCGGCCCCGCAGTAGTTCGCATACACCAGGTAGCACTGGTTCTCCTGTGCGCGTGCCCGTACCGTCACCTGGCAGATGAAATCGTAGGGCGTCATGTTCGCCGTCGGCACCAGGATCAGTTCCGCGCCCGCCAGCGCCAGGCGCCGGGCGTTCTCCGGGAACTCGATGTCATAGCAGATCAGCATGCCGACTTTCCAGCCATCCAGTTCCACAACCGGGAAGTGATCGGCGCCTGCGCTGAACATCGACCGGTCAAGCTCCCCGAACAGATGCGTCTTGCGGTAGTTGCACAGGCTGCGACCCTGGGCATCGATCAGTTGCACGCTGTTATAGATCGCGCCGTCATCGCCCCGCTCCGGGTAGCCATAGACGATCGCGATGCGATGGGCCTGGGCGATTTCCACCACATTCATGGCCGCTAGGCCATCACTGGCCTCGGCCAGGCGTTCGACCTGGGCCAGGCCGATGTTGTAGCCGGTCAGGAACATCTCCGGGCACACCAGCAGTTGAGCGCCGCGCTCAGCCGCCAGTTGGGCCTGGTGCTGCAGCCGTTGCAGGTTGCCTGGCACGTCCAGTGGGTTGGGTGCGCCTTGGAACAGAGCGATGCGCATGGCGCCTCCTTGTTTCAGTCGGCCAGCGCGATAGGGCCGATTTCATCGAACACATCGCCTGGGCCTGGGTTGTCCGGGTGGGTCTGGCCACCGAAGTGGTTCATGATACCCCACACGGCATTGAGCGAAGTCTGCACCGCGCCTTCTACCCAGGCCGGCGTCCACGACACGTCGTCACCAGCGATGAACATGCCGCGTTGTTCGGCGGGCATGTCCTGCTGCATGAAGTGCGCGTACATGCGCTGGTTGTAGCGGTAATGGCCCGGCAGCGCGCCCTTGAAGGCGCCGAGGAAGTGCGGGTCGGCCTCCCAGGAAATGGTGATCGGGTCGCCGATGATGTGCCCGGCGATATCGGTCTTCGGGTAGATTTTCTTCAAGGCGTCGAGGGCCAGTTGCACGCGCTTTTCGACCGGGTGCGGGAGCATTTTCAGCGCATCGCTCATCCACGCGTAGGACAGGCAGATCACACCGGGTTTGTCGTCGCCGTTATCGAACAGATAGGTACCCCGGGTGAGGCGGTCGGTGAGGGTCATGCTCATCAGGTCGCGGCCGGTTTGCGGGTCTTTGTCCTTCCAGAACGGGCGGTCGACCATGACGAAGGTTTTCGACGATTGCATGTAGCGGGTGCGGTCCAGGGCCATCCACATCTTCTGCGAGAACAGCGATTCTTCGCAGTCGATCTGGGTGGTCAGCAGCCAGGTCTGGCAGGTGGCGAGCACGGCGGCGTAATGGCGGGTATCACCCCAGTTGTCGGTGACCGCAAGCCGGCCATCGGCGGCACGGGCGATGCGTTTGACCCCGGTGCGTGGCGCACCCCCGTGTAACGAGCTGAGGCTGGTGCCTTCAGGCCAGTGGGCGCAGCGCTCTGGCGCATGCCGCCAGATACCTTGCGGCACCTGCTCCACGCCGCCCACCACCAGGTGCTGGTGATCGTCGCAGTTGGTCATCACCACGCGGAAGATTTCCAGCATCGAATTGGGGAAGTCCGAGTCCCAGCCACCGGTGCCGAAGCCGACCTGGCCGAACACCTCCCGGTGCTGGAAGCTCAGCTTGGCGAATGAGCGCGAAGTGGCGACGAAGTCGTAGAAGGTGCGGTCGTCCCACAGGGGCACCAGCGTGTTCCACAGTTCTTTGAGGCGCGGTACATCACGGTCGCGGATCGCCTGCTGGATGTCGGCAAATTGAGCGCCGCTCTCCAGCGCGTCGGCCCAGGCGTTGGCCACTTCATGGAACAGCTCAGGCAGGTCGGCGACTTTCTCGGCGTAGTAGGTCTGGCCTTCCAGGTCGATCACCGTGCTGCCGGAGGCCGGCGTCAGCGGGTTGGGGAAGGGTTTGGTCTCCAGGCCCAGCTTGTCCACATAGTGGTAGAAGGCCGTTGAAGAAACCGGAAAGCGCATGCCGCCGAGCTCGGCGATGATTCCGTCGGTGCCGTTGAAGGCTTGCGAGCGCAACCGGCCACCGAGCTTCGAGGCCTCATAGACCACTGGTTTGAGGCCCAGCTTCATCAGCTCGTAGGCCGCCACCAGGCCGGCGATACCGGCACCCACGATCGCCACTTCTTCGCCATGCCGCTGGGCAGGGATGCTGCCCAGGCCAGCCGGGTGTTCCAGCCAGTCATCGAAGGCGAAGGGGAAGTCCGGGCCGAAGATGGTGATGGGTTTTTTGCCGTCGGCGGGGTGGCGGTTCTTGTTGTTCATGAAGTGACCTTGCCAGAGGGGCTGCGCGGAGGGCGGAGCCTGAGTATAGGAGATGCCTGGGGGTCATTTTAGGGAGCGGGGTGTTCGTAATTAAGGTGCAGAGTGTTGGAGGAATGTAGTGGTTTTAGTCGAAATGTATTCAGTTAAAGTCATTGTGACGAAACAGGTCAACGTGGCGGCATGATCCACAGTTCAGGAGGCATACTCGCCAGTCAGTAAACCTGATCGCCAGCCACTTCAGAGCGGCTGCCCGCGGTCGACCTTGCTGCTCAAGATGATCGACGTAGTGGTTTTTTCCACCCCGTCGACACTGCCGATCTGGTCGAGCATCTGGTCCAGTTGTTCTGGCGAATCGGTCCGCAGCCAGGCCACATAATCGAATTCGCCACTCACCGCGCACAATTGCTGCACCTGCCCCATGGCACTCAAGCGCCGCACCACTTCCTTGCCGGAGCGGGGCTGCACTTTGATCCCGACATACGCCTGCAAACCACCCCCGATCACGTGCTGGCCAAGGCGCACGCCGTAGCCTGAGATCACCTTGTTCTTCTCCAGCCGCTCCAGGCGCGAGTTGACCGTGGTGCGCGCGATACCGAGCAGGCGGGCGAGGGTGGCAACGCTTTCGCGGGCATTGATCTGCAGCAGGGCGATCAGCTGGCGATCGATTTCATCCAGCGTGATGGGGCGGGCATCCGACATGGCAAGTCTCTACAGTGGGCCCGCTAGCCTAGCCAGCCAGTGGCCGCCAGGGCAAGGCTGCGTCGCTGGCTTTGTTTCGGCATCATGGCAGGCCGTACGCAGTGGAGCCACGCCATGAACCTCGCAAACCTGCTCGAATGCTGGCGACTGGAAGTCTCCAACAAGAAAAAGCCCGGGCGCCGTATCAGCCTGCTGTTCAACGTGCTGCGCCGCGCCCGCAAGGATAACAAGCTGCGCTTTCTCTTCGCCTTCCGCCTGGCCCAGTATCTGGATGCACGAGGCGGCCTGGGCCGGCGGCACGCCAAGCGCATGCAGCAGCGGCTTAATCTGAAGTATGCCGTAGACATCGACATCGGCGCACAGATCGCGCCCGGGCTGCGCATCGCCCATCTGCCTGGCGTGGTGATTACCCGTCACGTGAGCATCGGGCGCAATTTCTTCATTCGGCAGAATTGCTCGATCGGCATCAAGACCCTTGGGCTGCAGGCGTATGCGCTGCGCATTGGCGATAACGTCAGCCTGGGCGCCAGCAGCTGCATTGTTGCCGACCGGATCAGCATTGGCGATAACGTGGTGATTGGGGCCATGTCGCTGGTGATGCGCGATATTCCGGCTGACACCACGTTCTACAACCCCCGCCAAGCAGAAATGCGCGTAACCACCCTGTAATCCTTGGTCGTTGATCTTCAGCAAACTTGCCGGCCGGTTGATCTGCGTGGACGGAATGGTGGCCGATTGATATCTTCCGCCGCCCCGCTCACTGCGATTTAACCTCACGTCATGCAAGGATTCGCGCTATGAACAAGATGACAGTCAGCCCCTGGTTGATGGTCTCCCCGGATGGGCCGCTGACCTATGCTCGTGGCGGTCAGTTGGTGCATTTGCGCCAAGGTGGACTGGACGGTGCGTGTGGCCCATACAGTGTGGTGATGGCCCTGATTACCCTGGGCGTCATGGGTTATGGCGAAGCCAGGAACATGTATCTCTGGCATGGCAACAGCCGCGAAGGGCGTTTTCGTTCCGAAATACGTAGTTTGGGCGCACTGGTTTCAGAAGGCACCGACCACAAGGACATGCTGAGGCTGGTCGAGTGCTTCAGTGGTGTGGGGGTGGGCGCTGAGTACGTTACTGGCAGTAAAAAAGACATTGTTCAACAGGTCCAGGATTCAATCGACTGCATGTCTGCCCCGATTATCGGGGTGCGCTGGCCTGGTGGCAGTGGCCACTGGATGATGGTGGTCGGTTATCAGGGTTATGAAAACGAGGGTGATTTCCAGATCACTCACCTGTTATGCCTGGACCCCGGCAGCGAAACACCTCGCACAAGTTTGTGGAACGCGGTTATTGAAGTGTTCAACGAAGATGGCAGTTCTGTGGCAAGCGGCCCGCTCCCCTCCATTCATTGGGGGTATGACGGTAAACAGGAAAGCTGCCGTATCGAAGATGCAATCTTGATCTGCAAAGCCTGACCAAGTTGAAATGACAAAGCCGCGCGATGGCGCGGCTTTGTCATTGTTACAGGTTCGTATAAAAGCTGTTGCAGACGCGTTGGTTTATCCTGGGGATAGTCGGACTTATCATTTAAGCAACGTCAAACCTCGGTATTCAGGTTGCTGACGTTGAATAATTGTTCGTTTTACAAAGTTTCGTGCCAACAGGGCCGTTCTAGCGGCCTGCCTGAATAACTGACCTTTCATCTAACGCTGATGATCTTGGCGATTCTTGCTATTGGCAGGCTGCGCAGCCTGACTTCTCTGGCGGCGTGCTTGCGCCCTGATGGAACAACCATGCATATACCCACAGAGCTTACACAACCATGACGGATGACACGTGTTCCAACGCGGGGAGGCGCTCGTTAAGCAGTGCCGCTCGACTGCTATTTGCGCTACTTGTAATGTGTGTGGCGCTGGGTTTGATTTACGGCGGTTGCAAACTATTGGCACTGGGCGGGTCAAGTTACTACCTGCTGGCGGGGCTTGCCTACGCCGTGTTGGCCGTAGCCGTGTGCTTGCGCAAGCGTATCAGTATTGTACTTTCGATTCTGATATTCCTGGCCACCTGCGCCTGGGCATTTTACGAAGTGGGGCAACTTAGTTACTGGCCACTGCTGCCGCGTCTGGTGGTCCCGGCCATCATCCTGACCCTGAGCCTGTGGGTGGGCGCTGCACTGCCCACTACCTCTTCGAGCACACGCCGAACCGCCAATCGCTCCGGGTTTGCCCTGTTGCTGGCATTGATCGCCACGTTCATCGCCGCCTTCTTCCCACATGGCGGCATCTCGAACCCCATCGCAGCAGGTAGCCTGACAACCCCAGACGCTGCCTCCACAGCCCCGGAAAACTGGGAGTTCTTTGGGCGCAGCGCCTCGGGCACGCGCTTCGCGCCCTACACGCAAATCACCCCGGAAAACGTCAAGGACCTGCAAGTTGCCTGGACCTACCGGACCGGCCGCAGAACCAGCGGCCCAGGTGCGGGTGTCGACGAGAACACGCCATTGCAGATCGGCAACGTCCTGTACTCGTGCACGCCGGAAAACCTGATCACCGCGCTTGATGGCGATACCGGCAAACCCCTCTGGAAGTTCGACCCTCACGCCAAAAGCGAAGAGCATGTGACCTGCCGTGGCGTGGGCTATTACGACATCGACCGGGACGACAGCCTCAGCGCCGAGGTAAAAGCCTCTCACGCCAGCGACCAGCAATGCCGCCAGCGCATCCTGGTATCGTCGGTCGATGCCCGGCTGTTTGCCCTGGATGCACACACCGGCACCCTTTGCCCCAACTTCGGCGAGGACGGTTACGTTGACCTCAAGAAGGGCATGGGGCCAACGGAAAACAGCAAGCGCTACCACCCGACGTCTCTGCCTGTGGTCATGGGCCACCTCACAGTGGTGGGGGGCTGGGTACGTGACATCGTGGCCGGCGAGCCTTCTGGTGCCGTGCGTGCATTCGATGTGCTGAGCGGTTCGTTGGTATGGGCCTGGGATGTCGGTGCGCCTGAGGGTACCGACACTGCGGCGGCTGACCATCAGTTCGCGCTTGAAACACCTAACGTATGGACCATTCCCACCTACGATAAAGAACTGAATCTGGTCTACCTGCCTACCGGCAATGGCCCACCTGACTATTGGGGTGGCGACCGTAACCAGGTGAAAGAAAAGTTCGGCACAGCCATTGTCGCGGTCGATGCATCGACAGGTAAGGCCAAGTGGGTTTTCCAGACTGTCCATCATGATGTCTGGGACTACGACCTGCCTTCGCAACCCGTGCTGTACGAGATGAAAAACGCCCAAGGCACCAAGACCCCGGTGCTGATCCAGACCACCAAGACCGGCCATATCTTCGTGCTGGATCGCCGCACTGGCCAGCCGGTCACTGAAGTTCAGGAGCGCCCTGTTCCCACTTCACCGGCCGCAGAAGGCGAACACCTGTCACCGACCCAGCCGTACTCGGCGGGTATGCCCGTCATTGGCGCGGACCCGCTGACCGAGCAATCGATGTGGGGTGTGTCCACTTTCGACCAGCTCTACTGCCGGATCATGTTCAAGGACTCGGTGTATGTCGGCCCGTTCACACCGCCCTCTGAAAAGCCGTACATCGAATGGCCAGGGCTGTTGGGTGGCATGAACTGGGGTGGCATTTCTATTGATGAAAACACCGGCATGATGTTCGTCAACGACATGCGCATGCCACTGCGCATGTCGTTGGTAACCCAGGAAAACACCCGCAAGTACAAAGTGTCGATCGATGAGGTGCCTGGCTTCATGGGCACTATTCGGCCGCAGGTCGCGGGCATCTATGGCGGTGTGAAGATCGACATCCTCCAGTCGCCACTGGGCGTACCGTGCAATACGCCACCGTTTGGCAGCATGAGCGCGATTGACCTCAACACCCAGAAACTGGTGTGGCAGGTGCCACTGGGCACGGTTCAGGATACCGGCCCACTGGGCATCAAGACGCACCTGCAGATCCCTTTGGGTATGCCGACACTCGGCGGCCCTACTTCGACGGCATCCGGCCTGGTGTTCTTCGCGGGCACCCAGGACTACTACCTGCGTGCGCTCGACTCGGCAACCGGCAAAGAAGTGTGGAAGGCCCGCTTGCCAGTAGGTGCCGTAGCAGCGCCGCTGATCTACAAGTCCCCCACGACCGGCAAGCAGTATGTGGTGATTTCCGCTGGCGGCATGAGCCACTCGCCAGATGTGGGCGATTACATCATCGCTTACGCATTGCCTGACGGCAGCAAGCCGTAACGGCTCTGGTGCACTACGAAAAATCCCCGCTCGCGGGGATTTTTTTTCCCGCCAGTCAGCCCATCACGCAAAAGCCAGAACTGTTCAACGACTTCTCAAGCAAGGAACCCGCGCAAAATGTCATTACCCCTCCGCGCCGTGCTGGCCGGCAGCCTGTGCAGCGGTTTATCGCTTTGCCTTCTGCCACTGCCCTGCGCATTGGCCGATACTGCCCACCTGATGACCCAACCTACACTCACCGGTAACTGGGGCGGGCAGCGTCAGAGGCTGGAAGACCAGGGTATCAAGCTGACGGGCGACTACACCTCGGAAACCATTTCCAACCTGCATGGCGGTATCAAACGCGGTACCCACTATGCACAACAGATACGTTTGGGCGCTCAGTTTGATTTGAGCAAACTGCTCGACACCCCAGATGCCGGGCGCGTGCAAGTACTGCTCAACGATCGTCGCGGCCACAGCGCCACCGAAGACCTGATTGGCAA
This sequence comes from Pseudomonas sp. HN2-3, assembly GCF_020691745.1. NCBI lineage: Bacteria > Pseudomonadati > Pseudomonadota > Gammaproteobacteria > Pseudomonadales > Pseudomonadaceae > Pseudomonas > Pseudomonas sp. HN2-3. The sequence goes on from NZ_CP085704.1 coordinate 450,002, forward strand.
CCGCATGTCCGCGCAAGAGGTCTACGGGGGCGAATATACGCGGCTGACCGAGTTGAGTTACCAGCGCACGCTGTTCTCGCCAGACCTGTCCACCAAGCTCGGTTACATGGTCATGGGCACCGATTTCGGCGGCATGCCGATCCTCGCCAACTTTGTCAGTGCAGGCTTTTGTGCGCATCCGCTGACCATGTCCAGCGGCAGTGGCTGGGGCAACTACCCGACCGCACATTGGGGGGGCGAGTTGCGCTATGACGTCAACCCGTCGCTGACGCTGCAAACGGCACTGTTCCAGGTCAACCCGGGGTACAACGCGCGCGTCTCCAAAGCGTTCGCTATGCCCAGCAACGGCACGACGGGCGCTATCTTGCCGCTGGAGGCGATCATCAATAACCGTGCATTCCTCAATGGCCAATACAAAGTTGGCTGGTACTACGACACGTCCGATTACGCCAAGATTGGCGGCACCGGCAAAAGCAGCAGCCGTACAGGCGCTTACCTGCTGGTGGATCAGGCGATCTGGCGCGACGAGCAAGACCCGGCCAGTGTGCTGAGGTTGTTCGGGCAAGCAGCCACCAGCAACGCCGCGACCTCGCCAATGCGCCGCTGGTACTCGCTGGGCCTGGTTAAACAAAAGCCGTTTGCCAGCCGCCCGCAAGACTCCATTTCCTTTGGCTATGGCCGCGCCGTTATCAACCCGCGCACGCGGGGTGTGCAGGAAGCTGCTGCGGCCTACTCAGATGACACTGCCGTCATTACCGGGCTCGATAGCGGGGAGCAAGTACTGGAACTCAATTACGGTGCACAAGTAACACCGTGGCTACTGCTGCGCCCGGACGTGCAGTACTACATCGAGCCTGGGGCTTTCTTTGGCAAGCAAAGAGGCAATGCGCTAGCGGCTGGGTTGCAGGTCAAGATGACGTTTTAACCGTCTACCTTCGGACCCAACCTCGGACTGATACGGGTGGGATAAACCCGAAAAGCAGAAAGCCGCGCAATGCGCGGCTTTGAATATGGTGGGCCCACACGGACTCGAACCGTGGACCAAAGGATTATGAGTTGCTGGGCTAGGCGGTATGCCTAGAGAAATCACTCAAAGCTTGGCGTAGGTTAGCATAGCTGGAGGCCATGCAATACAAGGGGTTGAGCGTAGATTTGGTAAATCAGGTGAAGCTAGCCACTGTACCCAAGGAGTACCGATCTATTAGGGTGAGTCAATCGCAGATTCCTAGCCCGACTTGGATTGGCCTTCTATGGCGGGGCGCGAATTTCGCATGCTCCAGAATGCGGTTAATACAAGCTTGCAGTGCCAGAATGCCCCCAGGTAATTTCAGGGGGAGGTAGTAATGCTATGAGGGCAGATCGGCTGGATCTCATCGATAAGCAAGTGACATTGATCCTGGCTCTGAAGCGTGGACGGTCGCATACCTGGTGTCTGAGGCTGTGGAGCCGATTTATCAAAGCCAGGGATGGGTATCAATGCGTGGTTTGTGCGTCGAGTGATCGCGTCCAGGCTCATCATATTTTTCGCAAAACCCTTTACCCGTCTGGCTCGTTCCAGCCCGGCAACGGTATTACGCTTTGCCATGAGTGTCATGAGCGGCAGCACGCCACATTCAACGGGAAGCCTTTTCTAGATTTGCCAGTGGATGCTCAGGGTGGTGATAACCTGAATGACTCTTTCGTCTATTTAGATCGCTTGATAGAGTCTGCGGATGCTCGAGGTCACGAGCACGATGACTTCTATTACATTGATGATCACATGCTGTTCTTTTTCATGCGCCTCCAGCAATGCGAGCACATGCGCCAATTTGTGGGGGATAGCAAATATAGCCGTCTGAAAATTGCTCATGAGGTATGGCGGACATCGTCACCGAGCATGGTGAGAGCGCTCATTCGAGCAAACCTGGGTGGGTGTTGGTCACCATCGTAATCGACCAGTCTGCCTATAGCCTGCTTCGGCAGCAGACCCGGTGCAGGCTCGGTACCCCGTATGCGGTTCCACCGAAATGGTCTGGGGCAACGTATATGCCTGTGATATCATATCGCCGTAAGCCACTTCGTAACGGGCTCTAATATCCCTCGCTGTTAACGACTCAGAAAGGAAGACTAGATTGGCAGATAAGGACGACTTGCACTTTGATGTTAGTACTGGCCTCAAGCGAGTGCTGGGGCGTGAACTTATCACAGATGACGAAGTGGCGATTTTTGAGCTTGTTAAGAACTCGTTCGATGCTGGGGCTGATGATGTACAGTTGTACTTCGGTGACGATATTATTGTCATCGCAGACAATGGCTTCGGTATGTCTTATGAAGATCTTACTGAGAAATGGTTGTTTGTTGCATACTCTGCGAAACGCAGTGATCGTCCTGTTGATGACTATCGAAATATTGCCGCTGAGCGCCGCCATTATGCGGGTAGCAAGGGTATAGGTCGTTTCTCGTCAGATCGTTTGGGCGCAAAAGTAATAATACAAAGTCGTCCTAAAGGGCGTAGCAAGTCAGTCAATCGCTTGACGGTTGATTGGGATTTATTCGAGCAAGATGCTAAGGAAAAATTTGAGAATATTCCTGTTCTTTATGCTGAACAGACGGATTTTGATCTGCCGAGTGAGCTTAAGTCATTCTGTTCGACTCTAAAGCACGGTACAGCGGTTATCATTTCGCGACTGAGGAGGCCTTGGCCAAGGCAGCGTATTCTTGATTTGAAAGCTTCTCTAGCAAAACTTATAAATCCGTTTGGTGAGGAGACTGATGGTTTTAGTATCCATATCACCGCGCCGGCCGAGAAGTCTGAGGATAAGCGGCTTTCGAAAAGCGTTGGCAAAGACAGCGAAGGAGTGCTGAATAAAGACTTAGTCAACGGTCGAATTGGCAATTTTATCTTTTCAACTTTGCAGGATAAAACCACGTTTATTCGAGTTTCCATCGATGGTGATGAGTTACACACCTCGCTGACTGATCGGGGGGAGGTGATTTATCGAATTGTCGAGCCAAATCCATATCAATATCTGTCTAACGCTGAATTTAGATGTGAAATATACTATCTGAATCAGTCTGCGAAGATTACATTTGCTAGACGTGTTGGTCTCCCATCTGTTCAGTTTGGGTCGGTTTTTCTCTTTCGAAATAATTTTCGAGTCTATCCTATTGGCGAGGATGGAGATGATTGGTTTGGTTTCAGCCGTCGTAAGCAGCAGGGTTATGCGCGGTTCTTGGGGACGCGTGAAATAATTGGACGTGTTGATGTCTCCGGCTCTGATGAGGACTTCCAAGAGGCTTCGAGCCGAAACCAAGGGTTAATTGAAACACCAGCAGTGGAGCAATTACAAAAAGCGGTGATGGAGCACTGCTTGAAACGTCTGGAGAAATATGTCGTACCGGTGTCTTGGGGTGATAAAACAGACGCTAATACGGATGATTTATCCAGGCTTTTGACCGATCCCGGCCGGGCGAGAGTAACGGCGGCTGTCGCTAGTCTGGTTGATAACGATAAGGTGCGTTTGGTTGAGTACAGCACTCGTCTCATAGACTTGATCAATGAGCGATCCAGTGACTTTGAAACCTCTTTGGTGGGTCTACGCGCGATTGCAGAAAAAATCGACGACTCGCAAATGCTGGCCCGCATTGACCTAGCCGAGCGCCGATTTGACGACTTGAAAAAGTCGGAATCTGATGCCCGACGTGTCGCCGACCAGGCGCTTGCAGCTGCCGAGGCAGCAAATCGGCGCGCAGTTACTGCTGAGGCAGAGATAGAAACGGAGCGGCGCCGGGCGCACTTCCTGGAATCCTTTGTCAATGTGGACTCTGCAACGATTCTAAATTTGCACCATCAGGTCACTATTTATGCGGTAGACATTGCCCAGCAGATAGAGAATTTCCTGACGGAAACTGCCAGTGCAAAAATGATTCCTCGTGAGAGTGTACTTAAAACTCTAGAGCAGATGGCTTTTCTGAATAAGAAGGTCATGTCGGTAACGAAGTTTGCAGCTCGCGCTAATTTTAAGCTTGACTCGGAAAAAATTGAAACCGATCTCGCTGCGTTTATTTACGACTATATAGAACAAATCGCACGGACGACAGGAACTGCGAGGCTGCAAATTGTTGCCGAAAATAATCATCCGGGTATTAAGCTTCGCTTCAATCCGATAGATGCTTCAATTATCGTCGATAACCTTATAAGTAACGCTAGAAAAGCTAAAGCGACCCGTATCAATTTCTCTCTTGATCAAGAGGGCAAAAGTGGACTGGTCATTAGCGTTGGCGATAATGGTCGTGGTCTGGCCGCTGGAACTAATCGATCTCAGATTTTCGAGATGGGCTATACAACGACGCTAGGGTCAGGACTAGGCCTATATCATGTTCGGCAGGCTCTTGGAGAAATGGGCGGTAGTATTGAGCTCGATGACAGCGTAAAAAAAGGATTAGGTCTGATCATCAAGATTGCCGCTAAGGGGAAAAAAGCGTGAGACTCGACTTTAATGTGTTGTGGGTAGATGATCAGCCTGATCGGGTGGCTGCGCAGATTACAAGTATTAAGCATAGAATGGCTGCTGAGGGTTTCGAGTTTAGACCTCGGCAGTGTACGACGATTGCGCAAATGGAAGCCGCCATCTCTGAAGAGGTTTTTACCGACGAAATTGACCTGATTTTAGTGGACTGGGACTTAGGTAACAATGAGCACGGAGAAGATGCTATTGAGCGGATTCGTCAGATTGTCCAATACAAAGATGTTGTCTTCTATTCCGGTCAATTGACCGTAGTAGAACTGCGCGAAAAGGCTTATCTAAAGCAACTCGAAGGTGTTTACTGCGCGGGGCGTGCAGAGCTTGTTGATGAAGTTATAGGTGTCTTCGACTCTCTTATAAAGAAAGTCCTTGATCTTGACCACACTCGCGGAATAGTTATGGGGGCGACAAGCGACATTGATTATATGGTTAACACATGTTTAGCCTTGGCCCATCAGAAGCTCGATGAAGCGGGGAGGGTTGTGTTCGTCCAGGAAGCAATTAGGCGAGTTACTGAACAAGTCGCCAATGTCACTAAACAAGGCGAGAGGCTCAAGGGTGAACCGAGTGTTGAGGCTATTTTCAAAGCTCATATGCTCTTTACTTCGGATCACCGCCTTCGCATGCTCGCCCATGTCCTTGGTATGGATAACTTTAGGGACTACGCATTTGGCATAACGACTGTAAACGATTACCGCAATGGGGTTATTAGTAATCGCAATACCCTCGGGCATGCAGTACTGGTTCCCAATGGGAAACCTAACTCTGTCGTGGACGATGCCGGGAAAATTGTAGACATCGACACAATGCGAGAGTTACGTAAATTGATTCTAAATCTGCGTACAGATTTCCGCGTTTTGCTGGATAGTATGCAGAGCTAAGTTAATATTTGAATTTTTATTGTCGACTGTGTTGGTTGAGTCACTAAGTAGAGCGGCCAGTGTCTCACCAATTGCGCGTGCCGCAAGAGGCGGAACGGCATTGGCTACTTGAGTGAAGCGTGGGACTTCTGTCTTGCGTCGATGCCCCCCTGAGGTATATTTTCCTTGGAAAGAATACCAGTCAGGAAAACTCTGTAGACGTGCATTTTCTCGTACTGTGAGTGTGCGTGGTTCAGAGTAATGAAGCAGATCGTCTGGCATACTTGTGATTGTCGGCGACGGGCGATCTGGGTCTAGGACGCGTAGCGCCATTTTTTTTAATCCGAAACGGGCACGCATTTCTGAACCGATATTGGTATTTAAACGGCCGTTAGCGTGGCTGAGTGCAATAATTTCCGAAAAACGATGTGCAATGTGCTCCGCATGGCGCGCGAGTCGTAAGTCGGAAGGTCTATCACACCCTGTATTCATCAATTTTTGGTAATGAGTAAGCGGGCCGATATATCGCGTCTCCTCAAACCCCTTGGTGTCAGCTGATTCCTGTTTTCCGTTTCTCGAAACTTCAAGATCAGAAATGGCAGATCCTGATGATACTGGCGCAGTGAGGCGCAGTGAGCGTAAAAACGATGGAAGGGAGCGCTGAAGATGATCAAAGGGATCAGGCACATTCAGTTCAGAACGGAATGCAAGAACAAAATAACGTGTTCTGGCCTGTGGTACACCAAAAGCAGATAAATCGAGCAGGCTTTCGTGAACGGTATAAGAGTCGGATAGCTGGGCTCTTAGAAGTTGTGAGAAGTTCTTGGTTTCGTCGCCAGTGTCAAAGTCAATTGTGAATCCGCGAACGTTTTCGATCAAGACCGCTCGTGGCTTTATTATATCTACCAGGCTGAGATATGAGGCAAACAGCTCATTACGAGGGTCATCATGCTGTCGTCTTCCTGCGCTAGAAAATCCCTGGCAGGGTGGCCCACCAACGAGCAGGTCGACCCCTCCGGCAATCTCTTCTAGATAGTCGCGATAGTCATTTAAGAGCTCCACGATACCTATAGCTTCAGCAGGGAGCCAGTGAGGCCAATCGTATGAATGTCTTCCGTTCTTCGCCAAAAGGTTATGTTTAAGGGTTGCGAAAGCGAATTTGTCTCTCTCAATCGCAAAGCGTCCAGTCAAGCCCGCTTGCATCAAGCCGAGTGACAAACCTCCACAACCAGCGAAGGCGTCGATGAACGTCAATGGCTTGGCAAGTGGTGCTGGCATCGGAACTCAACTTCTCAGAAAAATGTGGGCGTATTGGGACGATTATGCACGGCTGAAGGTGTGAGAGCCAGGTCGCGCTCTGGGTATTACGGCAAGGTGGTTTCCTCGACAATCTACAGCGCGCTTGACCGAGGTTACGTCTTTGCACGTGAGTAGTCTCTAAAGTACGCACCGGGTCCTCACATGGCGTGCCGCGGCGTTGGCCTCAACCGTGCTATGTCATGCTTGACGCGTAAGGGTAACTCAGTCCTGATGCTGCGTCAGGTACTGGAAGGTTTTCTTGGGTACAACGCCTGGCTCAAGGTGGTAGAGCGGTCCCCACTGCTATTCATCAGTAGCGTTTTGAGCATCAGGCACAGCTTCCGCCGAGCGAGCAGCGAGATCCAGTAGGGTTTCTACACCACACGCCCCAAGGATTTGCCGTAGGCTCGTTCGGGTGATGAAGCAGGGCTCCTGGGCGGAAAGGTCGTCTTGGTCTCCAATGAAATGAATATCTGACGTGTCCACGGGGGGCTTCATAGATTACTCCTGAGAAAAAAATTTCCGGCGTGATTCCTGAGCCAGGTTATTTAAGACCCTAGTCTTGCGGCGGCTTTTTGTTAACAAAGATTTGAAATCCCGTCATCTTCTGCACTTAACCCATAGCAATGCTCAATCATGCTTCATGACAGATGCGACGTTCTGAATCGCGCTGATTGTCGTTTGGCTCAGGTTAACCCCGTCTGCGACAGTTATGCCCGCGAGCGCGAGGTGAACGGGCAGAAAAGTGACCGTGCCGAGTAGCCATTTCCCTAATATAAATTTCAGCACAAGTGCTCCAGCGTAGGGGGGATTTTTTTGCCGCTAAAATTTCAGTGCCTGGACCAGCCGAAGCATTTCGGCTTGGGTGGTCTCAATCTGGGCGTTTACTGGATCGCGGTAGCGATGGCCTCGCAGAGCAAGACCGCATTGAGTGCCGGAGGCGCGAATACGCGTTGGTAAAGTTAGCTAGCCGACTTGTCGGTTAGCTAACTTCACCTGTCTTGCCCTGCAAATCGCAATAGCATGCCCGATTGCCTCTGGCTGTTTGAACCGATAGTCAGGGTTTCTAGGCGTGAATAATTTAGAATTTTTCAGCATTAACAATGCGACTTGTTAGTAAATGCTCAGCGGAATACAGCTTTGGTTATTACGACAAAGGAGGTTATTCGATAAAATAACTCCTAAGTGTTCGCTTCCGAACGGTCGTTGCCTCTGGCAATGTTTTTGACGTGACGGCTGAAGGCTTGGTATCCAAAGTCAACTACGCCCTCAGCTCTAAGCGTCGTCCAGATGCTCAATAGAGAGCAGCCACGGTGAATCGCCTCCAAGATTTCTTGTTTGTGTATGACTACTATCGCCCGGTGAACGGCGGGGCTATCTGGAGCGTTGTTCCTGATTACCCTCTCCGCGATCCTCTGGCTTAGCGATTTGGCTATGGCGTGGTGTTTTTCATTCAACATGAAATGTCCCCCAAGTGTTGTTAAGGGCCAAAAGCATTCAATCTGGCCTACATCTGTTTTTCTTTAACTTACTCAATGCGTCTAAGCCTACGCTCGACGGTTCTGTAGGCGTAACACTTGAGGGGCAAACTGAGGAAGCCGGCGCCGCGCTTTCGGCAGGTAATGGTGGATTACTGGCTGACGCTGGCTTGGGTGGTAACGGCTTAAAGTTGTATTGGCCGTTCCGGTATCGCTTGATTACCCCGTGTAGCCATGCGAGCTAGGAGGTCCTGATAGACCCCGCTTTGACTGCGGCACAGAAGTCATCGAGCATCCTCTGACGGTCTTCTGGATCGACCTGTTCCAGAGCCTTGCGGACTGGAGCTGTGTCTCCGCGAGCATGGTGGCAGTGAACTTAAGGCTCTTTACGTCACCCGCGTTTCCCCGGAGCGGGGTAGTAGTTTTTTTGCTTTTTGGGGTTTTTGTTTTGTAAGTATTTATAGGGCCACGCTTTCCCGACGATGGTTCGTCCGAGTGCGGATTTTCCGCATCCGGGATTTTGCCATTTTTCTGACGGGCATCAGCCCCTGAAGCCGTATCGCGAAGGAACCAACGGACCCCATTCCTACCGCGACCCATCATACTGCCCAAGATCGTTGTTAATCTGCTCCACATCCAAGTAGCCAGCGATCTTCAGCTCGTCTATTCCAGAACGAACTGCGGAAACACCATCTTTGTTCCACCTGGCAATTTTTCAATGCTCAAGTTTTTCGGGTTCGGAGGTAGCGAAAGCAGTAGGGCCAGAATTCCTTTCGCTTTAAATGTTAGTTTTTTATCATTGAAAATATGGTTGTGAATCACTGTGTAGCCCTTTTCAGGTTTGATCCTCTCCATCCTTAGATTTATGCCCATGGAGTTATTCCTGATCTAAAGCTTTTGCTACGTCAGATGTCCGGAAATAGACCCTTCTACCAATTTTCACTTTGCACGGTGAAAACTTGCGCGAGACCTCGTTGTCGCCGCAAAGGCTGAGGCGCAAGCCATTTTTGCTTCTCAGTAGTATCTCCGCTAGCTGGTCAATGGAGAGAAGCGGCGCGCCGTTGTATTTCTCCAAGATGGCTTGTTCAGTGTTCATAGCAATACTCCAGGTCCGAAAATCTGAAGTAATCCTAGATAAATTTCGAATAGTTTCAAAGCTATTTATGTAAGTTGGTTAAGAAAATAATAAATATCCTTTGTTTTCAGTGTGTTAATTTTTTAATTTCGATATATCGGTTTGTTGATGTACGTATTTTTCAGCTTTAAGGGTGTCTGATTTTTTGTTAGGCTTTGGTTTCATATGGCGTGCCCTGAATTTTAGCCGCTAAAATCTCTATGGGTTCCTTTCGATATATCGAAATTCAGTGGTCTTGGCGTGGTGTGCGGAAATTTTGTTTAGCTAAACTTTTGATGTGGCCCGCTTCTTGATCTTGTCAATTTTCTTGACCAAGTCCTCTGAGCGGAGGTGCGTATATCGCTTTAGCAACTGCATGGACTTGTGCCCGCTTATTGCTGAAACTTTCTGGTCAGATAACCCTCCCTCAACTAATCGGCTCACTGCCTCATGCCTCAGGTCATGAAATCTAAAGTCGGATAATCCAAGCTCTTTAATAAGCAATCCCCATATCTTGGTGAAAGCATAAGGTCGACGCTTTCCGTCTTTGCCTGGCTCGCCAAAGAACACCAAATGGCAGTCGCTTGGTCTTGCTGGGTTCGCCATAGCAGCCTTGAACAGCTCTGTTGCTCGTCTGCTCAACGGCACAGTGCGTTGGCCATCGTTTTTGGTGTCCACCAGTTTCACTATGCGTCGTTCCAGATCGACCATAGGCCTACGCAGCGTGCTGATCTCAGCGGAGCGCATACCGGTCTCCAGAGCGATGCCGACGATCCAGCCCAGCATGGGATTGCTGTGCTTGTTGACGGCGGCCATTAACTGCCGTTCTTCATCGGCAGATAGCCGACGGTTACGTCTCTCACCTGGGCTGGGCTTGCGAATGTTTAGCACGGGGTTGAAGGTTAGGCCCAAGCCCCATTCCTGGATGGCTACAGTGAACAGGTGACTAAGCAGGGCTAGCTCCAGGCGTACCGTGTTGTTGCTGGTAGTCCCGGCGCGTCCTTTCTCGCTCAATCGCTTGTCGCGATAGTTGGCGATGATTTCGGCAGAGAGGGCAGCGAGCGAGTATTTGCCCAGATGCTCTGTGAGCTTCTTGGCCTTCGAAGTCTCTCCACGCTGTGTTGTTGGCTTCTTGGTGGGGGTAATGTCATTGAGATAGCGTTTAAGCGCTACTTCGAGCGTCATACGCTCAGAGCCGCTGCGCTGGATGTACACACCGCGCACCATCTCGTCTTCGGTGCGTCGTGACCAATCCTCAGCGTCGCGTTTGGTGTGGAAGGTTTTGGCGTTAGTCGGCCATCCGGTTTTGCGGATGACGGCCTTCCAGGTGCCGGCAGGGGTTTTAACGATTGTGGCCATCTGAAGGACTCCAAAGGCGTGCAAGCGAAGCCGCACTGTACCTAATTTGTACCTTTGGACCATAGGACTGTATCCGAGATGGTTCCGCCAGAAACGCGAAAGCCGCGCAATGCGCGGCTTTGAGTATGGTGGGCCCACACGGACTCGAACCGTGGACCAAAGGATTATGAGTCCTCTGCTCTAACCAACTGAGCTATAGGCCCTCAGAGGTGGCCGGATTATAACGAGGGTTTTGAAAGGGTGCCATCCGAAAGATCGGTTAGTGCTATACGAAGAAACGCCGCAGCGAATTCCTCCGCCGGCAGGGGCAGGCTGACGATGTAGCCTTGGATCTGTTCGCAGCCTTCGGCGGCGAGGAAGCGCTGTTGGGCCTGGTTCTCCACGCCTTCGGCAATGATGGTGAACTGCATGCTGCGGCCCAGGGCAATGATTGCGCGGGCGATGGCGGCGTCGTGGGGGTCCTCGGGCAGGCCGCGGATGAACGACTTGTCGATCTTGAGGATGTCCAGCGGCAGGCGTTTGAGGTAGCTGAGCGACGAATAGCCGGTGCCGAAATCGTCGATGGCCAATTGCACGCCCAGCTTTTTCAACTGGTGCAGCACGGCCAGGGCTTCCTCGGCCTGGCTCATGATGAAGTTCTCGGTGATCTCCAGCTGCAGGTCACCCGCCTTCAGTTGGTAGGTCTTGAGCAACTGTTCGATGCGCCGCGCCAGGTGCGGGTGACGCAGTTGGGCGCCGGCGAGGTTGATCGACAGGGGGCCGAAGTCTTCGTAGTGCATCTTCCAGAGGTGCATCTGCCGGCAGGCCTGCTCCAGCACCCAGTCGCCCAACTGAAGAATGGTGCCGTTCTCTTCTGCCAGGTGGATGAAGTGCTCTGGCGGCACCTCGCCAAAGGTCGGGTGGCTCCAGCGGATCAGCGCTTCGGCACCGACCAGGCTCTGGGTCTTGAGGCTGAGCTTGGGCTGGAAGCACAGGCTCATCTCGTTGCGCTCGACGGCGCGGCGCAACTCATGTTCGAGGGCGATGCGTTCGCTGGCCTGGGCGGTGAGGTCGCGGGTGTAGGCTTCTACACGGTTGCGGCCTTTGGCCTTGGAGCGGTACATGGCAGCGTCGGCATTGCGGATCAGCGTCGAGACGTCGCTGCCGTCCTGGGGGTACAGGCTGATGCCGATGCTGGCGCTGGTGAAGAACTCGTGCTCGCCGGCCTGGAACGGCGCGCTGAAGCAGGCCAGCAACTTGCCGGCGATGCTGTTGGCGTCGCTGGGCCTGTGCAGGCCGGGCAGAAGGATGATGAACTCGTCACCGCCCAGGCGGGCCACGGTGTCGACGTCACGCACCTGCTCTTTCAGGCGCTGGGCGATACCCTTGAGCAACAGGTCGCCGACCGGGTGGCCAAGGCTGTCGTTGATGTGCTTGAAGCGGTCGAGGTCGAGGAACAGGACCGCGCCCTGGCGGTTGGAGACCTGGGCGCAGGTAAGCACCGCCTGCAGGCGATTCTCGAACAACGCGCGGTTGGGCAGGCCGGTCAGTGGGTCGTGGTGGGCCTGGTAGTCGAGCTTGGCCTGGGCGTGCTTGAGGCTGGAGATGTCGGCGAACACGGCGACGAAGTGGGTGATTTCACGCTCGCTGTTGCGCACCGCGCTGATGGTCAGCCAGCCAGGGTAGAACTCGCCATTCTTGCGCTTGTTGTAGATCTCGCCCTGCCAATGGCCCTCGGCGGTCAGTTGGTGCCACATGGCGGCATAGAAGGCGCTGTCGTGCTGGCCAGAGGCAAGCAGGCGCGGGGTCTGGCCGAGCGCTTCGATCTCACTGTAGCCCGTGATTTCGCTGAAGGCGCGGTTGACCGCGCTGATGCGCTGGTCGATATCGGTGATCAGCACGCCCTCGGCGGTGTTTTCGAACACGGTGGCGGCCAGTTGCAGTTTTTCCTGCATCAGGTGGCGCTCGGTGATATCGCGGGCGATGGTCAGCATGCAGTCGACACCGCCGATCGGCAGGGGCCTGGCAGACAGCTCGCACAGGCGGATCTGCCCATCGCTGCGGCGGATGTGGCAGCTGAAATCACGCACGAAGCCATCACGCTTGAGTTGGTCGACCAGGCGCTTGCGTTCGTTCAGGTCAACCCAGATGCCGAGGTCGAGGGAGGTCTGGTCGATGCTCGGGTTCAGGTCATAGCCGGTGAGGCGGCAGAAGCCCTCGTTGACTTCAATCAGCAGCCCATCACTCTGGCGCGACAGCAGCAGGCCATCGGGTGATGCGTGAAACGCCTTGGCGAACTTCTCTTCCGAGGTTTGCAGTTGCTCCTGGGTTTCCTTGAGCTGGCTGATGTCGCGCACGGCCACCACCAGCGCCGGGGTGCCATCGAGTTCGAAGGTTTCTGCCGAGGTCAGGCCCGTGAACAGCTGGCCGTTGCTGCGCCGGAAGCTCATTTCGAGGTTGCGGATGCCGCCTTGGTGCAGGCGTTCGAGCAAACGTGGGCCGCTGCCTTCTAAGGCCCACAGGTCCAGCTCGGTGGCGGTGCGGCCGATGACTTGGCCCGGGGTCAGGCCGATCTGCTCCTCGAAGGCCTCGTTGACCTCCAGCAGGCAGCCGTCGCTGTGGCGGGCGATCAGCAGGATGTCTGGGCACTGCTGGAACACCGAGGCGAATTTCTGCTCCGACAGGCGCAGGGCATCCTCGGTGCGTTTGGTCTCGCTGATGTCGATCATCAGCCCGCGCATCACCGGCCGATGCCCATGCTCGATCAGGCTGACGATGTTGCGCACCCAGAGCGGTTGGCCATCGGCGCGGATCACCCGGTAGTCGAGGCTGTGATCACGCCTGGCGGCGGTCTCGCTGTCGCAGTAGGCCTGGGCCCAGAGCGCGTCCTCGGGGTGCAGGATGCTGCGCCAGAAGCCCGGTTTGAGCCAATCATGCAGCGGGTAGCCGAGCAGGTCCTCGGCGTGGGGCGAGACATAGCTGTAGGTAAAGTCGTTGGCGTCCGCCTCCCAGGCGATTGCCGACAGGCTTTCGACCAGGCCGCGGTAGTGATACTCGCTGCTGCGCAGTTCTTGTTCCAGGGCGATGCGACGGGAAATTTCCGAGCTGAGCCGACGGTTGATACGAATGACTACTGCGAGAATCGCCACCAGTAGCAGCACTGCAGGCAAGCCATAGATGAGCATGTCGGACCAGAACATGCGCTGGTCCACCACGTTGCCGACCCAGCGCTGCTGAATATGGCTGACTTCGGCGCTGGTCATGTCGGCCATGACCTTATCGAGAATGCCCACCAGGACTTTGTTATCCCGCGGTGCGGCCATGGCCAGCTGGTAGCGGTAGGGCGTTTCGCCGCTGACGTAGAGGCCGTCGAGCTTGAGCTGGCGCAAGCTCCAGATGCTCGAGGCGAGGTCGCCGACCACGGCATCGACCTCGTCTGTGGCCAGGGCTTGCAGCGTCGAACTGACATTGGGCATGGCCACCAGGTTGAGGTCCGGGTGGTGGGTGCGCAGTAGTTCGTGTGGGGCGTAATCCTCGACCACGGCGATTTTCAGGCCGTACAGGTCTTTCAATGAACGGGGTTGTGCACCGCCTTTGTGGGCAAGGATGACAATGGGGAAGTCGAGGTAGGGGCGGGTGAAGGCCAGATAACCCTGACGCTCTGGGGTCGACATGATGCCGGGGAGCAGGTCGAGCTTGCCATCGCGCGCTTGCGCCAATACCTCGGTCCAGCTCTTTGGCTCGACCGGTTTTAGCGTCACACCCAGGCGTTCCTGGATCATGGCGATGTAGTCGGCGGCCAATCCCTGGTACCGGCCCTCCTGGTCGCGAAACTCGAACGGTGGCCAAGAGGCGTCTACGCCCAGGCTCAACTGCGGGTGGGCAGCCAGCCAGGCTTTTTCCTCGTCTGTCAGGGTCAGGGCGCCGGCCGTTGTGGTCCACAGAATCAGGAGCAGCAACAGGATGGCCGGCATCAGGGGCATAGCGGCCTCGCGATCAGAGTGTCTGACGACGAGTGTAGACCGGCATTCAGGGGGATGTGGGGCGGAAGTCGGGCATTGTGTTGCAGCCGGGGCCGTAAAAGAAAAACCCCGGCCTGGGCCGGGGTTTGTCATCACTCGTCGAGGAAGGAGCGCAGATGCTCGCTGCGAGTTGGGTGGCGCAATTTGCGCAACGCCTTCGCCTCGATCTGACGGATCCGTTCACGGGTCACGTCGAACTGCTTGCCCACCTCTTCGAGGGTGTGGTCGGTGTTCATGTCGATGCCGAAGCGCATACGCAGCACTTTGGCTTCGCGGGCGGTCAGGCCCGAGAGCACGTCGCGGGTGGCTTCCTTGAGGCTTTCGACCGTGGCTACATCGATCGGGGACTGCATGGTCGAGTCCTCGATGAAGTCGCCCAGGTGCGAGTCTTCGTCGTCACCGATCGGGGTTTCCATGGAGATCGGCTCTTTGGCGATCTTCAGTACCTTGCGGATCTTGTCCTCAGGCATTTCCATGCGCTCGCCCAGCTCTTCCGGGGTCGGTTCACGACCCATTTCCTGCAACATCTGCCGGGAAATGCGGTTGAGCTTGTTGATCGTCTCGATCATGTGCACCGGAATACGGATGGTGCGCGCCTGGTCGGCGATCGAGCGGGTGATCGCCTGGCGAATCCACCAGGTGGCATATGTCGAGAACTTGTAGCCGCGACGGTATTCGAACTTGTCCACCGCTTTCATCAAGCCGATGTTGCCTTCCTGGATCAGATCGAGGAACTGCAGGCCACGGTTGGTGTACTTCTTGGCGATGGAGATCACCAGACGCAGGTTCGCCTCGACCATTTCTTTCTTGGCGCGGCGGGCCTTGGCTTCACCGATCGACATGCGACGGTTGATTTCCTTGATCTCGGCGACGGTCAGGCCAGTCTCGGTCTCAAGGTCGATCAGCTTCTGTTGGCAAGCGACGATGGCAGCGTCTTTTTCACCCAGGGCGGCAGCCCACTTGGTGCTACGCTTGGCCAGGTCACCGCTCCAGGTCTGGTCGGTTTCGTTGCTTGGGAACATGCGCAGGAAGTCGGCACGCGGCATGCGGGCGTCACGGACGCACAGTTGCATGATGGCGCGTTCTTGCTGACGCAGGCGGCTCAGTGCATCACGCACGCGCTCGACCAGTACCTCGAACTGCTTGGGTACCAGCTTGATCGGCATGAACAGGTCAGCCAGGGCCTGAAGGGCCGCGATGCTTTCCTTGGCGCTGCGACCGCTCTTCTTCAGCACCTTGTTGGTGACTTGAAGCTGATCGGCAACGGCACCGAAACGCTGAGCTGCTACGACGGGGTCCGGGCCACTTTCGGCCTCTTCCTCGTCATCGCTCTCTTCGCTTTCTTCTTCGTCGTCTGTTTCTTCCTTGGTAGCCGCGGCCTTGGCGCCTGGAACAGGCACTTCTTCGGTCGGGGCAGCGATGTTGTCATCAGGGTCGATGTAACCGCTGAGCACATCGGACAGACGGCCACCTTCGGTGGTGACACGATCGTATTCGCTGAGAATGTAGTCGACAGTACCCGGGAAGTGAGCGATGGCGCCCATGACTTCACGGATGCCTTCCTCGATACGCTTGGCGATTTCGATCTCGCCTTCGCGGGTCAGCAGCTCGACAGTACCCATTTCACGCATGTACATGCGCACCGGGTCGGTCGTGCGGCCGATATCGGTTTCAACTGCCGCCAACGCAGCAGCGGCTTCTTCGGCCGCGGCTTCGTCGGTGTCGGCTTCCGCCAACAGAAGGGCATCCGCATCCGGAGCACTCTCGAATACGTTGATCCCCATGTCGTTGATCATGCGGATGATGTCTTCCACCTGTTCAGGATCTGAAATATCCTCAGGCAGGTGGTCGTTGACCTCCGCGTAAGTCAGGTAGCCCTGCTCACGACCGCGGGTGATCAACTCTTTGATACGAGACTGCTGTTGCGCTTTTCCGGACATAACACCCTATCCACTGAAGGTCTTGGCGGGCAAAAAACAAGCCGAGGATTATACCCGAGCATGGGCCTCACGCGCCAGATGAGGTCGGCGTTTGTGCGGGAACATTCCTGCTAAGCAGGGCGAGAAGCTGAGATTTTTCCTCACTGCTCAACTCGCTTTGACGTGCTTTCCTGAGCAGATGTTCCAGGCTGCGCTCGCGTTGGCGGGCGGACAAGCTAGTTATAGTGTCGAAAAACTGTTGTTCAAGGTTGTCGGCCACGATCAGCCATTCCTTCTCGGCCAATGCCCGCAGCAAACGGCCCTGTTCGGTGCCGTGCCAGCGTGCAATCAGCTGCATTGAGCTTAGCCCAGGATTCTTCTGCGCGGCTTCGATCAATGCCACCAGCAACTGGCTGTAGAGGTGCTCTTCGTCGGCGAAGTGGCTGGCATCTTCCACCTTTCCGGCCAGCAGCGGGTGGTGCAGCAGGGTGCGCAGGGCGGCCAGCGTAGGCGGCTCCACGGGGGCTGGCGTGCGCGGTGGCGCCTCATCGCGTTGCTGCCAGGGCTTGCCGCCTTTGCGGTTTTTGTCCCAGGGCTTGTCGCTCCACGGTTTCTTGCCGCCACCCTTGTTCGGCTTCCATTGCTGCTCTTGCTGCGCCGGGGCGTAGTCGTGCTGCGGCATGTCGCCGAAGTCCGGGGTGTAGCTGGCCATGGCGTCGTAGTCATAGCCCGGGTCGTAGTCCGGTACGCTGCTGTTGGCAGCCGGCTGTTGGGCCAATTGCTCTACTTGCTGCGGGTCGAGGCCGGTAATTTCTTTCAGGCGGTTACGCATCAGCTGGCGCAGGTTGGCGCCCGGGATTTTTTCGACCAGCGGTGCAGCCAGGGTGGCCAGATGCGCTTTGCCTTCCAGTGAGCGCGGGTCGGCCTCAATGCTCAATTGCTCGAAAAAGTAATCCGCCAGTGGCTGGGCGTGCTGGTTGATGCGTGCCATGAAAGCATCGGTGCCTTCGGCGCGCACCAGGCTGTCCGGGTCTTCGCCTTCGGGCAGGAACAAAAAGCGTGCGCGGCGGCCGTCCTGCAGGGCCGACAAGGTCGACTCCAGTGCGCGCCAGGCGGCTTTGCGCCCGGCTTGGTCGCCGTCAAAACAGAACAATACGCTGGGCACCACACGGAACAGGCGCTTGAGGTGTTCTTCGCTGGTGGCGGTGCCGAGGGTGGCGACGGCATTGCGCAGGCCTTGCTGGGCCAGTGCGATAACGTCCATGTAGCCCTCGACGACAATGATTTCATCGAGGTTGCGGTTGTGCTTGCGTGCCTCGTAAAGCCCGTAGAGCTCTTGGCCCTTGTGGAAAACCGGGGTTTCCGGGGAGTTGAGGTACTTGGGCTTGTCGTCCCCCAGTACGCGGCCACCGAAGGCGATCACCCGGCCACGGCTGTCGCGGATCGGGAACATCACACGGTCGCGGAAGCGGTCATAGCGCTTGCCGCTCTCGGCGTTCTCGATCAGCAGGCCGGCGTCGATCATCACCTTTTGCTGCAGGCTGTCGGCGCCCAGGTGCTTGAGCAGGTTGTCCCAGCCTGGCGGGGCAAAGCCCAGGCCGAAGTCGCGGGCAATCTCACCGGACAGGCCGCGCCCCTTGAGGTAATCCACCGCCGCCTTGCGGGTCGGGTGGCTGCGCAGGGCCTGGCGATAGAATTCGGTGGCAGCATCCAGTAGCGGGTACAGCGGCGAATCTGTCGGCTGGCGTGGCTTCTGCGCGCGCCGGCCTTCCTCGCGTGGCACTTCCATGCCGGCGGCACGGGCCAGTTCCTCGACTGCCAGGGGGAAGTCCAGGTTGTCGTGGTCCATGACGAAGCCAAGGGCGTTGCCGCCGGCGCCGCAGCCGAAGCAGTAGTAGAACTGCTTGTCGGGGCTGACCGTGAAGGAAGGGGTTTTTTCCTTGTGGAACGGGCAGCAGGCGGAGTAGTTCTTGCCGGTTTTTTTCAGCTGGACGCGCGAACTCACCACGTCGACAATGTCGAGGCGGTTGATAAGGTCGTCAATGAAGCTCTGGGGAATCAGCCCGGCCATGGCAGTCTCGTCATCTGGCAACTGGCAAGTCTAATCGCTCACGCGCCGGTTGGGGCGAATGCTGCAAGGGGAAGTGCGAGGGAGGTATGTGCTCGTCGCCAGCCAATGAAGGCTCGTCAGACAGGACGTGCACGCCTGGTCAAGGACCAGCTCTGACGTTTCAGGCAGGTTGCCCTGCTGCAGTTCGCATGACGCGAGTGCGTAGGGGCCTTGAGCTAGCTGCCCAAGTTTGAAGCAATTGTGTAGCAACCGCTGCCATCGGCCCGGCGGTGAGCCGGGCAGGGCAGAAGCTTTGCGTAGAACGTCTGTATTAGTACAGACGAACGGCGCGGCGCTGTTCGCGCTGAACTTTCTTGGCGTGACGCTTAACAGCGGCAGCTGCTTTACGCTTACGCTCTGCGGTCGGCTTCTCGTAAAACTCGCGGCTACGAACTTCAGCCAGTACACCGGCTTTTTCGCAGGAGCGCTTGAAACGACGCAGAGCTACGTCGAAGGGTTCGTTCTCTTTAACTTTGACGGCTGGCATCCAGGGCTACCTTAATTCATTACCGGGGTAGACGTGCTCCTGGCAAAACAAAGGTGTGCTGGAGAACGTCGGTTTTCAAGGGTTGCGGATGTTAACCCTTAGCTGGCCGGAATGCAAAGCCTCTGATCGAAAACCGCTGGTCGGCACCCGACACGGCGACTATCATGCGCGGCTTCGAATTCAGCCCCCACAAGGGACGAACCCATGCTAGTACTGGGATTGGAAACATCCTGCGACGAAACTGGCGTCGCATTATATGACAGCGAACGCGGCTTGTTGGCCGACGCGCTGTTCAGCCAGATCGACCTGCACCGCGTGTTCGGCGGTGTGGTCCCCGAGCTTGCCTCACGCGATCACGTCAAGCGCATGCTGCCGCTGATCCGCCAGGTGCTGGACGAGGCTGGCTGCGTGGCCACCGAGATCGACGCCATCGCCTACACCGCGGGTCCTGGGCTGGTCGGCGCGTTGCTGGTCGGAGCTTCCTGCGCCCAGGCGCTGGCGTTTGCCTGGGACATTCCGGCCATTGGTGTGCACCACATGGAAGGCCATCTTCTGGCGCCCATGCTGGAAGAAACCCCACCCGAATTCCCGTTCGTCGCTTTGTTGGTGTCGGGCGGCCATACCCAGCTGGTACGGGTTGATGGCATCGGCCATTACCAACTGTTGGGCGAGAGCCTGGATGACGCGGCCGGTGAGGCCTTCGACAAAACCGCCAAGCTGATCGGCCTGAACTACCCAGGCGGCCCTGAAATCGCCCGGCTGGCCGAGCAGGGCGTACCGGGGCGCTTTGTCTTCCCGCGGCCGATGACTGATCGCCCAGGCCTGGAATTCAGTTTCAGCGGCCTCAAGACGTTCGCCCTGAACACCTGGCAGCAATGCCGCGATGCTGGCGACGACGGTGAGCAAACCCGTTGCGACGTGTCCCTGGCATTCCAGCAGGCGGTGGTGGAGACTTTGACCATCAAGTGCAAGCGGGCCCTGAAGCAGACTGGCCTGAAGCGGCTGGTGATCGCCGGTGGCGTCAGCGCCAACAAGGCTTTGCGCGCGTCCCTCGAGGACATGCTGGGCAGCATGAAGGGCAACGTGTACTACGCGCGCCCGCAGTTCTGCACCGACAACGGCGCCATGATCGCCTATGCCGGCTGCCAGCGCCTGTTGGCGGGGCAGCAGCAGGACCTGGCGATCAGTGTGCAGGCGCGTTGGCCGATGGAGCAGTTACCGCCGGTCTGAAAGGTGTCAGAAGTGGCGTTCGCGCCCGGCGAACAGGTCGCGCAGGTTGTTGCGATGACGCCAGACGATCATCACCGTGAGTACGCTGATCGGTAGCAAGGCCTCTGGCTCGCGCCAAGCGAGCAGGGGCAGGGTCAGCGGCGTGGCGATTAGCGCTGCCAGCGAGCTGGTGCGGGTGAGGTAGAAGGTCAGCAGCCAGGCGGCGATGGCCAGCAGTGCGGCTGGGAAGTACAGGGCCATGAGCAGGCCGGCGGCAGTCGCGACGCCCTTGCCGCCCTGGAAGCGAAAGTACAGCGGGAACAGGTGGCCCAGCACCGCGCAGACGCCAACCCAGGCCTGCGCGTGCAGGTCGAGCCCGGCAAGGCGGGCGAGCAATACTGGCAACAAGCCCTTGCACAGGTCGCCAAGCAGGGTCAGGATCGCCAGCTTGCGGCCTGCCAGGCGTAGCATGTTGGTGGCCCCGGCATTGCCCGAACCGCTGGAACGGGGGTCCGGGCTACCGAACAGGCGGCTGAGGACGATGGCGAAGGACAGCGAGCCGAGCAGGTAGGCGAGCAGCGCCAATAACCAAAACATGCTAACTATTCCGGGCGAGGACGCCCTGATTCTAACGGCGCCAGTCGCCCTTGTCGTGCTGTGGAGAGAAGTGCTTGGACAGAGTGTTCATCGAAGGCCTGGAAGTCGATACCGTCATCGGTGCCTATGACTGGGAGCGGGATATTCGCCAGTGCTTGCGCCTGGACCTGAGTTTCGCCTGGGATAACCGCCCGGCAGCGGCCGGCGACGATCTCAGCCTGGCGCTGGACTACGCCAGTGTTTCGGCGCGTATCCAGGCATTTTCCGAGCAGGCGCGCTTCGAACTGGTGGAAACCTTCGCCGAGCGCCTGGTCGCGGTGCTGATGGAAGAATTCCAGATCCCGTGGGTGCGGCTGAAACTGACCAAGCCAGGCGCGGTCCCCGCTGCCCGTGGCGGTGTTGGCGTGGAGATCGAGCGCGGATGTCTCTGAACACGGTTTATCTGGGCCTGGGCAGCAACATCGACCGCGAGGCGCACCTGTGCGCGGGGCTTGATGCCTTGGCGGGCATCCTCACCGACATGCGTTGTTCGCCGGCGTTCGAGAGCCAGGCGGTGGGTATCAAGAGTGGCCCGTTCATCAACTTCGTGGTGACCGGCAAGACCGATCTGCCACTGATGGAGCTGGACCGCCGGCTCAAGTTCATCGAAGCCGACAACGGCCGCTACGCGCCCGAGCGCAAAGGGCTGCCGCTGGATATCGACGTGTTGATGTATGACGACCTGCACGGCACGTTCGATGGGTTGGTGCTGCCGCGGGCCGAGATTCTGAAAAACGCGTTCGTGTTGTGGCCATTGTCGCTCTTGGCGCCCGAGCTGGTGCACCCTGGGGTGGGCAAGCCCATGGCGCAGGTGTGGCAGGAGGCGCGGATTGATCAGGTGCTGGCCCCGGTCGCCTTCGAGTGGCGAGGGTTGCAGCTGACGCCGGCCTGAGCCTTGCCCTTTCGGTGCCTTGCCGGGCCTCTTCGCGGTGCCCGGCAATCGTGAAATCAGCCTTCTGCAGCGCTTTTGTAGGCCGTCAGCGCCTTTAATCGCTCACCTTTAAGCGACTCGCCCAACGCCTGCCCGGTCAGCCCAGCCTGCACCAGCGGCTTCACATCCACAGCCCTTGCCGCAGCTGCTGCCCCTCGCAGGTAGTCAGCCTGTGGATAAGCCAGACTGCCCTGGCGCGCGCGCGCATCCATCTCGCAGGCGCTGATGAAGTCGTCGAAGCGCTGTGGCCGCCGATACACATCGAACTTCTGCAACAGCTCCAGCAATGCCGTGGACGGCAACTCAAGGGCCTGGTTGCATTGAGACAGGCACTCACCCACCAGTATGGCCAGCTCCTGGCAGTCTCGCGGCGCCTTGAAGCGCTGGCTGACCGCCTTGATCGTTGCTGGCTGCAGCTCGCGCAGCAGGCAAGCCCAGCGCACATGCAGTGGTTGATCATGCTGCGCGGCCTGCTCCAGGCCCGCCAAGGCGTGGGGGCTATCCTCAAGCTCTGGCAACAGTGCCTGCAAGGCATCGCAAGCGCGCAAGACCTCGAAGAACACCTGGGGTTGCGGCTCCATCAGCGCGCGCTCGATCTCTTTCCAGCTGCGTTCGGCGGTGAGCGCCTGCAGTTCGCCAGAGGCACTGATCTGACGCATCAGCGCCAGGGTTTCGTCAGCCACCTTGAAGCCCAGTGGCGCGTAGCGTGCGGCAAAGCGGGCAACCCTGAGTACCCGCAGGGGGTCTTCGGCGAACGCGGGGGACACGTGGCGTAAAAGGCGCCTTTCGAGGTCCTCTTTGCCGTGATAGGGGTCGTAAAGCGTGCCGTCGTCGTCCTCCGCCATCGCATTGATGGTCAGGTCGCGGCGGATCAGGTCTTCTTCGAGGGTGACGTCGGGGCTGGCATGGAAGGTAAACCCGCCATAGCCACGGCCACTTTTGCGCTCGGTGCGCGCCAGGGCGTATTCCTCACCGCTTCGGGGGTGGATGAACACCGGGAAATCAGCGCCTACCGGGCGGTAGCCCAGGGCCTGCATCTGTTCGACGGTGGCGCCAACCACCAGCCAGTCGATGTCGCTGACGGGGCGCCCGAGCAAGCGGTCGCGCACGGCGCCGCCAACTTTGTAGATGTGCATGTACAGCCTCCATAACTGCCCACAGGATAACCTGTTGGCAGTTATGCGGGGGCGTCGCGGCTAGAGGTGGTGGATGACGGCCAGGTCCATGCGGCCATAGTCGGCGCTTTCGCCATGCTCGCCGCGCGGAGGCATGTGATGGGTCTTCATGACCTGGTCGCCTTGTACGGTCTCCAGGTGAATGTCGAAGCCCCACAGGCGGTGCAGGTGCTTGAGCACTTCCTCGGTCGAGTCGCCCAGCGGTTTGCGGTTGTGTTGTTGGTGGCGCAGGGTCAGCGAGCGGTCGCCGCGGCGGTCGATGCTCCAGATCTGTACGTTGGGTTCACGGTTGCCCAGGTTGTATTGGGCCGCCAGTTGTTCGCGAATGAACCGGTACCCTGCCTCGTCATGGATAGCGGGTACCAGCAGGTCATCACGCTGGTCGTCGTCAAGAATGCTGAACAGCTTGAGGTCGCGGATCACCTTGGGCGACAGGTACTGCAGGATGAAGCTCTCGTCCTTGAAGCTGCTCATGGCGAACTTGATGGTCGAGAGCCAGTCGCTGCCGGCAATGTCGGGGAACCAGTGGCGATCTTCTTCGGTTGGGTTTTCGCAGATGCGGCGGATGTCGGTGTACATCGCAAAGCCAAGCGCATAGGGGTTAATGCCGTTGTAGTACGGGCTGTCGAAACCTGGCTGGAACACCACGCTGGTGTGCGACTGCAGGAACTCCATGATGAAACCGTCGGTGACCAGGCCCTCGTCGTACAGGTCGTTCATCAGCGTGTAGTGCCAGAAGGTGGCCCACCCTTCGTTCATCACCTGGGTCTGGCGCTGCGGATAGAAGTACTGCGCTATCTTGCGCACGATGCGCACCACTTCGCGCTGCCAGGGTTCGAGCAGGGGGGCGTGTTTTTCGATGAAGTACAGGATGTTTTCCTGAGGTTCGGCGGGGAAGCGCGCATCATCACGCTCACCACCCTTCTCCGCGCCCTTGGGGATGGTGCGCCACAGGTCGTTGATCTGCCGTTGCAGGTGCTCTTCACGCTCCTTCTGCCGGCGCCGCTCCTCCTCGGCAGAAATGGGGTAGGGGCGCTTGTAGCGGTCGACACCGTAATTCATCAGCGCGTGGCAGGAGTCGATGAGGTCTTCGACGGCATCGATGCCGTGGCGCTCTTCACACTGGGCGATGTACTGCTTGGCAAACACCAGGTAGTCGATGATCGAACTGGCATCGGTCCAGGTGCGGAACAGGTAGTTGCCCTTGAAAAAGCTGTTGTGGCCATAGCAGGCATGGGCGATTACCAGTGCCTGCATGCACATGGTGTTTTCTTCCATCAGGTAGGCGATGCACGGGTCGGAGTTGATCACGATCTCGTACGCCAGGCCCATCTGGCCCCTACTGTAGGACTTTTCGGTACTGAGGAACTGCTTGCCATAGGACCAGTGGTGGTAGCCCAGCGGCATGCCTACCGAGGCGTAGGCATCCATCATCTGTTCGGCGGTAATCACTTCGATCTGGTTGGGATAGGTGTCCAGGGCGTAACGCTCGGCCAGGCGGCTGATTTCCCGGTCGTAGGTCTGGATCAGGTCGAACGTCCATTCGGACCCGGTGGAAATAGGTTGGCGTTTCTGAGCTCTGGCGGTCATGTGGCTAACCTGCGCTGGAAGAGTTCACGGAAGACCGGGTAGATGTCGCCGGCCGATACCAACTGCTGCTGGGCGAACGTGTCGGGGAAGCCTTCGCCGATTCGCTCGTACTCGTACCACAGCGCCTGATGCTCACGGGGGGTGATCTCGACGTAAGTGTAGTACTGCACGTGCGGCATGATCTGCTTGGAGAGGATCTCGCGGCAGATCGGCGAGTCGTCGTTCCAGTTGTCGCCGTCGGAGGCCTGGGCGGCATAGATGTTCCAGTCACTGGCCGGGTAGCGCTCGGCCATGATTTCCTGCATCAGCTTGAGCGCGCTGGAGACGATGGTGCCGCCGGTCTCCCGCGAATAGAAGAACTCTTCCTCGTCCACTTCCCGCGCACTGGTGTGATGGCGGATGAAGACCACTTCGATGCGGTCGTAATTACGCTTGAGGAACAGGTACAGGAGGATGAAGAAGCGCTTGGCGATGTCCTTGGTGGCCTGGGTCATGGAGCCGGAAACGTCCATCAGGCAGAACATCACCGCTTTCGAACTGGGGTTGGGCTGCTTGACCAGCAGGTTGTACTTGAGGTCGAAGGTGTCGAGGAAGGGCAGGCGGTTGATGCGTGCCTTGAGCCGTTCGATTTCTTGCTCGACTTCCTGGATGTCGGTGAAGTTGTCAGGTTCCTCGACCTTCAGGCGGTCGAGTTCTTTCTGCGCTTCGCGCAACAAGGCACGGCTGCTGCCGGTCAGGGCAATACGCCGGGCATGGGCCGAACGCAGGGTGCGAACGATGTTGATGCGTGATGGGTTGCCTTCGTTGGCAATACCGGCACGTACAGTCTTGAAGGTGTCGGCACCGGTCAGGTGGCGTTTGACGAGGTTGGGCAGTTCGAGGTCTTCGAACATGAATTCGAGAAACTCTTCCTGGGTGATCTGGAAGACGAACTCATCCATGCCCTCGCCAGAGTTGCCGGCCTTGCCACGGCCACCGCCGCCACCACCCTGGGGCCTGGGGATGTGTTCGCCGGCGGTGAATTCCTTGTTGCCAGGGTGCACGATGGTCTGCTTGCCGCCACGACCGTGGTGCAACACTGGTTCATCGATGTCCCGTCCCGGAATGCTGATCTGCTCGCCATGCTCCATGTCCATGATGGAGCGGCGGCTCACGGCCTCTTCGACGGCCTTTTTGATGTGCTCACGGTAGCGCCGCAGAAAACGCTGGCGGTTGACCGTGCTCTTGTTCTTGCCGTTCAGGCGTCGGTCGATTACGTAGCTCATGGTCCCTCCGGTGACTGGATGCAGCTGCAAGCCACGAGCTTCAAGCTGCAAGAAAGAGCAGCCACCGCGGCTGCAAGCTGTGGCGTAGACAGAAGCGCCGACGCCGGGCAGCTTGCAGCTTGCGGCTAGAAGCTTGCCGCTTTATTGCGATTTCCTGACCCGCAGGTACCATTCCGACAGCAAGCGCACCTGCTTGTCGGTGTAACCACGCTCCACCATCCGGGTGACGAAGTCGTTGTGTTTCTTCTGGTCTTCCTTGCTGGCCTTGGCATTGAAGCTGATGACCGGCAGCAGGTCTTCGGTGTTGGAGAACATTTTCTTCTCGATCACCACCCGCAGTTTTTCATAGCTCAGCCAGCTCGGGTTCTTGCCGTTGTTGTTGGCGCGTGCGCGCAGTACGAAGTTGACGATCTCGTTGCGGAAGTCTTTCGGGTTGCTGATGCCGGCAGGCTTCTCGATCTTCTCCAGTTCTTCGTTGAGGGCAATACGGTTGAGGATCTCGCCGGTTTCCGGGTCGCGGTATTCCTGGTCCTGAATCCAGAAGTCGGCGTACAGCACATAGCGGTCGAAGATGTTCTGGCCGTACTCGCTGTAAGACTCGAGGTAGGCGGTCTGGATTTCCTTGCCGATGAACTCGATGTAGCGCGGTGCCAGGTATTCCTTCAGGTAGCGCAGGTAGCGTTCGCGCACTTCGGCCGGGAACTGTTCCTGTTCGATCTGCTGTTCGAGCACATACAGCAGGTGAACCGGGTTGGCTGCGATCTCGTGCGGGTCGAAGTTGAAGACCTTGGACAGGATCTTGAAGGCGAAGCGGGTCGACAGGCCGTTCATGCCCTCGTCGACGCCTGCCGAGTCCCGGTATTCCTGGATCGACTTGGCCTTAGGATCGGTGTCCTTGAGGTTTTCACCGTCGTAGACACGCATCTTCGAATAGATGTTGGAGTTTTCGGGCTCCTTGAGGCGCGAGAGCACGGTGAACTGGGCCAGCATCTTGAGGGTGTCGGGCGCGCAATGGGCCTTGGCCAGCGAGCTGTTGACCAGCAGTTTGTCGTAGATCTTGATTTCGTCACTGACGCGCAGGCAGTAGGGCACCTTGACGATGTAGATCCGGTCGATGAACGCTTCGTTGTTTTTGTTGTTGCGGAAGGTGTGCCACTCCGATTCGTTGGAGTGGGCCAGCAGGATGCCGGTGTAGGGGATCGCCCCCAGCCCCTCGGTACTGTTGTAGTTTCCTTCCTGGGTCGCCGTCAGCAGGGGGTGCAGGACCTTGATCGGCGCCTTGAACATCTCGACGAATTCCATCAGGCCCTGGTTGGCCCGGCACAGCGCACCCGAATAGCTGTAGGCGTCGGCGTCGTTCTGTGGGTATTCCTCGAGTTTGCGGATGTCCACCTTGCCCACCAGGGCAGAAATGTCCTGGTTGTTCTCATCGCCGGGTTCGGTCTTGGCGATGGCGATCTGGTTAAGGATCGAGGGGTAGAGTTTGACCACCTTGAACTTGGAGATATCGCCGCCGAACTCCTGCAGGCGCTTGGTGGCCCAGGGCGACATGATGGTGTTCAGGTAGCGCCGTGGGATCCCAAACTCTTCCTCGAGAATGGCCCCATCTTCGGTGGCGTTGAACAAACCCAGTGGTGATTCGAATACAGGCGAGCCCTTGATGGCGTAGAAGGGCACTTTCTCCATCAGCTGCTTGAGCTTCTCGGCCAGCGACGACTTGCCGCCGCCTACCGGGCCCAGCAGGTAGAGGATTTGCTTCTTCTCTTCCAGGCCCTGCGCCGCGTGGCGGAAGTACGAAACGATCTGGTCGATGCATTCTTCCATGCCATGGAAGTCTTCAAAGGCCGGATAGCGCCGAATGACCTTGTTCGAGAAGATCCGTGAAAGCCTGGAATTGTTGGAGGTGTCGACAAGCTCCGGTTCGCCGATGGCCAGCAACAGCCGTTCTGCCGCCGAAGCGTAGGCGCTGCGATCCTGCTTGCACAGCTCGAGGTACTCCTGCAGCGAAAGTTCTTCCTGGCGGGTGGACTCGAAACGTTGTTGGAAGTGGCTAAAAATGCTCATGACGTCACCTCGCTCGATACGTGGAGACGACGCCGGATCAGTCAGCTGATGCTGGCATGCAACCGGGTTCGCCGATTGCTGTATACCCCCCAGAACACCCTTGAAACGCTACCGATGACCCGCACGCCGGTGTACCGGCTCTCCCCTTTTTTGGATGGCCTGGGCTTAAGGATAGTTGGTAATACGCAAGGTCAAGGGCGCGAGGCCGAGAAGTTGCTCGCGACCGTTCGTCAGGTGAGCCGCAAGCCCGCATAGGGCGCGGGCTGCAGTAAAAATGAAAAAATTATTCAGCAGCACCTTGGGCAGTCTCGCCCGGGTAGGTGGCGCGCCACAGCTCAAAGCCGCCATCGACGCTGTACACCTCCGAGAAGCCCTGGCCGGCCAGGTAGGCGGCGGCGCTCTGGCTGGAATTGCCGTGGTAGCAGACCACCAGGGTCGGTGCATCGAGGTCGGCATTGCGGATGAAGTCGGCGACCGAATGGTTATCCAGGTGGGTGGCGCCGCTGATGTGGCCGGCGGCAAAAGCCTGTGGGTCGCGAATATCGACCACTACCGCACCTTGCGCGCGCAGGGCCAGGGCCTGCTCGGGAGGGATGCGCTTGAATTCGCTCATGGGTACGGTTTCCTTCAGGGCTGATCGTTGAGTCTAGTGGGTTGTGCCGGCGTGCGTACGGTGCCGTCGTCGGCGCAGTCGCAGCGATGGTATTCACCGCTGTCGACGTTATAGAGGGTCATGGCACCGCCCCACACGCAACCGGTGTCCAGGGCGATGATGCCGGGCTCGTCGACGCGCCCTTCAAGGGCGGCCCAGTGGCCGAAGATGATCTTCACATGCCGCGAGCGGCGGTCCTTGTGCGCAAACCAGGGCTTGTAGCCTTTGGGGGCTGCGCCCAAGCCTTCCTTGCTCTTGAGGTCGAGCTTGCCCTCGGGGGTGCAGAAGCGCATGCGCGTGAGGTAGTTGGTGATCACCCGCAGGCGCTCGATACCTGTGAGGTTCTTGCTCCACTTGTTCGGCTCGTTGCCGTACATGCCATCGAGGTAGAGCTTGAGGCGCCCGTCGTCCCGCAGCACTTCCTCGACTTCGGCGGCAAGCTCAAGGGCTCGGCCCAGGGTCCACTGTGGCGGTATGCCAGCATGTACCATGGCGATACCGCGGGGCTCGTCGTAATGCAGCAGTTTTTGCCGGCGCAGCCAGTCGAACAGCAGGTCGGCGTCTGGCGCTTCGAGGATAGCGCCCAGGGTGTCGCTCTTTTTCAGGCGTTCGACGTTGTGCCAGGCGGCCAGCAGGTGCAGGTCATGGTTGCCCAGCACGCACACCAGCGAGTCACGGATCGAGTAAAGGAAGCGCAGGGTTTCCAGCGACTCGGGGCCGCGGTTGACCAGGTCACCGACCAACCAGAGGCGGTCGATGGCGGGGTTGAAGCGCACGCGTTCGAGCAGGCATTTGAGCGGTTGCAGGCAGCCTTGCAGGTCACCGACGGCGTAGGTCGCCATCAGTGCAGGGCTCCGGGTACCGCCAGGCGGAAGGGCGCGATCTGGGCATCGAAGCGTTTACCGTCTTCGGCGAACATCTGGTAGCTGCCCTGCATGGTGCCGACGCGGGTGCTGATGACCGCGCCACTGCTGTAGGTATGGCTCTGGCCCGGGTCGATGTTCGGTTGCTGGCCGACCACGCCGGCGCCGCGCACTTCCTCTACTTCGCCATCACCGTTGGTGATCAGCCAGTGTCGGGACAGCAACTTGGCCGTGACCGAGCCGTTGTTCTGCACGGTAATGGTGTAGGCGAAAGCGAAACGACTGTTTTCGGGGTCGGATTGTTCTTTGAGGTAGCGGGTCACGACGCTGACGTCGATCTGATAGCGGGGATCGGACATGCAAAGGCCTTGGGCGAACTGACGCAATAATGCAGTCTAGGCCATTGGCGGGGGGGAGGGCCAGCGGTGTGGTCGCGGGCAGGCATGTCAGCAGGGGGGGGGTGGTGCCGGCCTCTTCACGGGTGAACCGCGAAGAGGCCGGTGCAGGCGCTATCAGGCTTGTTGGTCAGCCAACTGGTCTGCCAGGCGCACGAAGGCCGCCAGGTCCAGCTGCTCAGGCCTCAGGCTGCCATCAACGCCAGCGGCTTCGATCGCCTGGCTGTCGAGCAGGCCTTTGAGGGTGTTGCGCAGTGTCTTGCGACGCTGGTTGAAGGCTTCGCGAACGACCCGCTCCAGCAGCAGGTGGTCCTTGGCTGGGAACGGCAGCACTTCGTGTGGCACCAGGCGCACGATGGCCGAGTCCACCTTTGGCGGCGGGTTGAACGCGCCAGGGCCGACGTTGAACAGGTGTTCGACCCGGCAGTGGTACTGCACCATGATCGACAGGCGGCCCCAGTCACCGCCACCCGGGCCTGCGGCCATGCGCTCGACCACTTCCTTCTGCAGCATGAAGTGCATGTCGCGGATCAGCCCGGCGTGGCTGAGCAGGTGGAAGATCAGCGGGGTGGAAATGTTGTAGGGCAGGTTGCCGACCACCTTGAGGCTGCGCGGTGGCACGCCGAGCTGGTTGAAGTCGAACTTCAGGGCGTCGCCCTGGTGCAGGCGGAAGTTGTCACGGCCGGCGAACTTGTGCTGCAGGATCGGCACCAGGTCCTTGTCCAGTTCCACCACGTCCAGCTGTGCACCGCTGCCCAGCAGGCCCTCGGTGAGGGCGCCCTGGCCTGGGCCGATTTCCAGCAGGTGTTCACCCGCCTTGGCGTGGATGGCGCGCAGGATGCGGTCGATGATGCCGGCGTCGTGCAGGAAGTTCTGACCGAAGCGCTTGCGCGCCCGGTGTTGGTATTGCTCGTTCATGGTCGGTTCTCGGCCATCTGGTAGGCGGTTTCCAGGGCAACCCGCAGGCTGCCGGTATCAACCTTGCCGGTGCCGGCCAGGTCCAGGGCGGTGCCGTGGTCGACCGACGTGCGGATGATCGGCAGGCCCAGCGTCACATTGACGGCGGCGCCGAAGCCTTTGTACTTGAGTACGGGCAGGCCCTGGTCGTGGTACATCGCCAGCACTGCGTCGCAGTGCTCCAGATATTTGGGGGTAAACAGGGTATCGGCCGGCAGCGGTCCGCGCAGGTCCATGCCTTCGGTGCGCAGGCGGGCCAGTGTCGGTTCGATGATGTCGATTTCTTCGCGGCCCAGATGGCCGCCTTCTCCGGCGTGCGGGTTGAGGCCGCAGACCAGGATGCGAGGGTTGGCAATGCCGAACTTGTCGCGCATATCGGCGTGCAAAATGCGGGTGACACGCTCGACGCGTTCAGCGGTGATCGCGTCGGCAATCTCGCGCAGCGGCAGGTGAGTGGTCACCAGGGCCACGCGCAGGCCGCGGGTCGCGAGCATCATCACCACTTGCGCGGTGTGGGTCAGCTCGGCGAGGAACTCGGTATGCCCGGAAAAGGCAATGCCGCTCTCGTTGATCACGCCCTTGTGCACAGGGGCGGTGATCATCCCGGCGAAATGCCCGTCCAGGCAGCCAGTGCCTGCGCGGGTCAGGGTTTGCAGGACGAAGGCGGCATTGGCCTTGTCCAGCTGGCCTGCCGTCACGGCGGTGGCCAGGGGTGTATCCCAGACATACAAGCTGCCCGCAGGCGCTGGCTGGTCGGGCCAGTGGTCCGGCGCTACGGGCAGCAGGTTGACGGCCAGCCCCAGCTGCGTGGCCCGCTCGGCGAGCAGGTCACGGCTGGTGATGGCAATCAGGGGGTGGGGCTGGGCGTCTGCGGCGAGCAGCAGGCACAGGTCGGGACCTATGCCGGCTGGTTCACCGGGGGTGACGGCGAAGCGCAGGGGCTTCACTGTGCAGCCTGGTCGGCGCCAGGCAGCTTGATTTCAACGTAGGCCTCGTCGCGGATCTGGCGCAGCCAGGTCTGCAGCTCTTCGTCGTACTTGCGGTTGCGCAGCACGTTCAATGCCTGCTGTTCACGCGCCTGTTCGGTACTGTCGGTGGCGCGGCGGCCCAGCACTTCCAGGACGTGCCAGCCGTACTGGGTCTTGAACGGTTTGGTGACTTCGCCTTGGGCTGCGTTGGCCATCTGCTCACGGAACTCGGGCACCAGGCTGTTCGGGTCGACCCAGTTGAGGTCGCCGCCGTTAAGCGCCGAACCCGGGTCTTCCGAGAAGCTCTTCGCCAGCTCGCCGAAGTCTTCGCCGTTCTTGATGCGGTCGTACAGGCGTTCGGCCAATTGCTCGGTGGCTGCGTCGCTGCGGATTTCGCTCGGCTTGATCAGGATGTGGCGTACATGCACTTCGTCACGCAGCACGTTCTCGCTGCCACCACGCTTCTCTTCCAGTTTGAGGATGATGAAGCCGTTGGGGATACGGATTGGCTGGGTGACATCGCCAGTGGCCATGTTGCTGAGCATCTTGGCGAAGTCAGGTGGCAGCTGGCCGGCTTTACGCCAGCCCATCTCGCCGCCTTCCAGGGCGTTCTCGCTGGCAGAGCGGGCGATGGCCAGCTGGCCGAAGTCCGCGCCTTGCTTGAGCTGCTGGTAGACATCGCCGGCCTGCCGGGCAGCCGCCTGGATGGCGTCGGAGTTGGCGCTTTCCGGGGTCGGGATAAGGATGTTGGCCAGGCGATACTCTTCCGAGAGCTGCATCTTGCCCAGGTCCGAGTTGAGGAAGTTTTTCACTTCCTGCTCGGAAACCTGGATGCGCTCGGCCACACGGCGCTGGCGCACGCGGCTGATGATCATCTCGCGCTTGACCTGCTCGCGAGCGTCGTCGAACGACAGACCGTCATGGGCCAGGGCCGCGCGGAACTGGTCCAGCGACATGCCGTTGCGCTGGGCAATGGTGCCGATGGCCTGGTTCAGCTCCTCATCGGTGATGCGGATGCCGGAACGCTCGCCGATCTGCAGTTGCAGGTTTTCGACGATCAGGCGCTCAAGCACCTGTTGTTCGAGGGCGCTGGTCGGTGGCGCGCCGGCGCCACGTTTGGCGATGGTTTGCTGAACTTCATGGACGCGCTGGTCCAGTTGGCTCTGCATGACCACGTCGTTGTCGACGATGGCCACCACGCGGTCCAGGGGTTGTACCGCGGCATGCACCGCGCCACTCAGCAAAGCGGCGCCCAGCAACACTGGGCGCAGACGATCAATAAGCTTGGTCTTCACGTGTACGGTAACCTTGAATGCCTTCGTCGAGGAAAGATTCGACCTTGTTGCCCACTACACCACCGAGGCCTTTCAGCACGATCTGCAGGAAGATACCGTGGTCGCCTTTTTCGTTCGCTGGAAGGGCTTGGCTGAAGTCGTCGTAGTCGATCCAGTAACGGTTGATCAGGCGCAGCTTCCAGCAGCAGTTGTCATACTCGAAACCGCCCATGGCTTCCAGGGTGCGGTTGCGGTTGTAGTCATGCTGCCAGCGAGCGATGACGCTCCACTGCGGAACGATCGGCCAGATGACCGAGAAGTCATGCTGCTGGATCTTGTAGTAGTCCTTGATGTAGTTCTCGCTGCCTGGCACACCGTAGTCGCCGCCGCCCACTTTCCAGGTACCGGTCTGGGAGTCGTAGGAGATGGTGTCGTTGCGGTAGCGATAACCGAGGTTGACCACCTTGTTCGGGTTGTCTTCAGGCTGGTAGTGGAACATCGCGCTGCCCGAGCGGGTGCTGCGGCTGTCCGGGTCCCAGTTGAAGTCCGAATTGAAGCGCCAGTCGCGGTTGAACGCATAGTTGTACACCAGGGCGTACGGCGAAACGTCGGCCTGCGAGTCGGCGCGGGTCTTGTAGTTGATACCCGGCAACTGGACCTTGCGATCCTTGAAGTAGTAGGCCTGGCCGATGCTGAAGCTCTGCCGCTCGAAGCCATCGTCCTCGATCCAGCGCGTGGTCACGCCCAGCGACAGTTTGTTCTCGTCGCCGATGCGGTCGGTGCCGCTGAAGCGGTTGTCGCGGAACAGCGAGTCGTAGCTGAACAGCGTTTCACCCGAGTCGAACAGCGGGATGTCCTTCTGGTCCTTGTACGGGACGTAGAGGTAGAACAGGCGCGGTTCGAGGGTTTGCTTGTAATTTGTGCCGAACATCGAGGTGTTGCGGTCGAAATACAACCCGCTGTCCACGCTGAAGATTGGCACGTCACGGTTCACCGTGCCGCTGTAGCTGCCATAAGCTACCGGATCAGCTGCCTGCAGCCTGATAGCGTCGGCCTTGCCTTTGCTGTCCAGGTCGAGGTCGTAATGGGTGTAGGCGTACTTCAGTTTTGGCGTCAGGTAGCCGTAGCTGGCTTCCATCGGCAGGCTGATCGATGGCGCGAAGTTCAGACGTGTGCCGTTGGCACGGGCAATACCGGCAATGTTCTGGTCAAGCCGTCGGCCGCCCAGCACTTGCCCGGTAATCGGGTCCCTTACAACGCCTGCTGTCGTGTCTGGCACGCCGTCCTTGTTGAATACCAGGTCGTCTTTCAGGTCACGATCAAAGCGAACCGCTTCAGTCTCATAAGCAAGGTTCAGCCCACCCGGCTCGAACGGCAGCTTACCGTTGAAGGTGATCTGCGGCAGGCGGTCATACGGCGTGATCTGCGAGATGGTCGCCATCTCGTAGGCATGCACGTTCAACCGCGCGGTGTAGCTGTCGCCACGGTAGGTCAGGGCGCCCTGCTGGTTGAGCAGGTCCTGGGTCTCTACGCCGATCTGGTCGGATTCGAGGTCCTGGAAGTAGAACGGGTCGCTGATGTCGGTGTAGTCCACCTCGGCCATCAGGCGCTCGTCCAGGCCACCCTTGTGCTGCCAGTTGACCATCCAGCGCTGTTCTTTGTAGTCAGTCTGGTCTTTACGGTCGTCGTTCTTGTCGTTCAGGTACGCGCCGCCGAACTGGCCTTCGCTGGACGGGGTCAGGTAACGGAACTCACCTTCCATCAGCAGGCCGCGCTTGGTCATGTAGCGCGGGTACAACGTGGCGTCATAGTTTGGCGCCAGGTTGAAGTAGTACGGGGTGACCAGCATGAAGCCGGTGTCGCTGCTGCTGCTGAACGAGGGCGGCAGGAAGCCGGACTGGCGACGGTCGTCGATCGGGAAGTAGATGTACGGTGTGTAGAACACCGGGAAATCCTTGACCCGCAAGGTGACGTTGGTCGCCGTGCCGAAACCGGTGGCCGGGTTCAGGGTGATGTTGTTGCCCTTCAGCTGCCAGGCGTTGCTGCCCGGTTCGCAGGTGGTGTACGTACCGTCCTTGAGACGGATGATGGCGTTTTCGCCACGTTTGGCGTACAGGGCGTTGCCGCGGATGTGCGACTTGTGCATCACGTATTCGGCGTTGTCGACCTGGGCTTCGCCCGTGTCGAGCTGGATCTGCGCCTCGTCACCGACCACCAGCGAGCCGTTGTCACGGATCTTGACGTTGCCCTTGAGCTCGCCACGGTTCTCGGTCTGGTAGAGGTTGGCCTCGTCGGCCTCGGCCTGCATGCTGCCCTGGCGCATCACCACGTTACCGGCGAGGGTAGCGATCTGCTGCTCCTGCTGGTACTTGGACACCTTGGCATTGATGTAGGTCGGCGACTCGTCCTTGGGCGTGGTGTCGGCCATGCCAGGGCGGGTCGGCTCGATGTACGCGCCACCGCAGTACGGGCCGGTTTCGGCCAGCTGGGCGGCGGTGAGCTTGTCACGCGGGACCCAGTCGAGGTGGCTGTAGTCTTCGCTGCGCGACTTCAGGCCACGGCCCTTGGCCTCGGTGACCAGCATCGGCTTGTCCGCGGTTTCGGCTTCGCCCGCCTGGGCTTCGGTACCGGAACTGAGGGCAGCACCCTCGTGCACCGGACGCGGCGGCAGGTTGTTGACAGGCGCCTTGGGCTTGCAGTCCCAACCACCGGAGGCGGACACTTGGCAGTCGAACTGTTCGGCTGCCACGACGTACGACGTGGCCAGAGGTTGCAGGGCCAGCAAACCGCCGGTGACCAGCAACGGAAACTTTCTACGAAACGCGGGGGATTTCAATGCCATCTTATTAGTCCGGGCTTCCTGCGTGCCATCTGCCCGCGTGTGGGGCCGCACGCCTCTCGATGGTCTGAAAAAGATGCTGGATAATAAAGCATGACCCGCTTGACGGCTAGGGCCGTCGGAGACCCTTGTAATGCCTGATCACGATGTACGCTTGCAACAACTGACTGTCTGGCTCGATGAGCAGCTCAACACTATTTTCCAAAACAACGCCTGGGGCGAAGTGCCAGCAGGCAGCCTGACTGCCGCCAGCAGCGATGCGAGCTTCCGCCGCTACTTCCGCTGGCAGGGCGCAGGCCATAGTTTCGTGATCATGGATGCCCCCCCGCCGCAGGAGAACTGCCGACCGTTCGTCGCCATCGATCACCTGCTGGCCAGTGCCGGCGTGCACGTGCCGGTGATCCATGCCCAGGACCTGGAGCGCGGTTTCCTGCTGCTGGGCGATCTGGGCCACCAGACCTACCTGGACATCATCGATGGCCAGAATGCCGATGGCCTGTTCAGTGATGCCATCGATGCGCTGCTGGCGTTCCAGCGCCTGCCGATGGACGCGCCACTGCCGAGCTACGACGATGCCCTGCTGCGCCGGGAAGTCGAACTGTTCCCCGAGTGGTACGTCGGGCGAGAGCTTGGCCTGGCCTTCAGCGAGGCTCAGAAGGCCGCCTGGCAACGTGTCAGCCAGGCGCTGATCGACAGTGCCCTGGCCCAGCCCAAGGTGCTGGTGCACCGCGACTACATGCCGCGCAACTTGATGCACAGCACGCCAAACCCAGGCGTGCTGGACTTCCAGGACGCGGTCTACGGCCCGGTCACCTACGACATCACCTGCCTGTTCAAGGATGCCTTCCTCAGCTGGCCGCAGGCCCGGGTAGACGGCTGGCTGCGCAATTACTGGCAAAAAGCGCAGGCTGCCGGTATTCCCGTGCAAGCCGATTTCGAGGCATTTCAGCGCGCCAGCGACCTGATGGGGGTGCAGCGTCACCTCAAGGTGATCGGCATCTTCGCCCGCATCTGCCACCGCGATGGCAAGCCGCGCTACCTGGCGGACGTCCCACGTTTCTTCGCCTATATAGATGAAGTGATCGGTCGCCGTCCCGAATTGGCGGAGCTGGGCGAGCTGATTGCCGAACTCAAGGCCGGAGCACAGGCATGAAAGCGATGATCCTGGCAGCGGGCAAGGGCGAGCGCATGCGCCCCTTGACCCTGCACACGCCCAAGCCACTGGTGCCGGTAGCAGGCCAGCCGCTGATCGAGTACCACTTGCGCGCCCTGGCGGCAGCCGGTGTTACCGAGGTGGTGATCAACCATGCCTGGCTGGGCCAGCAGATCGAGGACCACCTGGGTGATGGCAGCCGTTTCGGCCTGAGCATCCGCTATTCGCCCGAGGGCGAACCGCTGGAAACCGGCGGCGGGATCTTCAAGGCACTGCCGTTGCTGGGCGAGGCGCCGTTCCTGCTGGTCAATGGTGACGTCTGGACCGACTACGACTTCACCCGCCTGCAGGCGCCGCTTGCGGGCCTGGCGCACCTGGTGCTGGTAGACAACCCAGGGCACCACGACCGTGGCGACTTCCGCCTGGCTGGCACGCAAGTGCTGGATGGCGATGAAGCGCCGGGTACCTTGACCTTCAGTGGCCTCTCGGTGCTTGACCCCGCGTTGTTCGAGGGTTGCCAGCCGGGGGCTTTCAAGCTGGCGCCTTTGCTGCGCCAGGCCATGGCGGATGGCAAGGTCACAGGCGAGCACTACCGTGGCCATTGGGTCGATGTCGGCACGCTGGAGCGCCTGGCCCAGGCCGAGCGCCTGATCGGCGAGCGCGCCTGAGATGTGGTGGCCAAGCACGGTGATTGGTGCCGGCGCCGGTTTTGCCGTCGCCAGCATCCCCGGTGCCTTGCTCGGCGCTCTGCTCGGGCAGGCCATGGACCGGCGCCTGCGGGTGCGTGGCTGGGAGGACATGCGCGAGCGCCTGGGCGGGCGCCCGGCCCTGCGCGACGAGGAGTTGCTGTTCGTGCTGCTCGGCAGGTTGGCCAAATGCGATGGGCGGGTGGCCGAGCAGCATATCCAGCAGGCGCGCCAAGAAATGGTACGCCTGGACCTGGCTGAGGCGGCCCGGCTGCGGGCCATTGCCGCGTTCAACCGTGGCAAGGCCGGCAAGGACCGGCTGGCCGGCCATCTGCGCCGTATCCGCCAGCAGCCGCATGCAGCAGAAGGGACCTTGCGTGCCTGTTGGCGCATGGTCTGGGCCGACGGCAAGGTTGGCAGCAAAGAGCGCGAGATGCTGTTGGACTGGGGGCAGAAGCTGGGTTTGAGCCGGCGCCAGGTGCAAGCCATGTCGCTGGAGTACGAGCCGCGCAAGGCAGGGCTGGACGGTGGCACCATGACCTATGCGGCGGCCTTGCGACTGTTGGCGGTCGAGGCTGATACCGAGGGCGACAAGGTCAAGCAGGCATATCGCCGGCTGATCAGCCGGCATCACCCGGACAAGCTGGCGGGTAGCGGCGCTACGGAAGCCCAGGTGCGCGAGGCGACCGAACGGACCCGTGAGTTGCATCAGGCGTATGGGCTGATTCGCAAGCGGCGGGGGTTGTAGTCAACAGCCGAGGGCCGCACTACGGCCCCCGGCAGCTTGTAATCAGTCTTGCGGGTTCAGCCACCCGCGCACCCGGCGGAACAATTGCTCCTGTTCAGCGGCCTTGTTGCCAGGCATGGCAATCAGCGACAACTGCCGGTACTGGCTGTCCTTCTGCCGCTTGCTGGCCTGCAGGCGCAATGCTGCAGCACGGCGATCACTGGTGCGGGTGGCGTAATACAGGTCGGCGGTCGGCACCTTGAGGGTGGGGGCCAGGCTTTCCAGGTCATGTTCCACCCGTGCCGGCGTCTGCGCGGCGACCATCACCAGTTTCTGCACCTGTGCGGGTTGCTTCTCGCTCAGGTAGCGGGCCGCCCAATACGCGCCACTGCCATGGCCGATCAGCACGATGCTGCGCGCGTCATGCTGTTGCGCGTAGGCCACCGCAGCGTCGAGGCGGGCGAAGATGCGTTCGGCATCGGCAGGGTCGTTCTGCTCGCTGGCCTGCTCGGCGTCGGTGCTTTCTGCGGCATCGGCATCGGCGGCTGTCGCCTGGGCGACGTTGGCGTTGGCATCGGTCGGGGTGTCCTTGGCTGGCGCACTTTCGCCGTTGTCGTTGGCCGGCGCCTCGGTGGGCTTGGCTTCAACCCGCGCCTGCGGGCTGTCGGCGAGCAGGTCGGGCAAACTTACGCTCAGGCTGTGCCAGCCGACGTCGGGGAACTTGCGCCGCAGCGGGCCGACAGCGTTCGGCCAGTCGGCCGTCTCACCGGCACCGGGCACGATGATCACCGCACCTTGCGGGTCGTTGCTGTTGGCCGGTTTCCACAGTGCCAGAAAGCGCTCGGCGCCTGCCTGCAGGGTTTGCTGCTCGGCCTTGGGCACCAGGCGCTCCAGGGCCTGGGCGTCTTCCTGGCTGCGTTCCAGCAGGGGTGGCCGGGTGGCCTCGACGGGCGCGGCTTCGGTGGCGGTGGAAGGTTTTTCAGCGTCGGCGGCCATGGCGCCGAGCGGAAGGATCGAGGCTAGGCAGCACAGTGCCAGCGTCGTGCGATAAAGTGTGGACATGCGTCAACCCAAGGCCAGAATGATACCGGCAGCCTAATAGTATTTGCCCGTGACGGCCATGCTGCATGGCCGCCCTTGCCAAGACGAGCGTGTAGATGAAGCGAATGCGTCGCCTGTTGGTTATCGGCTGCTTGTGGCTACCCTTGATCGCGCTGGCAAGGCCCGAGGCAGTGCCGAGCGTGGCCCTTGAACCCGCGCAGCAGCAGTGGCTGGAGGCGCATCGCAGCCTGCGGGTCGGCCTGGTGTTGCAGGCGCCGTATGCGCAGTTCGACCGCCGTCTGCAGCAACTTTACGGGGCCAATGTCGAGCTGGTGGACGCGTTGGCCCAGGCGCTGAGGCTGGACCTGACCTGGCGCAACTTCGCCGATCAGGCCAGCCTCGAACACGCCTTGCAGGCCGGCGAAATCGACTTCGCCCCCGGCCTTACCCAGACCCCGGCGAGCCTGCGGCTATGGCTGTTCAGCGACCCGTACATGCGCGTGCCGCAACTGGTGGTCGGCCCGCGCACGGGCGCCATGGCGGTGGAGCTGGAAAAGCTCGAACCCGACCAGCGCGTCGCCGTGCGCATGCCCAGCCCGTTGGCGGATTACCTGCGTAGCAACTACGGCAACCTCAACCTGCAAGGCGTGCCCAACGAGCGCGAGGCGCTGCAGTTGATCGTGGGTGGCCAGGCCAGCTACGCGGTGCTCGATGAAGCGCAGCTCAGCCGGCTGTCGCGCGAGAGCGAGTTCGGCGAGCTGGCGGTGGTCGGCGATATCGGCTTGCCGCAACTGCTGCGGGTGGGCTCGCGGCGTGACTGGCCACTGTTGGCCGACGTGCTCGAACGGGGCTTGCAGGCCATCCCGGCCAAGGCGCTGGAGCAACTTCACCAGCGCTGGCTGCAACCCAAGTACCCACGTTTAAGTGAGTCGGCCGGCTTTTGGCAGAACCTCGCCTTGCTGTTCGGCCTGTTGCTGCTGTGCGCGCTGGCCACGTTGACCTGGCAGCGCCGGCAACAGCGCCAGCTGGAACGCAGCCTGCTGGCAACGCGCGAGAACCTGGCCGAACGCCAGGTACGTGAAGAGGCGCTGCGCCTGAGCCAGTTCGCCATCGACCAGAGCACCGTGGGTATCCTGTGGGTCAACTGGGACAGCCATGTGCGTTACGCCAACCATGCCGCAGAGCGCATGCTGGGCTATGGGCAAGGTGAGTTGCTGGAGCGCCCGCTGATCGACTTCGAGCCCAACCTGAACATGGACCGCTGGCTGGAACTATGGCGGGGCGCGCGAGCGGGCGGCGGCGGTGTGGGGCAGTTCGAGACCCGCTGCCTGCGCGCGGACCGCAGCTTGCTGCCGGTAGAGCTGTCGTTGAGTTTTCTGCGCTTTCGCGACGCCGAGTACCTGGTGGTGTATATCGCCGATGTCACCGAGCGCCACCGCGCGCTGGCCGCGCTGCGCGAAAGCGAAGCGCGGCTCAAGGGCATCGCTGGCAACGTGCCGGGGCTGGTGTTTCGGCTGGAGCGTGACCCGGCCGAGGGCGACCTGGAGTTCCCCTACATCAGCGAAGGCAGCGAGGCATTGGTCGGTTATGCACCCGCCGAAATCCAGCACCCGCAGATGGGCCTGCGCAATCTGGTGCACCCCGAAGACCGCAGCGACTATCACCGGGTGCAGGACCTGGCCCTGGCCAGCAACCAGGACTGGTCATGGCAGGGGCGCATCCTGACGCGCCAGGGTGAACAGCGTTGGGCCGACATCAAGGCCAGTACCCGGCGCCTGGCCGATGGCCGGGTGGTGTGGGACGGTATCGTCTGGGACATTACCCAGGGCAAGCGGGCAGAGCTGGCGCTGGCGCGCTCGCAGGAGCAGCTGCGCGAGTTGTCGGCGCACCTGGAAAGCGTGCGCGAGGAAGAAAAGGCCCGTATCGCCCGTGAGGTGCACGATGAGCTGGGGCAGATGCTGACCGTGCTCAAGCTTGAGGTGTCGATGTGTGAACTGGCCTTTGCCGAACTCGACCCAGGGCTGAACGAGCGCTTGTCGAGCATGAAGCGCCTGATCGCCCAGCTGTTCCAGCTGGTGCGCGACGTGGCCACGGCACTGCGCCCGCCGATTCTCGATGCCGGCATCGCCTCGGCCATAGAATGGCAGGCGCGGCGTTTCGAGGCGCGTACACAAATCCCCTGCCTGGTGCAGGTACCGGATAATCTGCCAGCATTGAGTGATGCCAAGGCCATCGGGCTGTTTCGTATCCTGCAGGAGGCGCTGACCAACGTCATGCGCCACGCGCAGGCGCACAGCGTGGAGATCGAACTGGTGCGTGAGCATGGGCAGCTGCGTATGACCGTCAGCGACGACGGCAGCGGTTTTTGCCGCGACCAGACCCGGCCCACCTCGTTCGGCCTGGTGGGCGTGCGCGAACGGGTGCTGATGCTGGGGGGCAGCATGACGCTGGACAGTGAACCGGGCGAGGGCACCAGCCTGAGCGTGGCCATTCCGTTGGAGTAGGAGACCGATCGTGATTCGAGTGCTGGTGGCAGAAGACCACACCATTGTCCGTGAAGGCATCAAGCAATTGATTGGCCTGGCCAAGGACATGCAGGTGGCGGGCGAGGCCGGCAACGGCGAGCAGTTGCTCGAAGCCTTGCGTCATACCCCCTGTGAAGTGGTGTTGCTGGATATATCGATGCCGGGCGTCAACGGCCTGGAGGCCATCCCGCGCATCCGCGCCCTGAACGACGCCCCTGCGATCCTGATGCTGTCGATGCACGACGAGGCGCAGATGGCGGCGCGGGCGCTGAAGGCTGGCGCCGCCGGTTATGCCACCAAGGACAGTGACCCCGCCTTGCTGTTGACCGCCATTCGCCGGGTTGCCGGGGGCGGGCGCTACATCGACCCGGCATTGGCCGACCGCATGGTCTTCGAGGTCGGCCTGACCGAGTCCAGGCCCTTGCATACCCTGCTCTCGGAGCGTGAGTTCTCGGTATTCGAGCGCCTGGCCCAAGGCGCTAACGTCAATGACATCGCCCAGCAACTGGCGCTGTCGAGCAAGACCATCAGCACCCACAAGGCGCGGCTGATGCAGAAGCTCAAGGTCAACTCGCTGGCGGAACTGGTGAAGTACGCCATGGAGCACAAGCTGGTCTGAGTGTTCTGGTTGCGACATGGCCTGACGGTTGGCAATGAGCGAGTACTGTGGGAGCGGGCTTGCCCCGCGAAAGGGCCGGCAAGCTCAACCTCATTGCCCGGGGTGGCGCATTCGCGGGGCAAGCCCGCTCCCACAAGGTGAAGTGGTGTGCCTGGGGTCTATTCCAATTCCGCCATCCTTGTAGGGCGATCCCTACAACGAATCTTCCATATGGATGATGGCATTCTCTCAGCACCCCCGATTTTCGGGCACTTGCGTCTTGTCTAGTCTTTGCCTACGCAGTCATCCAACAAGAAGGTGCAGGCATGAGCGAGGCGAATTCGAACGCTGCAACCAGCGAAACGCTGGTCAGCTTCCGTGGTGTGCAGAAGAGCTACGACGGCGAGTCGCTGATCGTCAAAAACCTCAACCTGGACATCCGCAAGGGCGAGTTCCTCACCTTGCTCGGCCCGTCCGGCTCGGGCAAGACCACCAGCCTGATGATGCTGGCCGGTTTCGAAACCCCCACCGCTGGCGAAATCCAGCTGGCCGGGCGCTCGATCAACAACGTACCGCCGCACAAGCGTGACATCGGCATGGTGTTCCAGAACTACGCGCTGTTCCCGCACATGACCGTGGCCGAGAACCTGGCCTTTCCGCTGAGCGTGCGCAACCTCAGCAAGACCGACATCAGCGAGCGGGTGAAGCGTGTGCTGAGCATGG
Source organism: Pseudomonas sp. HN2-3 (assembly GCF_020691745.1). Lineage (NCBI taxonomy): Bacteria > Pseudomonadati > Pseudomonadota > Gammaproteobacteria > Pseudomonadales > Pseudomonadaceae > Pseudomonas > Pseudomonas sp. HN2-3. Next base: position 493,405 of record NZ_CP085704.1, read on the forward strand.
TCCAGCTCGACGCCTTCGCCAAGCGCTACCCCGGCCAGTTGTCGGGCGGCCAGCAGCAGCGGGTGGCCCTGGCCCGTGCCCTGGTGTTCGAGCCGCAACTGGTGCTGATGGACGAACCGCTGGGCGCGCTCGACAAGCAACTGCGCGAACACATGCAGATGGAGATCAAGCATATCCACCAGCGCCTGGGTGTGACCGTGGTCTACGTGACCCACGACCAGGGCGAGGCGCTGACCATGTCTGACCGGGTGGCGGTGTTCCACCAGGGCGAAATTCAGCAGATCGCCGACCCTCGCACCCTCTATGAACAGCCGTGCAACACCTTCGTGGCCAATTTCATCGGCGAGAACAACCGCATCAACGGCACCTTGCTGGCCAGCGATGGCCACCGTTGCCAGGTGCAGCTGGCGCGGGGCGAGCGGGTCGAAGCGCTGGCGGTGAATGTCGGCCAGGCCGGCGAGCCGGTGACCTTGTCGATCCGCCCGGAACGTGTGCGCCTCAATGGCCACAGTGAAAGCTGCGTCAACCGCTTTTCTGGCCGTGTGGCCGAGTTCATCTACCTGGGCGACCACGTGCGGGTGCGCCTGGAAGTCTGCGGCAAGGCCGACTTCTTCGTGAAGCAGCCGATCGCCGAGCTCGACCCGGCCTTGGCCGTGGGCGATGTGGTACCGCTGGGCTGGGAGGTGGAGCACGCCCGCGCGCTCGATCCGATTGCCGAAGCCCATTGATGGATTGCTTCACCAACCCTGTACTGTGGAGAGAATAATAATGCGCAAGCAGTTGAAACTGACCGCCCTGGCCCTGGGGCTGTTCGCCGCTGGCCAGGCCATGGCGGCCGACCTGACCGTGATCTCTTTCGGCGGCGCCAACAAGGCCGCCCAGACCAAAGCGTTCTACGAGCCGTGGGAGAAGGCGGGTAACGGCAAGATCGTCGCCGGCGAGTACAACGGCGAAATGGCCAAGGTCAAGGCCATGGTCGACACCAAGAGTGTGTCCTGGAACCTGGTGGAAGTAGAGTCGCCAGAACTGTCGCGCGGTTGCGACGAGGGCATGTTCGAAGAGCTCGACCCGGCGTTGTTCGGTGATCAAGCCGACTACGTCCCCGGCGCCATCCAGCCCTGCGGCGTAGGCTTCTTCGTCTGGTCCACGGTAATGGCCTATAACGCCGACAAGCTCAAGACTGCGCCTACCAGCTGGGCCGACTTCTGGGATACCAAGCAGTTCCCGGGCAAGCGTGGCCTGCGCAAGGGCGCCAAGTACACCCTGGAATTCGCCTTGATGGCCGACGGCGTTGCGCCCAAGGACGTGTACACGGTGCTGGCTACCAAAGAAGGCCAGGACCGTGCCTTCAAGAAGCTCGACGAACTCAAGCCAAGCATTCAGTGGTGGGAAGCCGGTGCCCAGCCGCCTCAGTTCCTGGCCTCGGGTGACGTGGTCATGAGCTCGGCCTACAACGGCCGGATCGCCGCCGTGCAGAAAGAGAGCAACCTCAAGGTGGTGTGGAACGGCGGCATCTACGACTTCGATGCCTGGGCCATTCCAAAAGGCGCCAAGAACGCCGAAGAGGCGAAGAAATTCATCGCCTACAGCGTCAAGCCCGAGCAACAGAAAATCTACTCCGAGAACATCGCCTACGGCCCGGCCAACGCCAAGGCCGTCAGCCTGCTGTCGGACGAGGTGAAGAAAGACATGCCGACCACGCCTGAGAACATCGCCAACCAGGTGCAGATCGACGTGGCCTTCTGGGCCGACAACAGCGAGCAGCTCGAGCAACGCTTCAACGCCTGGGCGGCGAAGAAGTAAAGCGCCTCGTCGGAGCGCCAGGGCTTGCACTGGCGCTTCCCGTTTACCTGTTTTGCGGAGTTCGCCATGGCCATTGCAGTGCCCCTCAACGAAGGCGCAGGTCCTAGTCTCAAGCAGCGCCTCAAGCACGCCGAGCGGGTCAACCGCTGGAAGGCGCAGGCGTTGATCGCGCCGCTGGCGCTGTTCCTTCTGCTGGTGTTTCTGGTGCCGATCGCAGCGCTGTTGTACAAGAGCGTCGGCAACCCAGAGGTGGTCGCCGGCCTGCCGCGTACCGTCGAAGCGGTGTCCCAGTGGGACGGCAAGAGTTTGCCCGGCGAAGACGTGTACAAGGCACTGAGCCAGGACCTGGCCGAGTCGCGCAAGAACCAGACCCTGGGCGACCTCTCCAAGCGGTTGAACATGGAGCTGGCCGGCTACCGTAGCCTGTTGACCAAGACCGCCCGGGCGCTGCCGTTCAAGGCTGAACCGGCCTCCTATAAAGAAGCGTTGCAGACCCTCGATGAGCGCTGGGGTGACCCGGCCTACTGGCAGGCGATCCGCCGCAACACCAGCACGGTCACCTCGTTCTACCTGCTGGCATCGCTCGACCACCGTATCGATGACCTCGGCGAGCTGGCCAAGGCCACGCCCGACCAGGCTATCTACCTGGATATCTTTGCCCGCACCCTGTGGATGGGTGTGGTGATTACCGCCATCTGCCTGGTGCTGGCCTACCCGCTGGCCTACCTGTTGGCCAACCTGCCGGCCCGGCAGAGCAACCTGCTGATGATTCTGGTGCTGCTGCCGTTCTGGACCTCGATCCTGGTGCGGGTGGCCGCGTGGATCGTGCTGCTGCAGTCGGGCGGCTTGATCAACAGTGCGCTGATGGCTATTGGCATTATCGATCAACCGCTGGAACTGGTGTTCAACCGCACCGGCGTGTACATCTCCATGGTGCATATCCTGCTGCCATTCATGATCTTGCCGCTGTACAGCGTGATGAAGGGCATTTCGCCCAGCTACATGCGCGCGGCCATCTCGCTGGGTTGCCATCCGTTCGCCAGCTTCTGGCGGGTGTACTTCCCGCAGACCTACGCCGGGGTTGGCGCGGGTTGCCTGCTGGTGTTCATCCTGGCCATCGGCTACTACATCACCCCGGCATTGCTGGGCAGCCCGAACGACCAGATGGTCAGCTACTTCGTGGCGTTCTATACCAACACCAGCATCAACTGGGGCATGGCGACCGCGCTGGGTGGGTTGTTGCTGCTGGCGACCGTGTTGCTGTACCTGATCTATAGCTGGCTGGTCGGCGCCAGCCGCCTGCGCCTGAGCTGAGGAGCCTTGTCATGCTGAGCCCATACATGTCACCCGTGGAGCGGGTCTGGTTCTACAGCCTGCGCATTCTTTGCGGCCTGATTCTGCTGTTCCTGATATTGCCGGTGTTGGTGATCGTGCCGTTGTCGTTCAACAGTGGCAGTTTCCTGGTATACCCGCTGCAGGGCTTTTCGCTGCAGTGGTACCAGGACTTCTTCGGCTCTGCCGAGTGGATGCGGGCGTTGAAGAACAGCATCATCGTCGCCCCGGCGGCCACGGTGCTGGCCATGGTGTTTGGTACGTTGGCGGCGATCGGCCTGACTCGGGGCGATTTCCCGGGCAAGTCGCTGGTGATGGCGCTGGTCATCTCGCCGATGGTGGTGCCGGTGGTGATCATTGGTGTGGCCAGTTACCTGTTTTTCGCCCCGCTGGGGCTGGGCAACAGTTTTACCTCGCTGATTCTGGTGCATGCGGTACTGGGTGTGCCGTTCGTCATCATCACCGTGTCGGCGACGTTGCAGGGCTTCAACTACAACCTGGTGCGCGCCGCAGCCAGCCTGGGTGCCTCGCCGCTGCTGGCGTTCCGCCGGGTGACCCTGCCGTTGATCGCGCCGGGGGTGATCTCGGGGGCGCTGTTTGCCTTCGCGACGTCGTTCGATGAGGTGGTGGTGACGTTGTTCCTTGCAGGGCCGGAGCAGGCAACCCTGCCACGGCAGATGTTCAGTGGTATTCGCGAAAACCTGAGCCCGACGATTGCGGCGGCGGCGACCTTGCTGATCGCGTTTTCGGTGGTGCTGCTGCTGACCCTGGAGTGGCTGCGTGGGCGTAGCGAGAAGCTGAGGACCCAGCAGCCGGGCTGATCCCTGTATTGCTTGTACCGGCCTTGTGGATGCGGGCTTGCCCCGCGCAGAGGCCGGTCCAGGCTGGAGCACCTCGTCGACACGGATTGATACCAATCAGCCTCTATCCGTTTGCCTGAGTTACAATGCGCGCCACCGTGATTCTGCCCTACAGGTGCGCCATGCAGCCCTACGCTATTGCCCCCTCCATTCTCTCAGCCGATTTCGCCCGCCTGGGCGAGGACGTCGACAAGGTGCTGGCCGCTGGTGCCGACATCGTTCACTTCGATGTGATGGACAACCACTACGTACCCAACCTGACCATCGGCCCGATGGTCTGCACCGCCCTGCGCAAGTACGGCCTGACCGCGCCGATCGACGTGCACCTGATGGTCAGCCCGGTTGACCGTATCATCGGTGACTTCATCGAAGCCGGCGCCACCTACATCACCTTCCACCCGGAAGCCAGCCAGCACATCGACCGCTCGCTGCAGCTGATCCGCGACGGCGGTTGCAAGGCCGGCCTGGTGTTCAACCCGGCGACCAGCCTGGATGCCCTGAAGTACGTGATGGACAAGGTCGACATGGTCCTGCTGATGAGCGTCAACCCAGGCTTTGGCGGGCAGAAGTTCATCCCCGGCACCCTGGACAAACTGCGTGAGGCGCGTGCGCTGATCGACGCCAGCGGCCGTGATATCCGCCTGGAAATCGACGGTGGCGTCAACGTCAACAATATCCGCGAAATCGCCGCCGCTGGCGCCGACACCTTCGTCGCCGGCTCGGCAATCTTCAATGCCCCGGACTACCAGGAAGTCATCGCCAAGATGCGCGCCGAACTGGCTCAGGCCCGCCCATGAGCGGCTTCGAGCAGCTGTTCCCGGGGACGCTGCCCAGGCTGGTGATGTTCGATCTGGACGGTACCCTGATCGACTCCGTGCCAGACCTGGCCGCCGCCGTGGACCGCATGCTGCTCGAACTCGGGCGCCCGCCGGCAGGCCTTGATGCGGTGCGCCACTGGGTGGGTAACGGTGCCCAGGTGCTGGTGCGCCGTGCGCTGGCAGGGGGTATCGAGCACGCGTCGGTGGACGATGCGCTTGCCGACCAGGCCCTGGCGCTGTTCATGGATGCCTATGCCGAAAGCCACGAACTGACCGTGGTTTACCCCGGCGTGCAAGACACCTTGCGCTGGTTGCGCAAGCAAGGCGTGGAGATGGCGCTGATCACCAATAAGCCCGAGCGCTTTGTTGCCCCGCTGCTGGACCAGATGAAGATCGGTCGCTACTTCCGCTGGATCATCGGCGGCGACACCCTGCCACAAAAGAAACCCGACCCCGCAGCGCTGCTGTTCGTCATGCAGATGGCCGGCGTCACGCCGCAACAGTCGCTGTTCGTCGGCGATTCGCGCAGCGATGTCCTGGCCGCCAAGGCCGCGGGTGTGCAGTGCGTAGGCCTGACCTACGGCTACAACCATGGCCGGCCGATCAACGACGAGTCGCCCAACCTTGTGATCGACGATCTGCGTGCGCTGCTGCCCGGTTGCGCAGACCCGGCCACTGGGATAACGTTGGCGGACCTTCAAGCCTCACAAGACAGAGAGTCCACCGTGGCGGTTACTGGCAAATTCTGGATGAAAGTCATCAAGGCCTTGGCCCGTTGGCGTTGGCGCGCCTGACTTCTGCCCGCCGGCGCCTGCCGGCCCGTCCGTTTGCCTGACCCTATTGCTGCTTGCCACGAGGCTACTCATGACCCGCGAAGAATTCCTGCGCCTGGCCGCTGCCGGCTACAACCGCATCCCCCTGGCCTGTGAAACCCTGGCCGACTTCGACACGCCGCTGTCGATCTACCTGAAACTGGCTGATCAGCCCAACTCCTATCTGCTCGAGTCGGTACAGGGCGGGGAGAAATGGGGCCGTTACTCGATGATCGGCCTGCCGTCGCGCACCGTGATGCGCGTGCATGGTTATCAGGTGAGCATCCTGCAGGATGGCATCGAGGTAGAGCGCCATGACGTCGACGACCCGCTGGCCTTCGTCGAGTCGTTCAAGGACCGTTACAAGGTCGCCGATATCCCTGGCCTGCCACGTTTCAATGGCGGCTTGGTCGGCTACTTCGGTTATGACTGCGTGCGCTATGTGGAGAAGCGTCTGGGTGCAAGCCCGAACCCGGACCCATTGGGTGTGCCGGATATCCTGCTGATGGTGTCCGACGCCGTGGTGGTGTTCGACAACCTGGCCGGCAAGATGCACGCCATCGTGCTGGTAGACCCGGCCGAGGAACAGGCTTTCGAACAAGGCAAGGCACGCCTGGCAGGGTTGCTGGAGACATTGCGCCAGCCTATCACCCCGCGCCGGGGCCTGGACCTGAGCGGCCCGCAGGCGGCCGAGCCGGAGTTCCGCTCCAGCTATACCCGCGAGGATTACGAAAACGCGGTTGGCCGCATCAAGGAGTACATCCTGGCGGGTGACTGCATGCAGGTGGTGCCGTCCCAGCGCATGTCGATCGACTTCAAGTCGGCGCCCATCGACCTGTACCGTGCCTTGCGCTGCTTCAACCCGACGCCGTACATGTACTTCTTCAATTTCGGCGACTTCCATGTGGTCGGCAGTTCGCCTGAAGTGCTGGTGCGGGTCGAGGACAACCTGGTCACCGTGCGCCCGATTGCCGGCACCCGCCCGCGCGGTGCTACCGAGGAAGCGGACCGTGCCCTGGAAGACGACCTGCTGTCGGACGAGAAAGAAATCGCCGAGCACTTGATGCTGATCGACCTGGGCCGCAACGACGTGGGCCGTGTGTCGGCGACGGGCAGTGTGCGCCTGACCGAGAAGATGGTGATCGAGCGTTACTCCAACGTGATGCACATCGTTTCCAACGTCACCGGGCAGTTGCGCGAGGGCCTGACCGCGATGGACGCATTGCGCGCGATTTTGCCGGCCGGGACCCTGTCGGGTGCACCGAAGATCCGTGCGATGGAGATCATCGACGAGCTGGAGCCGGTCAAGCGTGGCGTTTACGGTGGCGCGGTGGGCTATTTTGCCTGGAACGGCAACATGGATACCGCGATTGCCATCCGTACCGCGGTCATCAAGGACGGCGAACTGCATGTGCAGGCGGGTGGCGGTATCGTGGCGGACTCGGTGCCGGCGCTGGAATGGGAAGAAACCATCAACAAGCGCCGGGCGATGTTCCGTGCGGTGGCCTTGGCTGAGCAGACATCTGCCAAGTAGGTGATGGGGTTTTGGGGCCGCAAAGCGGCCCCAAAATTCAGAAGTCCACACTCACCGCCAAGCTCACCCCCTGCTGCTTCAACTCATCACTCTTGCGCCAGGTGTAGTTCCCCCGCACATGCACCCCCGCCACCAGCTCATGGCTCAGCCCCACGCTGGCCCGGGTCAGGTCGCTATGCGGCGTATACCCGGTCAGGGTGAAGTCGTTGGCCGGTAACGTCGTCAGGTGCATGGTCACATCCTGCTGGTCATCCTCGAACTCGTGTTCCTGAGCGACCTCGGCAAACACCCGGGTACTCGCAGCCACTTGCACACTGCCTAGCAGCCCGATACCCAACCGGCGGGAGGTTCGCTCCTGGTCATCGAAGCCCAGCGCGGTCGAGCGCCCGCTCTTTTCGTCATAGCCATCGACCTTGACCCGGGCATAATCGGCGCTGATGAACGGCGCCAGTTGCCAGGGGCTGCTCTCGGCGGCCAGGTTATAGCCCAGCCGACCCGTCAGCGCCCAAGCCTCGCCGTCGGTATCGCCTTTCTCGCTGCGGTCATTCACGCCGAGGGCGAAGGTGCGCTTGAGGTCGCTGTAGTCCAGGTGGCCGGCAGTCAGTGCGGCATCTGCCCACCAGCGGTCCTGGCGGTACTGGGCGAAAGCGGTGGCCAGGTAGCTGTTGAGCTTGTAGTCCGAGTCCTGTTCCCCTGCCTCCAGTTTCTGCCGGTAAACGCCGCCCGCCAGGCCCAGGCGCCAGGCATCGTTCACGCGATAGCTGCCACCCAGCGTCAGGTTGTAGCCACGGCCGTCGCCGCTGGCCGCGCTGCGCTGGCCGTCAAAGTCCAGGTCCTGAGCACCGGTGGCGACGAATGCCTGCCACTGCCCCACGGCTTGCCAGGGTGTTTGCCACTGGTTGCGCAGTTCGTCCTGGTGGGCGCGCAGGCTGGCGTGGGCCATTTCCGGCAGCAGGGTCAGCTCCCACGGTGCGGAGATGACTGAGTAGGCGTAGTCGGCAATCAACTGCTGGCCGGCAATGGTCGGGTGCACCGAGTCGTTGAACAGCAGCTTGGTCGGGTCGGGCGTGGTGCCGTTGACGCCGTATACCGGGTTTTCGACGCAGCTGTTGCCGCTGTAGCAGGTGCCGACCAGGTTCTGGCCGCTGGCCAGGCCGAACTGACTGGGGCTGGCCAAGGCCTCACCCAGCAGAACGGGGATGTTCAGTGGGATGATTTCGGCGTCGATCTGCCCGAGCTGATTGAGCAGCGACTGGTTGAACACGCTGGAGAGCTGCGACAGCGGGTTTTGCTGTGGGGTGCCGCTGAAGTTTGGCGTCTGGCCCAGGTCGGGTAATAGCCAGACCATGATGTAGTGTGCGCCACCTTGTTGCAGAGCCTGGGCACTGGCGGCCAGGCGGCCTCCGGCAGCTGCAGCGTCGGCGGGGCTGTTTACCAGACCCTGAAGGAAGTCGTTGCCGCCGCCGGTAAGGTAATAGAGTGCATTCGGGTCGGCACGTAGGCCGTTGGCCAGATAACCAGGGCGGTCTCGCAGTACCGCGCCTGCACCAACGTTGCCTGGCGGAATGACCGTTTCGGACGTTGTAGTGATCGAATCGAGAATCTGCTGCGTCGTGTAGCCACCCACCGCCCAGTTGTTGCCATCAGGCTGGATGCCCACTGACGTGGAAGGGTTGAGTTCGTCAGGGGAGATACCCAGCCGACCGCCGAGAATCATCGGCGATACCGGTGCATAGTTGCCATCGGCATCGCGGTTGGTAAAGCGCATGCCTGCGGTGCCACCGGTCAGGTCCGGAAACTGCCCGGCATCACTCAGGCTGTCGCCAAACACGATCAGGGTCGAGTAAGGGGAGGGTGCGGCGAACGCCTGGCTGCAGGCCAGGGCCAATGTGGCGAGGGTAAAACGCAACAATGGAGCTTTTCGCATCTGGGAACATCCTTTTCATTGTTTTTATGAGCACTACCCGATCGACCTTAGCAAATCGTGGGGCTTGTCTCCCAAGTCCATTCGTTTCCCAGTGTTTACAGGCATATTGCGCCCGTCGTCCCGGTAGGCTACTGTGCGGGGACGTATGAGCGAGACCTATCCTGTGTTGATCGTCAGCAAACTCTTGATGCGCGTAATCAAGGCCCACGCCCGTTGGCGTTGGCGCGCCTGACTTTATCTCCTGCCGGCCAGCCCGGCCCGTTTCTGTTTGCCTTCTTATCCGTTTCCGAATGCTCTTCGTGGCAATGCCATGCTGCGGGCGGTGTAGCAAGGTTCGTATTCTAAAGTCAGTAGATTCAAGAGGTTTAGCCCGATGTTACTGATGATCGACAACTACGACTCATTCACCTACAACGTCGTTCAATACCTGGGCGAGTTGGGTGCCGAGGTCAAGGTCATTCGCAATGACGAAATGACCCTCGCTGAAATCGAAGCCCTCAACCCGGAGCGCATCGTTGTCTCCCCCGGCCCTTGCACACCGAGCGAGGCGGGTGTGTCGATCGAGGCGATCCTGCATTTCGCCGGCAAGCTGCCGATTCTGGGCGTGTGCCTGGGCCACCAGTCCATCGGCCAGGCGTTTGGCGGCGACGTAGTGCGCGCCCGTCAGGTGATGCACGGCAAGACCAGCCCGGTGCTGCACCGCGACCTGGGCGTATTCGCCGGCCTCAACAACCCGCTCACCGTTACCCGCTACCACTCCCTGGTGGTCAAGCGTGAAACCCTGCCCGAGTGCCTGGAAGTCACTGCCTGGACCGCTCATGCCGACGGCGCGGTCGACGAGATCATGGGCCTGCGCCACAAGACGCTGAACATCGAAGGGGTGCAGTTCCACCCCGAATCTATCCTCACCGAGCAGGGCCACGAGCTGTTCGCCAACTTCCTCAAGCAGACCGGCGGCCGCCGCTAAGGATCGAACATGGATATCAAGAGCGCGCTGAGCCGCATCGTCGGCCATCTGGACCTGTCCACTGAAGAAATGAGCGACGTCATGCGTCAGATCATGACCGGCCAATGCAGCGAGGCGCAGATTGGTGCCTTCCTGATGGGCATACGCATGAAAAGCGAGAGCATCGACGAGATCGTCGGTGCGGTTTCGGTGATGCGCGAGTTGGCCGACAAGGTCGAGCTGAAGAGCCTCGATGGCGTGGTCGATATCGTTGGCACCGGCGGCGATGGCGCCAACATCTTCAACGTTTCCACGGCGTCGGCGTTTGTCCTGGCCGCAGCCGGTTGCCCGGTGGCCAAGCATGGTAACCGCGCGGTTTCGGGCAAGAGCGGCAGCGCCGACCTGCTGGAAGCGGCCGGCATCTACCTGAACCTGACCCCGGTGCAGGTCGCCCGTTGCATCGACAGCCTGGGCATCGGTTTCATGTTTGCGCAAAGCCATCACAAGGCAATGAAGTACGCCGCTGGCCCGCGTCGCGACCTGGGCCTGCGTACCCTGTTCAACATGCTGGGCCCGCTTACGAATCCGGCCGGTGTGAAGCACCAGGTGGTCGGCGTGTTCAACCAGGCACTGTGCCGCCCGCTGGCCGAAGTGCTGCAGCGCATGGGCAGCAAGCATGTACTGGTGGTGCACTCCAAGGACGGCCTGGACGAGTTCAGCCTGGCGGCGCCGACCTTCGTTGCCGAGCTGAAGAAGGGCGAGATCACTGAATATTGGGTCGAGCCCGAAGACCTCGGCATGAAGAGCCAGAGCCTGCACGGCCTGGCCGTCGACGGCCCGCAGGCCTCGTACGAGCTGATTCGTGATGCACTGGGCCGGCGCAAGACCGAGAACGGCCAGAAGGCGGCCGAAATGATTGTGCTCAATGCTGGCGCTGCGCTGTATGCCGCTGATCATGCCATGACCCTGGCGCAGGGCGTCGAACTTGCCCACGACGTGCTGCATACAGGGCTTGCCTGGGAAAAACTGCAGGAACTGGGTGCCTTCACCGCCGTATTCAAGCTGGAGAACGAAGCATGAGCGTACCGACCGTGCTGGAAAAGATCCTCGCCCGCAAAGTCGAGGAAGTGGCCGAGCGCAGTGCCCGGGTCAGCCTGGCCGAGCTGGAGCGCCTGGCCAAGGCCGCCGACGCCCCCCGTGGCTTTGCCAATGCGCTGATCGAGCAGGCCAAGCGCAAGCAACCCGCGGTCATTGCCGAAATCAAGAAGGCATCGCCGAGCAAGGGCGTGATCCGCGAGCACTTCGTGCCGGCGGACATCGCCGTCAGCTACGAGAAGGGCGGGGCGACCTGCCTGTCGGTGCTGACCGATGTGGATTACTTCCAGGGCGCTGATGCGTACCTGCAGCAGGCCCGCGGCGCAGTTTCGCTGCCGGTGATCCGCAAGGACTTCATGATCGACCCCTACCAGATTGTCGAGGCCCGGGCGCTGGGCGCCGACTGCGTGCTGCTGATCGTCTCGGCGCTGGATGACGTGAAGATGGCCGAGCTGGCCGCCACGGCCAAGGATGTCGGCCTGGATGTGCTGGTCGAAGTGCATGACGGCGATGAGCTGGAGCGCGCGCTGAACACCCTCGATACCCCGCTGGTCGGCGTCAACAACCGCAACCTGCACACCTTCGAGGTCAGCCTGGAGACCACGCTCGACCTGCTGCCGCGTATTCCGCGCGAGCGCCTGGCCATTACCGAAAGCGGTATTCTCAACCGTGCCGATGTCGAGCTGATGGCAATCAACGAGGTTTACTCGTTCCTGGTGGGCGAGGCGTTCATGCGTGCCGAGCAACCGGGGCTTGAACTGCAGCGGCTGTTCTTCCCGGAACAGGTGAAGAAGTCTGTTCAGCCATTGGACTGACCAAGACGAGCCGGCTTTTGCCGGCTTTTTTGTGGGCAATGGCTGCATCGTGAACAATCACATCAAAGGTGGATCAATGACCGATCAACCCCTGGCACTGACTGTTGAACAAGGCCTGCATGCCGAGCAGGACCTGCTGGCCGCGGTCTGCCGCGGCGAGCGCGAATTCGGTGTGCTGTTCTGGCGCCCGACCGACCATGCCCTGGTCATGCCGCGCCGCATGAGCCGCCTGGAAAACTTCGAAGCCGCCTGCGCCGAGCTTGCGATTGCCGGCTGGCCGGTGCTGTTGCGCGAGACCGGCGGTGAGCCGGTGCCGCAATCGCATGCCACGGTGAATGTGGCACTGGTGTACGTGGCACCGCGCAGCGAAGGTGACCATGGGCGTATCGAGAATGCCTACGAACGCCTGTGCCTGCCGCTGTGCGAGGTGCTATGCGAGTGGGGCGGGGTGGCTTCGGTGGGCGAGATCGACGGGGCGTTCTGCGATGGCCGCTACAACGTCAATCTCAATGGTCGCAAACTGGTCGGCACGGCCCAGCGCTGGCGCCAGGGGCTGGGCGGAAAACGCCCGGTGGTGCTGGTGCATGGCGCACTGTTGCTGGATAACGAGCGTGAGTCGATGGTCGCGGCCGTCAACCGCTTCAACGAGTGCTGCGAACTGGAGCAGCGCTGCCGCGCCGATGCGCATATCGCCTTGCACGAAGTTGCGCCCTCAGCGCCCTGGTTCGAGCGCCTCTCACAGGCCTATGCCAAGGTGCTTGCAGACCTGCCCAAGGACTAACGGGTACCGTAGACCACCATGGTCTTGCCCTTTACCTGCACCAGGCTGCGCTCCTCAAGGTCTTTGAGGACGCGGCCGACCATCTCACGCGAGCAGCCGACGATGCGGCCGATCTCCTGGCGGGTGATCTTGATCTGCATGCCGTCGGGGTGGGTCATTGCATCGGGTTGCTTGCACAGCTCGAGCAGGCAGCGGGCGACACGGCCGGTCACGTCGAAGAAGGCCAGGTCGCCGACCTTGCGCGTGGTATTGCGCAGGCGCTGCGCCATCTGGCCACCCAGGGCGTAGAGGATGTCTGGGTCCTGACGTGAGAGCTCGCGAAACTTGTCGTAACTGATCTCTGCCACTTCACATTCGGTCTTCGCGCGGACCCAGGCGCTGCGCTGCTGCTCGCCTTCCACGGGTTCGAAAAGCCCCAGCTCGCCAAAGAAATCACCGCTGTTGAGGTAGGCGATGATCATTTCGTGACCGTCGTCGTCCTCGATGAGGATGGTCACCGAACCCTTGATGATGAACGACAGTGTTTCGGCCCGATCGCCGGCGCAGATGATGTTGCTCTTGGCGGTGTAGCGGCGGCGCTGGCAGTGCACCAGCAGTTTGTCGATATTCTTGATCTTGGCGGGTAGGGCTGAGGCAACCATCACGAAATCCTGTTCGATACGACACATAGGCTTCTTGTAGGAAGTGTCTGGCGGCAAGCGCCAGTCATTTGGCGCCAGCTTATCAGACACTACAGGATGTTTCGGTACTAAACCGACACGTCTCGAGCTTTTCCGACAGCCACACAAGGTCTAAGCTGACACCCTTTTCCGAAAATTAGGAGTCCAGGTAGATGAAGGCACGTATCCAGTGGGCCGGTGACGCGATGTTCCTCGGCGAGTCGGGGAGCGGGCATGTCGTCGTGATGGACGGCCCGCCTGAGGCTGGTGGCCGAAACCTGGGCGTGCGCCCGATGGAAATGCTGTTGCTGGGCTTGGGTGGCTGCAGCAGCTTCGATGTGGTCAGCATCTTGAAGAAGTCGCGCCAGGCGGTGGAGAGCTGCGAGGCGTTCCTGGAGGCCGAGCGCGCCAGCGAAGACCCGAAAGTGTTCACCAAGATCCACATGAACTTCGTGGTGAAGGGCCGTGGCTTGAAAGAGGCCCAGGTCAAGCGGGCAGTTGAGCTGTCGGCCGAGAAATACTGCTCTGCGTCGATCATGCTGGAGCGCGCGGGCGTCGAGATCACCCACGGCTACGAGATCGTAGAGTTGGGTTGAGTCCGAAATGTCTGGGCTGCGTTGCAGCCCCGGCTGTCTTCAGTTGCGCAGTGCCGGAAGGGCAACTTGCAACCACTGCGGTACTACGTTTCTGAATGCCTGGCTCAACCGCTCCCGCCGCTTTTGATAAGCCAACCCCAGCCAGATAACTCCCAGCCCGATCAACGTCACCACCACCGGGAACAGCAGCGACTCGGCAAACACCTCGTAAGACAGATACCCCAGATAAGCCGCCACCCCCAACGCCCCAAACACCATGAACACCGGCCTGCGCAACAGCACGGCGATGGCCATCAGCCCGATATTGATCAGGCAGTAGAGGGCCTTGCCCAGCTCGCTACCGTTGTCCACCAAGGTCAGCCCACCCCAGAACGCCGCGAGCCCGGCCAGATAGCCCCAGTGGGCATAGTCCTCACGGGTGCGGCCGTCCACCACCAGGAATACCAGCAGCATCCCCAGGCCGAACCAGAGCGATACTTCGCGCCGTTGCTCCCAGCTGAACGGCGAACCGAAGAACCACTCGCTGAGGTCCATCGACATGAACCACAACGCCATGGCGATCGGCATCACGATGAACGGGAAAGGGATCAGCCGCAGCATCAGCAGCCCGGCGACCACTGTGGCGGCTTCCATCAACAACCAGCCGCCCTGCACATAGGTGTAGTACTGGTGATAGGCCGATTGCCTGTCATCCAGTGGCCACCAGCCGACCAGACGCTCGATGGCAAACACCGCCAGCGGCACGATGCTCACCGCGACCGCCGCCAGCACGCCGGCGGCTACCGGTTGTGCGCGCCGTTGCAGGTTGAGGGCGAAGAGCGTCAACAAGAGGATGTACAGCGTGGCGATGGCCAGCAGTGCCCAGTCGCCGATCTGCATCCAGGCTTCGGTGAGCAGCCAGCCCATGGCGCCCATGATGAGCAAGGCGCCGAAGTAGAACGCGACGTGCGCCAGCTGGAAGCTGCCGCGCGTTGCCGGTTGCTGGTGTAGAAACTGCAGCAGGGCTTGATCCTGGCCCGGCTGGAGGATGCCGGCGTGCACGGCGCGCGCCAGGTCCTTGGCGCTGAATCGTTCCGTCATGGGTTTACCTTCAGATACGGTAGGTGCTCTTGGTCATGACCTTGGCCAGCAGGCTCATGCCGAAACGCACCGGGGCTGGAAAACGATAGCCGCCCGCCTCGAGGGCAGACTCGGCGTGCTGCTCTTCATCTATGCGCATTTGTTCGAGAATGGCGCGAGACTTTTCGTCCTCGTGCGGAATCTGCTCCAGGTGTTCGTCCAGGTGTTTGCACACCTGATGCTCGGTGGCGGCGACGAAACCCAGGCTGACCTTGTCGCTGACCAGGCCGGCGAGCGCGCCAATGCCGAACGACATGCCGTAGAACAGCGGGTTGAGCACGCTTGGGTGGCTATTCAACTGGCGTATGCGCTGTTCGCACCAGGCCAGGTGGTCGATTTCTTCCTCGGCGGCGTGCTCCATGGCTTTGCGTACCTGGGGCAGTTTGGCGGTCAGTGCCTGGCCTTGGTACAGCGCCTGGGCGCAGACTTCGCCGGTATGGTTGATGCGCATGAGGCCGGCAATGTGGCGGCTCTGGGCGTCATCCAGGTCGGCATCCGGCTGGACGATGGCCGGGGATGGGCGGGACGGTTGGCCGCTGAAGGGCAGCAAGGTGCGCATGGCGGTATCGGCCTGCAGCAACAAGCGGTCGAGCGGCGAGTAGTGACGTTCGGTAGCCATCGGGCACCTCCGCAAGAGTGTGCCCGACAGTTTACCGCAATAGCGCAAGGGTCGCTTGCCCTGGATCAGCCCGGCGGCCAGTGCATCTGGCGCTGGCCAAGCACGTGCATGTGAATGTGGTAGACGGTCTGCCCACCCAGTTCGTTGCAGTTCATGACCACGCGGAAGCCCTCTTCGCAGCCAAGTTCCTTGGCCAGACGCTGGGCGGTGAACAGGATGTGACCGGCCAGGCCTTTGTCCTCTTCGGTCAGGTCATTGAGGGTGCGGATGTGCTTTTTCGGGATGACCAGAAAATGCACGGGCGCCTGGGGGGCGATATCGTGGAACGCCAGAACCTGGTCGTCCTCGTAAATGATCTTCGCCGGGATTTCCCGGTTGATGATCCTGGTAAATAAATCGTCCACAGCACTTGCTCCATGGTGAGGGTCCGGGCCGAGTGTACTCAGCCGGGCGCCGCTCGCCCAGTGGCTATTCCATTCCGACCGGGCAGTAGCGGCGATGGATCACCCCAGCGAGCTTGCGCACCAGCCAGCGGGGCAGCAGGCGCGGCGCGAATGCCAGCCAGCGATTGCGCCGGCCGGGTGTGATGAGTGTGCGGTTCTTGTCCAGGGCGCGCACCGTGTAAAGCGCCACTTCTTCTGGGCTGAGGCAGCGGGTGCCGCCTTCGAGCCGAGGAATGCGCCGGCGCGATGAGCGCACGGGGCCTGGGCATAGCACCGAGACCTTGATGCCAGTGCGCTTGAGCTCTTCGCGCAGTGCCTGGGAGAAACTCAGCACATAGGCTTTGCTGGCCGCGTAGGCCGCCATCCAGGGGCCCGGCGCGACACCGGCCAGGCCCGCCACATTGAGGATCTGCCCGCCGCCCTGGACTGCCATCAGGTTGCCGATGGCATGGCAGAAGCGGCTCATGGCCAGGATATTGACCTCCAGCAGGTTCTGCTCGTCGGCCCACTCATGGGCCAGAAACGGCCCATAGGTGCGCAGGCCTGCGCAATTGACCAGCAGGTCGATACGCCGCTCGCCTTCCTCCAGTTCGAGCACGAAGCCCGACAGGCGAAGGGGCTGGCTCAAGTCGCAGGCTCGGAACAGTACCTCGACACCGAAGCGTTGGGTCAGCTCGATGGCCACCGGCTCCAGCGTCTCGCGCTGGCGTGCCACCAGGATCAGGTTGCGCCCGCGCCGTGCCAGCGCTTCCGCCAGGGCCAGGCCCAGGCCGCTGGAAGCACCAGTGATCATGGCGTAACGGGTCATGCAAAGGCTCCTGGGGCTGAAGAGGGCGCCTAGTGTACAGCTTGGCCGGGCAAGGTGTTGCCTTTTGCTACAAGGCCTGGGCGCGAATACCCTGGCAGCGATCCAGGGCTTCCCGGTACTCACTTTGCAGGCGTTCGATCAGTGCGCTGGCGTTGGGCAGGTCATGGATATCGCCCACCCCCTGGCCTGCCGACCATACGGTTTTCCAGGCCTTGGCTTCGTCGTCGATCGGTTTGAGCTTGCCCGGTTCATGGCCATGCGTGAGTGCGTTCATGTCATAGCCCGCCTGTTCCAGGCTCGGCCGCAGGAAGCTGGCCGGGATGCCGGACACTGCCGGGGTGTGGATGATGTCGACGGCATGGGCATCGAGCAGCATCTGCTTGTAGGCAGCCTGGGCCTGGCTTTCGGTGGTGGCGATGAAGCGGGTGCCCATGTAGGCAAGGTCGGCACCCAGTAGTTGCGCCGCCAGGACCTCATGGCCGTGGTTGATGCAGCCCGCCAGCAGCAGGGTCTTGTCGAAAAACTGCCGGATCTCGGCCACCAGGGCGAATGGGCTCCAGGTGCCGGCATGGCCGCCAGCGCCCGCCGCCACTGCGATCAGACCATCGACACCCGCCTCGGCGGCCTTCTCGGCATGGCGGCGTGTGGTAACGTCGTGGAACACCAGCCCGCCGTAGCTGTGCACGGCATCGACTACCTCCTTCACCGCGCCCAGGCTGGTGATGACGATCGGCACCTTGTGCGCCACGCACAGGGCAAGGTCCGCCTGCAGGCGAGGGTTGGTCGGGTGCACGATCAGGTTCACGGCATAGGGTGCCGGTGCTTGCAGTTGGGCAAGCCCGGCCTCGATCTCCTCGAGCCAGGCCTTGAACCCTGCGCTGTCGCGCTGGTTCAGGGCCGGGAAGCTGCCGACCACGCCGGCGGCGCAGCAGGCCAGGACCAGCCTGGGGTTGGAGATCAGGAACATCGGTGCGGCGACCACGGGCAGGCGCAGGCGTTGTTCGAGCGAGGCGGGCAATGACATGGCAAGGCTCCTGTAGGGGGTTACCGTCAGAACGGTTTGACCACCACGAGAATTACGATACCCAGCAGGAACAGCACCGGGACTTCGTTGAACCAGCGATAGTAGACGTGGCTGCGGGTATTGGCGCCGCTGGCGAAGCGTTTGCGTTGGGCGCCGCACATGTGATGGTAGCCGGTCAGCAGAATCACCAGGGTGAGCTTGGCATGCAACCAGCCTTGGCTCAGCCAGCCCGGAGTCAGGTAGAGCATCCAGCCACCGAACACATAGGTGGCGATCATGGCCGGGTTCATGATGCCGCGGTACAGCTTGCGTTCCATGGTCACGAAGCGGTCCTGGCTGATGTTGTCCTGGCTCTGAGCGTGGTAGACGAACAGCCTGGGCAGGTAGAACAGGCCGGCGAACCAGCAGACCACGCTGACGATATGTAGCGCTTTGATCCATAGGTAAAGCATTGAGGGAGTTCCTTCAGGTTTTCACGGTCGTCAGATAGTAGTGGTCAAGCGCCCGAAGGGTCACCCGAAGAGTTGTTACAGGCGGCTTGCACCCCTATTATCGTGCGCTTTCCAGTGGGCTCGTTGATAAGGGGCAAGCGTTATGATCAAGGTCGGTATCGTCGGCGGCACGGGTTACACCGGCGTCGAGCTGTTGCGTCTGCTGGCACAGCATCCTCAGGCCGAAGTGGCGGTCATCACTTCGCGCTCCGAAGCGGGCGTGGCGGTAGCTGACATGTACCCGAACCTGCGCGGCCACTATGACGGCCTGGCGTTCAGTGTGCCGGACAGCAAAGCCTTGGCGGCGTGTGATGTGGTGTTTTTTGCAACGCCCCACGGCGTTGCCCACGCCCTGGCCGGCGAACTGCTGGCGGCCGGAACCAAGGTGATCGACCTGTCGGCCGATTTCCGCCTGCAGGATGCCACCGAATGGGGCAAGTGGTACGGCCAGCCTCACGGCGCGCCGGAGCTGCTCAAGGACGCCGTCTACGGCCTGCCTGAAGTGAATCGCGAGAAAATCCGCCAGGCTCGCCTGATTGCAGTGCCGGGGTGCTACCCGACGGCAACCCAGCTGGGCTTCCTGCCATTGCTGGAGGCCGGCCTGGCCGACCCATCGCGCCTGATTGCCGACTGCAAGTCGGGCGTCAGCGGCGCCGGGCGGGGTGCGGCGGTGGGTTCGCTGTTCTGCGAGGCTGGCGAAAGCATGAAGGCTTACGCGGTCAAAGGTCATCGCCACCTGCCGGAAATCAGCCAGGGCTTGCGCCTGGCGGCGGGCAAGGACATCGGCCTGACCTTCGTGCCACACCTGACGCCCATGATCCGCGGCATCCACGCCACCCTGTACGCCACCGTGGTTGATACTTCGGTCGATCTGCAGGCGCTGTTCGAGAAGCGTTACGCCGATGAGCCGTTCGTGGATGTGATGCCGGCCGGTAGCCACCCGGAAACCCGCAGTGTGCGCGGTGCCAACGTCTGCCGTATTGCCGTTCATCGCCCGCAAGGGGGGGACTTGGTGGTGGTGCTTTCGGTCATCGACAACTTGGTCAAAGGTGCCTCGGGCCAGGCGGTGCAGAACCTCAACATCCTGTTCGGCCTGGATGAGCGCATGGGCCTGTCCCACGCGGGCCTGCTCCCATAAGGGCACAAGCTGGCACAAGGCCCGCCGAGTGCGGGCCTTTTTATGGGCGCGACTAAAGCCGCACAATTCTTGACCAATTTTCTCGGAGAAGCGGATAATGCGCGTCATCGAGTTTTATGGCGGCAACTGCGCCGGGAGAATCAGCATGAGCGTCGAAACCTTCACCCCTACCGGTCTGGAATTCACCCAAGGGGCAGCCCACAAGGTGAAGACCCTGGTCAACGAGGAAGGCAATGAGCGTCTGAAGTTGCGGGTATTCGTGACCGGCGGTGGCTGCTCGGGCTTCCAGTACGGTTTCACCTTCGATGAAGATGTGGCCGAGGATGACACCATCGTCGAGCGTGAAGGCGTGTCGCTGGTGGTCGACCCGATGAGCTTCCAGTATCTGGCGGGTGCCGAGGTGGACTACCAGGAAGGTCTGGAAGGCTCGCGCTTCGTCATCAAGAACCCGAACGCCGCCACCACCTGCGGTTGTGGTTCTTCGTTCTCGATCTGATCACGGGCTGTACGAAAACGCCGCGCATTTGCGCGGCGTTTTGCATTGTGCTGGGGCCTTACGCCGGGTAGATGGCGCCGAGCACGCGCAAGCCGCGGGCAGCGGTCACACTCGGGCGGTTGGCTGGGATACCTTCCAGGCAGCAATGGGCCAGCCAGGCGAAGGCCATGGCCTCTACCCAGTCCGGGTCGACGCCATGGGCCGCAGTGCTGGCCACCTGGGCGCCCGGCAACAGCTGGGCGAGCCGGCGCATCAATGCCCCGTTGCGGGCCCCGCCACCGCATACCAGCAGCGCCTCGGTGCCCGGCTGAGCGTTACGCAGTGAGTCGATGATGCTGCGAGCGGTCAGCTCCAGCAGGGTCGCCTGCACATCCTGGTCACGGTAGGGCGGCAGTTTGCTCAGGTGCCCTTGCAGCCACGCCAGGTTGAACACCTCGCGCCCCGTACTCTTGGGGCCGGCGCCGGCAAAGAACGGGTCGCTCAACAGGGCTGCAAGCAGCGCTTCGATCACCTCGCCACTGGCTGCCCAGGCACCGTCAGCGTCGTAGTGCTGGCCGCGCTTGAACTCGATCCAGGCGTCCAGCAACACATTGCCTGGCCCGCAGTCGAAACCATGCACCGGCGTGTCGTTGGCAATCAGGCTGAGGTTGCTGAACCCCCCCACATTGAGCACGGCGAGCCGTTGGCCCAGATGGCTGAACAGTGTTTCGTGAAATGCCGGTACCAAGGGTGCCCCTTGCCCGCCAGCGGCCACATCGCGGCGTCGGAAGTCGCCGATCACGCTGATCTGGGTAAGCTCGGCAAGCAGTGCCGGGTTGCCGATCTGCACGGTGAAGCCACGAGCAGGCTCGTGGCGGATGGTCTGGCCATGGCTGCCGATGGCGCGGATGGCGCTTGGCGCAAGCCCCTGGCTTGCGAGCAAGTGGCCAATGCCTTCGGCTGCCAGGCTGGCCCAGCGGTTCTCGGCCAGGGCGGCGCGGGCAATCTCGTCAGGGCCGCTGGCGCAAAGGCTCAGCAGGCCCTGGCGCAGGTCGGCGGGCATGGGGATGTAATGAGTAGCGAGCAGTGCTGGCTGCTCGCGTTGTTCGATCAGGGCGATGTCCAGGCCATCGAGGCTGGTACCGGACATCACCCCCAGATAAAGCGCCATGACTCAGCGCTTGTTCGCAGCGAGCATGGTGGCCTTTTCCTGATCCATGCGGGCGATCAGTGGCTGGCTCTGCTGCATGAAGCGTGAGCGTTCAGCCTTGGCGATCGGGTCGGCCATCGGCACTTTCTGGCTTAGCGGGTCGACGTGCACGCCGTTGACCTGGAACTCGTAATGCAAGTGCGGCCCGGTGGAAAGGCCGGTGGTGCCGATGTAGCCGATGATCTGGCCCTGCTTGACCGAGCCGCCGGTCTTGATGCCTTTGGCGAAGCCTTGCATGTGACCGTACAGGGTTTTGTAGCGGTTGCCGTGCTGGATGATCACGGTATTACCGTAGCCACCCCGGCGCCCAGCCAGCTCGATGCGGCCGTCACCGGCAGCCTTGATCGGTGTGCCGCGCGGGGCGGCATAGTCAACGCCTTTGTGGGCGCGGATCTTGTTCAGAATCGGGTGTTTACGGCCAGCGGAAAAGCGCGAGCTGATGCGGGCGAAATCCACCGGAGTGCGGATGAACGCTTTGCGCAGGCTGTTGCCGTCGGCAGTGTAGTAGCTGGTATTGCCCTGTTTGTTGGTGTAGCGCACGGCGGTGTAAGTCTTGCCGCGGTTGGTAAAGCGAGCGGACAGGATGTTACCGGTGCCGATCACCTTGCCATCCATGACTTTCTGCTCGTACACCACGTCGAATTCGTCACCCTGGCGGATGTCCTGGGCGAAGTCGATGTCGTAGCCCAGCACCCGTGCCATGTCCATGGTCAGGCTGTGCGACAGTCCGGCACGCTGTGCGGAGGCCGACAGGGAGCTCTTGATCACGCCGTGGGCGTAGGCCGTGCGGACCACAGGCTTGCTGATTTCGCGGTTGAAGCTGTAGCCCTTGGCGCTTTTGGTCAGGCGAATGGTTTCGAGGTTGCTGACTTTGCTGTGCAGGTTGGTCAGTTGGCCGTCTTTGTCGAGTTCGAACTGCAACACCTGGCCGTGCTTGAGCTGGCTGAACTGCTTCGCCTGCTTGTTGCTGGCCAGTACTTCATGGACTGCGCTGGCTGGCAGGCCGACTTTTTCGAACAGGGTGGACAACGTGTCACCCCGCGCTACGGTGACTTCGCGGTGGCCAGGTTGCTTGGCTTCGGCGACCGGTTCTGGCGCAGGCGTTTGTTGGTCCGCCTTCTGGGTAGCCGTGTCGGCTTCTTCGATCTGGGCGAACGGCGAGCCTTGCTCTGCCTCAGCGTGTACGAGCGGGGCGGCCTTGGACTCCTCCTTCAATTGTTCGACCGGGCTTTCCAGTTCGAGGTTGAGGGTGGTTTTCTTGGCTTCGACTTCGCTGGAAGGAAATACCAGCAGGGCCAGGCTGAGCAGGGCGGCGATGCCGCTGGCGGCCAACAGATGGCTTTTCGGATAAAGCGGGGGCGCTTTAGGCGGTTCGTTGGTCATAGGTAAGGTGACTTTTTGAAGAAAAGTGAATATGGAAAAGATGAATGACATGATGAAGATGAAATAACTGTATAAAATATAACCAAATCCATTTTCACGCAAGGGCGCGTAGACGCCGCAAGGCTGCCTGCGGGTCACATTCTATTGCGAAACTTGTATTTGATGGCCGATCTTGTATGGTTGGCTCCCCTTGAATCTGAGCCTTGCGGGTCTGTCTATGAAGTCGGTTGAAGAGCAGCTGGCGCTTATCAAGCGCGGTGCGGAAGAAGTATTGGTCGAGTCGGAACTGGTGGAGAAGCTCAAGCGCGGCCAGCCTCTGCGTATCAAGGCAGGTTTCGATCCGACCGCGCCTGACCTGCACCTGGGGCACACCGTGCTCATCAACAAGCTGCGCCAGTTCCAGGAGCTGGGCCACCAGGTCATCTTCCTGATCGGTGACTTCACCGGGATGATCGGTGACCCGAGCGGCAAGAGCGCTACGCGTCCGCCGCTGACTCGCGAGCAGGTGCTGGACAACGCCGAGACCTATAAGCAGCAGGTGTTCAAGATTCTCGACCCGGCCAAGACTGAGGTTGCGTTCAACTCCACCTGGATGGACACGCTGACCCCGGCCGACTTCATCCGCCTGGCGTCGCAGTACACTGTGGCGCGCATGCTCGAGCGCGATGATTTCGACAAGCGTTACACCACCAATCAGCCGATCGCGATCCACGAGTTCCTCTACCCGCTGGTGCAGGGTTATGACTCCGTTGCGCTGAAAGCTGACGTGGAGCTGGGCGGTACCGACCAGAAATTCAACCTGCTCATGGGGCGCGAGCTGCAGCGCGCCTACGGCCAGGAAGCGCAGAACATCGTGACCATGCCGCTGCTCGAAGGGCTCGACGGCGTGAAGAAGATGTCCAAGTCGCTGGGTAACTATGTGGGTATCCAGGAAGCGCCTGGGGTGATGTACAGCAAGCTGGTGTCTATCCCTGACACGCTGATGTGGCGTTACTTCGAGTTGCTGAGCTTCCGCTCGATGGAGGAGATCGACCAGTTCCGTGCTGATGTTGCCAATGGCGCGAACCCGCGCGACATCAAGATCAAGCTGGCGGAAGAGATTGTTGCGCGTTTCCATGGCGAAGAGGCTGCCGCCAATGCTCACCGTGCGGCGGGCAACCGTATGAAGGAGGGCGAGTTGCCGGAAGACTTGCCTGAGATCGAGGTTGCTGCGGCTGAAGACTTGCCGATTGCTGCGGTGCTGAACCGTGCCGGCCTGGTGAAGAACTCGGCAATGGCGCGCGATCTGCTTAATGGCGGCGCGGTCAAGGTTGATGGTGCGGTGGTTGATCGCGACTTCGTGTTTGCGCTGGGTGCTACCCATGTATGTCAGGCGGGCAAAAAGGCGTTTGGCCGGGTTACCCTCAAG